>DATCGG010000001.1:0-6545 GCA_036509075.1 Gemmatimonadaceae bacterium
CCCCGCCGATGATGGCTTCCGCGAGGTCACGCTTCGACTGCTGTAACTCGAGGACTTTTTCTTCCACCGTGTCGCGCGCGATGAGGCGCGACGCGAACACGCGCCGCGTCTGGCCGATCCGATGCGTCCGGTCGATTGCCTGCGCCTCCACCGCCGGGTTCCACCACGGATCGAGGAGGAACACGTAGTCCGCCGCCGTGAGGTTCAGGCCCAGCCCACCCGCCTTGAGGCTGATGAGGAACACCCCGCACGCCGGGTCGGTCTGAAAGCGCGCGACACGCTCCTCCCGGTCGCGCGTCTGCCCGTCGAGATACTCGTAGACGACCTTCTCCCGATCGAGCTGCGGCTTGAGCAACGCCAGGAGCGACGTGAACTGCGAGAACACGAGCGCCTTGTGCCCCTCGGCCACGATCTCCGCGAGCTGGGGGATGAGCAAGTCGAACTTGCTGCTCGACTCGTTCGCGCGCTTCTCGTCCAGGAGTGCGGAGTGACACGCCGCCTGCCGGAGTCGTAGCAGCGCTTCCAGGATCTGGATCTTCGACTTCGCGATCCCTTCCTTGTCGATGCGACCGAGCAGCGCTGCGCGGTAGTGATCGCGCAGGTCGTCGTACCGCTTGCGTTCCCGCGGCTCGAGCTCCACGTAGATCGTCTGCTCGAGTTTCTCCGGGAGCTCCGGTGCGACCTCTTCCTTCGTGCGGCGCAGGATGAAGGGTCGCACGGCGCGGGCGATGAGGGATCGGCCGGACTCGTTCTCCTCGCTGGTGCCTAACGTCTTGAACGCGCGCGCGGCGCCGAGCATGCCGGGGTTCAGAAACTCGAAGAGACTCCACAGGTCGGCGATGCGGTTCTCCACCGGCGTACCGCTCATCGCGAGCCGATGCGTCGCCCGGAGCAGCCGCGACGCCTTCGCGGTTTCCGTGGTCGGGTTCTTGATCGCCTGTGCCTCGTCGAGGATCGCGTAGTCGAACGTCATCTCCGCGAGCAGCGGAGCGTCGCGGCGAAGCGTCCCGTACGTGACGAGCACGAGGTCGTAGTCGGCGAACTTCGCCGGGTCGCGGGTGCGATCGCGCCCTTCATGCACCAGCACACGCATCGCGGGCGTGAACCGCGTTGCCTCCTGCCGCCAGTTGAAGAGCAGTGAGCGCGGCACGACCACGAGCGACGGGCCGGACTTCGCGAGTCGCCGCTCCTCGAGCAGCGCGAGCGCCTGGACCGTCTTGCCGAGTCCCATGTCGTCGGCGAGGCAGCCGCCGAAGCCGAAGCGCTGAAGGAAATGCAGCCACGCGAGCCCATCGCGCTGGTAATGGCGGAGCTCACCGTTGAAGCTTGGTGGCGGGTCGACCGGCTGTAGGGTCTCGAACGAATTGAGCTCCCGGCGCGCGTGCTCGAACGTCTCGTCGACTCTCGCGGCAGGCATCGCGGCGAGCAGCGCGTCGAGGAGACCGACCTGCGAGCGCGTGAACCGGACGGCGCCGTCGACCCCTTCGCCCATGCCTGAGAGCGCGCGGAATCGCTCGCTCCACACGTCAGGCAGGATCCCGATCGTACCGTCCGCCAGCGTGATGCTCGACCGTCCCTGTCGCAGCGCGGCCAGGAGCTCGGGCAGCGACGCACGTGTGTCGCCGAAGACCGCGCCGCCGCGAAGCTCGAACCAGTCGATTCCGCTCGCGACCTCGACCTCCAGATCGCCAGCCGCGCGGACGCGACCTTCGTCGGTCTCCACGGTCCAGCCGAGTCCAACGAGATGCGCCATCACGCGCGGCATACGTGCCGCGCCGATGCGTGGCATGTTCCGCGACCGGCTATAGTCGTATTCCTCGCGGAACCCGAGCGCGTAGAGCTGCTCGCGCGCGGCACGCTCCGCGTCAGGGTTTCGCCGGACAATTCGCCGACGCTCCTCATCGAACAGCGCGAGCTGCTTCACGTCGCCGTCGACGATGACGCCGGCGTAGTCGAATTTGACGGTCGCGGTGACCTTGGCCGGTTGCCACGAGACCACAGGGTCCGGCACCAGCCGCACGACCAGTCCCGGCGCGGGGCGCTCCTCGCGGACACCTAACGATTCAGGCAGGTCGAGCGGTGGGACAGCAGGCAGCGCATGCAGCTCGCGCAGGAGCTCGTCCACTTCCACTGCTGGCACTTCGATCGACCCCTCGTCGGCGAGCGCGACGATCAGCGAGTGGTTGCCCTCGTCGCGCACCGGTGCCGCGACGCCGTGCGCGATGACGAGCCCCGGCGCGAGGATCGATGCGTCGGTGAGTGCGAGGCGCTCGTCGCCGCGGCGCAGCCATCCCTGCATGCGAAGCGCATGGATCTCGTCAGGCTTTGGCGCACCGTTCGTCGGGGCGGTGCCATTCACGGGCACGACGTCGACGCGAAGCTCCCAGGGCGGACCGGCGTCCCAGGTGAGCGGATGCGGATCCGCCTCGCCCGTCAGGCTCACGCGGCATCGCCCGCTCTCGCACATGAGGCGAAGCGTCGTGCCGAACGCCGGCGGCTCGAGGTAGTAGCGTCGGTTGACCCCGTACCCGCTCCCGATATGACGCGCGTCGGAGCCTGCGCCGGTGAGCATCTGCGCGATCTGCCGGTCCACGGGATCGGGCGCGTCGGTCCACTGGTCCTCGCGGAGCGAGAACTGTTTGGGCGTTCCCCACTCCCCGTTAGGTGCGCGCCGTTGCGTGGCGAGGTCGACGACCAGCCCGCGCTGGTAGAGGCGCGTCGCGGGCAGGTCGACGACGTACACGATTCGCCGGTCCGACGGGAATCTCGAGTCCGCCGTGGTGGGATCGAAGGGGGGAATGCGGTCGCGGATGCGGCGGAGCTTGCGTTTCCACGAGAGCTCCGGCGGTTTGACGGCGCCGGGTCCGCGCGCACGGGTTCGCGGTAGCCCGTCGAATCGCAGGAGTCGCTGCGAGTCGGCAGCGAGCAGCGTCGCCCACACATGCTTGCAGACGCCGTAGCTCCCCCAGGCCGGGCAGCTGCACTCGTGTACGAACTCGCCCTTGGGGTTCTGGGACAGCTGGACCTGGTAAGTCTCTGACCCACGGACGGTTGCGCCGATGCCGCGCTCATCGACGGACGTGATGCGCACGACGCCGCGGCGGTAGTACTGCTGACCGCGGTCGCGTGTATCGCTTGGGAAGGTCGCCGAGATTTCCGGCGGAATCGGCATCGAAAACGTCGTTGGCGAAAGGGGAACCGGGAAAGGTCGGCGTCGTTCACGATGTCGGCAAGTGTCGAAAAACCAGGCGACAGGCGACAGGCGACTGCCGGGGACGGACGACGGGGGACGGGCGACGGTGAACAGGCGGCAGGCGGCAAGCGGCCGGCGAAAGAGCAGGTGTCATCCCGAGCGACGCGAGGGATCGCCGTCGTACCGAAAGAGGGCCTCGGTTCCCAGTTCCCCGTTCCCGGTTCCCAGTTCCCAGTTCCCCGTTCCCGGTTCCCTGTTCCCGCCAACTGCGTCCCTGTAGCGGCAACCCACCCGGCCTCGTAGCATCCCGGCCATGCCACGCCAGGGCCTCGCGCGAGTGATCGTCGCGTCATCCGTCGGGACGATCATCGAGTTCTACGATTTCTTCATCTTCGCGAGCTTGGCGCCCATCATCGCTGCGCACTTCTACCCGCCCGACAAGCCAACCCTCGGCTTCCTCAGCACGCTCGCCACCTACGCCGTCGGGTTGGCGGTCCGCCCGTTAGGCTCCCTGGTATTCGGCCGCCTCGGCGACACGGTCGGTCGGAAGACGACGTTTCTCATTACCCTGCTCATGATGGGCACGTCCACGGCGGCGATCGGCCTCTTGCCCGGCTACGCGACCCTCGGCGTCGCCGCGCCGTTGCTGCTCATCCTCCTCCGCGTGGTCCAGGGTATTGCCCTCGGTGGGGAATACGCCGGCGCCGCGACGTACGTCGCCGAGCACGCTCCCGAGGGTAAGCGGGGCTACTACACGAGCTATATCCAGGTTGCGCCGACCGTCGGCCTGTTCGCGTCCTCCGCCGTCGCGGGCGCGCTCCGCCTATCGTTAGGCGCGGAGCGGTTCGCCGACTACGGGTGGCGGCTCGCGTTCATCGTCTCGATCGTGTTCGTCGCGATCTCGTATTACATCCGGCTCAGGCTCGAGGAATCGCCGGTCTTCGCCGAGCTCAAGGCGCAGGGGCGAACATCGCCGTCGCCGGTGCGGGAGAGTTACGCGACGCCAGAGCGGTGGCGCACGTTCGCCATCATCCTGTTCGGTGTCGTCGCCGGTCAGGCCGGCCTCGCGCAGACCACGCAAGTCTACGTGCTGCTGTTCCTCCAGCGTGTGCTCGCAGTGCCGCCCGACGTTGCCTATCGAGTCGTCGCCGGTGCACTCCTGCTCGTTATGCCGCTCTTTCCCATCGTCGGCGCGCTGTCCGACCGCATTGGACGCAAGCGCACGATGCTGGCCGGCCATCTGTATGCTGTGATCACGCTGTACCCGATCTATCGTGCAATCGTCGCGAACGCTGATCCCGTCAGGCCCGGGATGCTGACTTTCCTCGTGTTTCTGCAGATGATCGCGCTCGTGCTCGCGTACACGCCGCTCGCGGCGTTTCTGGTCGAGGCGTTTCCGGCCCGAATCAGGTACACATCCATCTCGCTGCCGTACAACCTCGGCAACGGGTGGTTCGGTGGGTTTCTACCGCTGATCGCGACGGCGCTCGTGGCGGTGACCGGGAGTCGACTTGGGTGGCTCGCGTACCCGATCGGTCTGTCGGTCATCGCGCTCATCGTCGGGGGGATCTGGGTGACCGATCGTGTTGCCGAGCGATAGGCGTTATTACTTGCGTCGTCTCTTGGGTTGTTGCTTGGACTGCTTTTGACGCTTGCGTTTCCGTGGGTGATTGGCGGGACGTTCAGCATCGAGCGCGGCTTGGTCGAACAACGCCAGGAGCCACTCCGCCACCGGTTGGTCGACGCCGAGTCCGACTTCCTGCAGAGGGGACTCGAGCTGATCGAGCATAGCTTGAGGCGTTTGGGGCAGTCCAATCTCGTCGAAAAACCCGAGATTCTCGAGCGTCTCCCTGGCCTCCAGGAGAGCTCCGCGCGCGTCAGTGACAGTTGGTGCAGGGAGCAGCGGAACCGGCACCTTCGCGCTGTAGACGGTGGTCGAGATCAACCCTTCAAGCGCGATCGGCGTGGGCAATGTCTCGCATAGGGCCGTTAGGCTGGCTGATAGCGTATTGCGAAAGTCGTCGCTCCGGGACCTGAGGATCATTGCTCCAGGCGAGCGAAGCCAAAGATCGTCCTCGACGGGGATCATTCGACCGACAATCAGCAAGCCGGGATAGGGATCCGCCTCCTCGCTGTGCTCGTAGTACCGGTGGGTCCGGCCGCTGTCCGCGTCACGAACCGTAACGGTCGGGCCGTCCACGGCTACTATCTCGAAGATGCCGACTGTCGATTGCGAGTAGGCTGTGGCGAGGCGCTGTTCCTGTGGCGGGACGTCAACCGGCTCTTGGTCGATGGTAAACGACGAGATGACCGGCTCTTCGAGCGAAAGGGTGTCGCGAGACACGAGGCTCCATTCCTGCTCGCGTATCCGGCGCGGAAAGTCAGTGTACGCTGGATCCCCATCTTCTACACCCTGGCTCCAGCACTCGAAAAACCACGCAGACGCGTTCCGCTCAAGAGAAAGATTCTCGTCGGCTTCGACGAAGGCCTCCATGCGCTGGAACAGATATTCGATCAGCCACGCGTGGGCGAGTGGCGATGGAATTCGATCCGTGACGATGACGTGCTTGTCGTCGGGGTCCGTCGCGAGAATGCACTGAAGGTTGTGGCGCTCCAGTCCCATTTCCTGAATGAGCTGTCCTGCGTCGCCGAGGGCATCCTTGCGATTTCGCCGAGTGGCGCGAAAGTGAGCCTGTTTGAGCGCCGCGTTGATGGATTCGATAGCCGCGGATCGCTCGGCGTTCCTCGATGCGTCGACTGGAGCATTCGACGCGCTTTCCACCAGGGTTTCGGCCAGGAGGCGAACGGGGCTGACGAGGTCGCGGGTTTCGGGATACTCGCCTGCGAGGATGTGAAGCGCTATACGCGGGTCCGCGTCCTTCCCGAGTATCGAGTGCACGAGCGCAAGGCCGTCGGCGATTGCGTTCAGCGCATCCAGGTGTCGATCAACGACCGGCCAGAGTTGCGGCTCGTGGGTTCGGCGGGAGGTCGCTGGGGCTTTGGCCATGAATCGTCGCGGTCCAGACAACCGGACGATGCCCTGGAGGTTCCTCGCGTGTCAACGGGCGCAATCGATTCGGCGCGACACGTCACGTCGATGACGATGGGCATGTGACACGCGGCGATCGCGAAGGTACATGGTCGATAGTTGGGGCTATACCGAACTGTCTGCCGGTTACCATACGAGGCATGCGTACACGACCCACTCCTGACGGCGAGCTCGCTCGCGTTGCCGGCATGATCGGCGACCCGACCCGAGCCGCGATGCTCGGCGCGCTGCTGGGTGGCGAGGCGCTTCCCGCCGGGGAACTTGCTCGCCGCGCGGGTATCGCGCCTGCGACAGCGACGTCGC
>DATCGG010000002.1:0-3274 GCA_036509075.1 Gemmatimonadaceae bacterium
TGGGCGAGCCAGCTTCGGTGCAAAGTCGGATCCGGCTGTTTCCGCAACATCCGCATGATCGTTGTTCCGGGCTCTCGGGTGCGGAACGCGATGCTGGCGAGGCTACGCCCCCGGCTTCGAGCTCTGCATGGCGGGCCCCGACTCGCGGAACCCACCCGCCAGCGCCGCGACCGTGAGGCTCGTCAGCACGACGACCAGAAGGCCGCCGCGAAGATTCGTCGCTTGCGAGACGAACCCAATGACGGGCGGTCCGGCGAGAAAGCCGGTATAGCCGAACACCGACACGGTCGCGATGGCGGTCCCGGGCGTCGTGCCAGGGAGGGAGCCGGCCCTCGCGAGCATCAGCGGGAACGCGACGGAGAACCCCGCACCGACCGCCCCGAAGCCGACGATCGCCGCCCAGGAGCTCCCGGCGACGAGCGCGAGGCCGAGGCCTAACGCGGCGAGGAGGCCGCCGCCGCGGACGAGCGGCATCGCACCGAAGCGGAGCGTCAGTGCATCGCCGGCAAAGCGCCCCGTGGCCATCGCCAGCGAGAACGCCGCGTAGCCGGCAGCCGCGGCCCCCGGCGTCGCACCGGTCACGTCGCGCAGGTACAGCGCGCTCCAGTCGGCCATCGCCCCTTCGCCGAGCAACACGCAGAACGCCATGGTGCCTAACGTCAGAAGGATCCCGCGTGGCCGGGCCGGCGCGGCCTCACCCGTGTTGATGTCCGCGGACGCCGGAAGCATTCCGCCGGTGACGAGTAGGGCCAGCACACCCGCGATGAGCGCGGTCGTAACGAGATGCGTGGCCGGCCCAATCCCCTGGTGGGCCACGACGCCGCCCATGGCCGACCCGGCGAGGCCGCCAGCGCTCCACAGCGCGTGGAAGCTGCTCATGATCGGTCGACCGTATCGCCGCTCGACCGTCGATGCCTGCGCGTTCATCGCGACGTCGAGCGTGCCGTGACCGATGCCGAGCGCCACCAGCGCGAGCACGAGCGCGACCGCGTTCGGGGCCAGCGCCGGCAGGAGCAGCGTCGCGCCAAAAATCGCCGCGCCCACGCGCGTCACCGGACGGCTGCCGTAGCGCGCCACGAGATGCCCCGCCCGCGGCATGGCCAGGAGCGCCCCCACCGCGACGCCGAGCAGCGCGATGCCCAGTGCGCCTTTGCTGAGCCCGAGCTTCGCCTGCACCGCCGGGATGCGGACGAGCCAGTTCGCGGTGGCTGCACCGTTGATGAAGAAGATCGCCGCGACCGACGCTCGCGCCAGCCGCAGCTGGCGTTCGACCCTGGTGTCGCCTAACGCGATGTCGCCGATGGATGCCGCCGTTCCCGTCATGGTCATTCTACGCGACCGCGGCCATGAGTGGCTGCTGCTCCGCCGCCGCGTGCTCGCGCACCGTGAGCCAATCGGTCCGAACCTTTTCCCATTCCTGAATCACGAACCCGTGACGATCGAAGAGCGTTCGGATCTCCGGCGCTCCATAGCCGGCGATCTCCTCCAGCACAGGAACCAGCACACTCAACGCATCGTCACTCATGACGGTGCGCCTGGCGATCTCGCTGATTCGCCGCGCCTGCGACACCGCGATGGTGAGACCTTCCCCGCGGTTGACGTGCAACATCACGTGGAGGTCGGAGCTTCCGTCGCCGACATAGACGACGCGGTTTCGCGGCAGCCCGAGCGCGATGCGAAGCTCGTCGACCGCCTCGACCTTGCCGTACCCGGACGCCACACGCGCGATGGATTCGATCTCGCCGGTGCCCGGCGCGTAGGTGAACTTCGTGCCACGAATGTGCGAGCGAGGGAGCAGCCCCTCCAGCGCGGAGTGCACCACTTCTTCGGGCGCCGCGGAGACGACGTGCATCTCGAAGCGATACCCATCGATGCCCTCGGCCAACACCCGCGCCAGGTCGCCGATGTGGCGCTTGAGTCGGATGCTCCTGCCGACCTCGATGAGGTCGTCGCGCCGGACGCGCCTGAACTCGGGGTCGTGACGAATCAGATAGGCGAGCTCGGCCCCCTCCTGCACGAGGTTGAGGCGCGAAAGGCCCGCGACGCGCTCGTCGAACCCGCTGATGCCCAGCAGCTCGCTCAACAGGCGACCGGAATCGTTGAAGCTCAGCGTCTGATCGAAATCGCTCACCAGCAAATAGGGCTTCATGCCTGCCCTCCTGCGGTCCTGCCTAACGTACTCATTCTTCCTCGCTGCTTCTCCTGAAGTGTACCGTCACCTGTAATGAAACGCCCTCCCGGGCTGTCAGTCCAATACATCTTTGGTGAGTCGTGATACCTTATAGGTAAGATGGAACTCCGCCACCTCCGGTATTTCGTCGCCGTCGCCGAAGAGCTTCACTTCGGTCGAGCTGCCGCCCGACTCCACATCGCGCAGCCACCGCTCTCGCGGCAGATCCGCGACCTCGAGCGCGAGGTCGGCACGCCGCTGTTCGAGCGCGTCGCACGCGGCGTGGAGCTCACCGCGGCCGGTCGCGCATTTCTCCCCGAGGCGCGGCTCACGCTCGCGCAGGCGGCTCGGGCCCAGCGCACCGCCGAACGCGCGGCTCGCGGAGAGATCGGACGGTTGCGTGTCGGCTTCGTCGAAGCGGCCACGTATTCACGCGTGCTGCCCGAAGTGCTCGGCTTCTTCCGCATGCACCTGCCGAACATCGGGATCTCGCTCTTCGAGATGGACGCCCACGCGCAAGCCGACGCGTTTCGCGACGGGCGCATCGACCTTGGATTGCTGCACAGCGTGCCGGCGGATGCGGACCGGCTCCTCCACGTGGAGCTCGTCTACACGGATCCCATGATCGCCGCGGTGCCCGGCACGCATCGCGTCGCGAGCCAGACCCGGGTCACGCTTGGCGCCTTCGCCCAGGAGTCGTTCGTCTCCTTCCCGCGCACCGACGCGCCGCGCCTCTACGACGACATCATCGCGAGCTGCCGCGCCGCCGGATTCAACCCTCGCGTGGTGCAGGAGGCGACGGCGTGGCACACCCTCGCGAGCCTCGTGGGTGCGGGCGTGGGACTCGCGTTCGTACCGCGATCCCTCACGAGCTTTCAGAGCCCCGGCGTCGTGTATCGATCCGTCCGCGCGCTGTCAGTCGGGATGGAGATGTCGGCGGCGTGGCGACGCGGCGACAAATCGCCCGTGCGGGAGCGCTTCGTCACGGCCCTGCGAGCGGTGGCTCGTGCGCGGGTTGATCAGCCGGAACAGCGCCGTGCTGCGTCGCGACGTACGCGCCAATGAGATTCGCGTGATGCAGTAACGCCTCGTCATCGGTGCCCT
>DATCGG010000003.1:0-5726 GCA_036509075.1 Gemmatimonadaceae bacterium
ACGCGGACGGCGTGAAGCTGGGCAAGCTCGAGGAGAAGATGGGGATCAAGGCATCGGACACTCGAGCGATCTCGTTCGAGAATGTCCGCGTGCCTACCGAAAACCGGCTCGGTGACGTGGGTCAGGGTTTCCGGATCGCGCTCGAGATCCTGAACTCGGGCCGCCTCGGACTCGCGGCCGGCTCGGCGCGCGGGACGCGCCGCATCATGCGCGAGGCGATCGCGTACGCGAAGCAGCGAGAGCAGTTCGGACGCGCGATCGGGTCGTTCGAGATCATCCAGCGCAAGATCGCGACGCTCGCGGCCGAGTGTTACGCACTCGATTCCCCGGTCATGGTGACGGCCGGGATGGTTGACCGTGGTGGCATCGACTTCTCGCTCGAGACCGCGGCCTGCAAGGTGTTCGGGTCGGAGCTCGCGTTCCGCGCTTCGAACGAGGCGTTGCAGATCGCCGGCGGCATTGGCTACGCGAAGGAGTATCCATACGAGCAAGCGGTGCGAGACTCGCGGATCAACCTGATCTTCGAGGGGACCAACGAGGTGCTGCGCGCGCTGATCGCGTTGATGGGATTGCAGCAGCCCGGCGAGCGCCTCAAGGCGTTAGGCACGGCGTTCAAGGCGCCGATCCGTTCGCTGGGTGCCATCGGTGAGTATCTCGCGGGCCGAGCGCGCCGGCAAATCACGAAGCAGCGCTTCACGCTCGTGCACCCGTCGCTGGAGCGGGAGGCTGGGTTGATCGAGACGGCGGTGCACGATCTCGCGCTTGGCGTCGAGGACGCGATTTTGCGGCACGGGAAGGGGATCATCGACCGCCAGTTTCTCCAGGAGCGGATGGCCAACGCCGCGATCGACATCTACCTCGCGACGGCGGTGCTATCGCGCACGACGTGGGAGGTCGAGCGGGCGGGTGGCGAAGCGAGCGCGAAGGCGCAGCTCGATTGTGCGCGCATCTTCATCCCCATGGCGCACCGCCGGGCGCGGCGGAGTATTCACGCGATTCAGAAGAACCAGGACGCGCGCATGAAGGCGATCGCGGAGTCGTCGCTGGACAGTGGCGATTTGGGTCCAGATATCTAAAGCGCGTAGCCGACGGAGGACCGACGCCCCGCCGACAAGATAGCGATGCCGACCCAAAAGCCGTGAGCAGCCAGCAATGAGGAATTAACTGCTTCTTTGTGCAACCGCGCACCGCGACTGGTCGTCGTAAAAGCATGCGCGGATTGAGCATTGTCACGATCTCGGTATTAGCGACCGTAAATCTCTCCGCACAGACCGGGACCACCCCCGCGGACACGATCGCCGAGGCGCGCCGCTTACGCGACGCGAACGACTTCGCCGGCGCGGCAGCGTTGATGCGCTCGTACGTCGAGTCGCACCCCGGCGACGCAGGATCCGCGCGTTTCGCGGCCCTGATGGCGTACTGGTCGAAGGACCAAGCGTCCGCGGATGCCATCTACGCTCGAGCGATGACGAACCAGCCCGTCGATGCCGACCTTCGCCTCGAGTACGGCCGGTTTCTCGTCGAGACGGGACAGTCGAATCGCGCTCGGGCTGTTCTTGCCCCATTCACGGTCAGCGACTCGGTCTCGTTTACCCGCCAGCAGCTCGCGCGCGCCCGCACGCTGCTCGGCACCACGGACTACTGGCGCGGTGATTACACGGGTGCGCGCAACGAATTCCGCGCGGCCCTCGCCCTCGACTCCTCCGCTGCCGACGCCCGCCGGCAGCTCGGCGAGATCGAGACCGCCTCGGCACCATGGGTTCGCGTCGGCGCCGACCTGTGGGACGATGACCAGCCACTCCGCTTCGCCGGTTTCAACGCCGAGGGGGGATGGTTCATCAACCCACTGACCCCGTTAGGCGTCCGGGCGCGATCGACGGTATACGACGTCGATGGAATCGCCGAATCGATCCTGGAGGCCGAAGCGAGCTACACGAGCTATTTTCCGGCCGCCCACCTGGATCTCGTCGCGGCCGGCGGCGTGCTGGATCGATCGTTCGGCGAGCCCACCGACTGGACCGCACGTGTCACGTTAGGCGCCCGACTCCCGCGGACCGTGATGCTTCAGGCGAAGTACGCCCGCCTACCATACACGAACACGGTTCGCAGCCTCGACCGCGAGCTCATGGTCCAGAGGCTCGAGGCCAACCTTCGATGGGGATCACCCCGGAAGTGGAACGGCGAGCTGGGTGGTCGCCACGAGATCTACCCCGACGACAACTCGGTCTCGAGCGGCTTCGGCTGGATCCTCGCGCCCATATCGAGTCGCGAGGCGGCGAGCCTCCACGTTGGCTACGGCTTCAGCGCACAATCGGCCGTCGAAAGTCGGTTCGTCCCGCAGGACGACATCAACGTCCGTCCTGGCGAGCCGCCGACGATGGTGCCCGGCGAGTACAACCCCTATTACACACCCAGCAACCTGCGCATCCATTCCGTGCTCGCGACCACGAGCCTGCGACCGAATCCCCATCTCGTGCTCGAGGCCGCGGGCCGCTACGCGCTGAGCGCATACGAGGACGCACCTGTTCTCTTCGCGGTCGCAACTCCACCAACGGCCACCGTGGAGCGTCAATTTTACGAGCGGTCGTTCACACCGTGGAATGCGCGCGGCTCCATCAATTGGAGTGCGACGCCCGCCGTGCGTGTCACGCTCGCCGCCGAACACGGGCGAGATGCGTACTACGTGTTCACGACGGGGCGCGTCGAGCTCACCTACACCTTCGTCGCCGCGGCGCAGAGACGCGCGGACTTCCGCTGACCGACCCATCGCTCTGGCGGCACCGCTCGGCACTCTCGGTCCGCTCCGGTGATCGTCTCATCATCGCGGCGCTCGCTGGCGTTGGCATCGCGTCGGTCCTGAGGCTCGCGGACTATTGGTTCCGCGCCAACCACATCGACCGCCCGGCGCTATTCGTCCTCCTATCACTCGCGTTCTGGTATGCGGTCTCGCGCATTGTCCTCGGCTGGATCAACTACGCGGCGCTCGCCAAGCCCGAACATCGCGTCGCGCCGCCTGGTCGGACTGTCGCGATCTTCACGACCAGCACACCGGGCGAGCCGTTGGCGATGTTCGATCGTACGCTTCAGGCGTGTCGACGCATTCGCTATCCTCACACGACGTATCTGCTCGACGACACGCGTGAGCTGCGGTTTCGCGAGCTCGCGCAACGCCATGGGGCAGTGTGTCTGGAATTGCTCGACGTTCCCGGCGCGAAGGCCGGGAAGATCAATCGCGCGCTCGCGGTTACGAACGAAGCGTACATCCTTGTCCTCGATCCTGACCACGTTCCGTTCCCGGAGTTTCTCGACCGCGTGATCGGACACTTCGACGACGAGCGTGTCGGGTTCGTTCAGGTCTCGCAGGCGTACTACAACCAGAGCCGATCCTTCACGGCAGCCGGCGCGGCCGAGCAGACGTACGCATTCTACGGCCCCGGACAAATGGGGCTCTTCGGTCATGGCGCGTGCGTCGCAATCGGCGCGAACTGCACCTTCCGCCGGGCGGCGCTCGAGTCCATCAATGGCCACGGCATTGGACTGGCGGAAGATCTCGTTACCGCGATCCGTCTTCACGCCGCGGGTTGGAAGTCGGTCTACGTTCCGGAAGTCGTGAGTCGTGGGCTGGTGCCCGAAGATCTGGGCTCCTTTTACCGACAGCAGCTCAAGTGGGCGCGCGGCGTGTACGAGGTCGCATTCACCGAGCTGCCGCGTCTTGGGCGCACGCTCGGGTTGCGGCAGCGCCTGTCGTACCTGGCGATTGGCACGTACTACTTGTTCGGCGTGACGACGCCGCTGTTCCTGGCGATTCCCTATCTCTTTCTCTGGTTCGGCGTCCAGCCGGCAATCCTGCCATTCGCGGAGTTCATCACGGTAGTGACGCCGGTCGGCCTGATCGGAGCGGCAATGTATCTCGTGGTCCAGCGATGGCTGTGCGACCGCGCAACCGAACGCGGCATCCACTGGCGAGGTCTCGCACTCAAGATCGCGTGCTGGCCGGTGTTTCTCGCCGGGACGTTGCTCGCGATCGTCCGGGCCAATGTCCCGTACATCCCGACTGCCAAGGAAGCCGTGCGCGGCAGATTCGTTAGGCTCGCCTGGCCGCAGCTCGTGTTGATTGCCCTATATCTCGTCACGCTGGCGCGTGTGCTCACCCTGCGGGTCTTTCACACGGGTGAGGGCTCGCTCGAGCTCAGCGTGGAGGCTGTGTGGGGGATGGTCGCCTTTGCGACGGTTCCATTGCTCGCCTCGTTCGGCGCGCTCTTCGCCGCGTGGGAATCGCGCCGCCCGCCGGCGACGGCGCCGTGGGACACCATCGATGTGGCGACGATCGGGGGACCAGGCGAATGAGACGGCGGTATCGCGTTGCTTTGGTCGCCGCATTCTCGGTGTCCGCCGCGGTGGCCATTCTCGGTCTCTCCGCGCTTGGGGACGCGTCCGAAGGGCCGCTGTCCACGGCGTTAGGCTGGATCGGTGCGGCAGCCGGCTCGATCGAGCATCGCGTACGCGATCGGCTTGCCGGGGCGCCTCGGCGCGAGACCCTGCGTTGGCTGGAACCGTATCGCACATCAGCCGACCGATTGCGGAAGCCCGACTTCGTGATGCTCGGCGCTTACGACAGCGGGATTCCACACACGCTCGACGGTGTCCTGGCGCTCGAGTCGCGGATCGTTGCGCCGCTGCCGCTCGTGCAGGTCTACGTCGCGTGGGGCGACAAACCTGACCAGCAATTCCCGGTCGAGCTGCTTAGGGCGATTGAAGGGCTGGGGTCCATCCCGGTTGTGACGTGGGAGCCGTGGCTCGTCGACTTCGAAAACGTCAGGCACCCCGGAATCGCGCTCCGCGACAAGCGTGATTCGCACGGGCTCGCCGACGTCGCCCGTGGCAAGTACGACTTCTACGTCGACGCGTGGGCTCGCGCAGCCGCGCGGCTCGGTAAACCATTTTTCGTGCGGCTCGCGCACGAGATGAACGACCCGTACCGGTACCCGTGGGGACCGCAGAACAACACGAAGGAGGAATACATCGCGGCGTGGCGCCACGTCGTGGAACGGTTCAGGCGCGCGGGCGCGACGAACGTTCTCTGGGTGTGGTCGCCGCACGTCGGGTACGATTACTGGGATCTGTACTACCCGGGCGATGCGTACGTGGATTGGGTCGCGACGGGCGTGCTCAATTTCGGCCCGATTGCGCAGTGGTCGAAGTGGTGGACGTTCGCCGAGATCTTTGGTCAGAAGTACCCGCGGCTCGCGTCGTTCGGAAAGCCGATCATGATCGCGGAGCTCGGATCGCTCGCGGTTGGGGGTGACCGCGAACAGTGGTATCGTGACGCACTCGAGTCGATCCCGCGAGAGTATCCGGCCGTGCGTGCGGTGCTTTTCTTCCACGCGCGCGACGATCAGACCGTGACGTATCAGAAAGTGGACTGGACGATCGCGGGTGACTCCGCCTTGTCCGCTGCGGTTCGTCAGTCGCTCAGGTCGAGCGGGTTGGCGCGTCACTAGCGGCCGTCGGGTTCGCGCCGCGGGGCAGGTCGAGTACATCGCGCCGGGAGCGCGGGGGCGCGGCCAGAGGAGGTGCTCGCGCGGCGCCGCAGCGATCACCGGACCTGACGGAGCCATAGCCCTAGCCGCTACACCGGTCCGGCGGCGCCGGCTGCGAGCGCGCCGCACCGACGAGGCCGCGCGCCCGCGCTCCCGGCGCGATGTACTCGACCTGCCCCGCGGCGC
>DATCGG010000004.1:0-9171 GCA_036509075.1 Gemmatimonadaceae bacterium
GGTAACAGGTTACTGGAACAGGTAACTGGTTACTGGAACTGGTTACTGGAACTGGTTACAGGTAATCAAAACCCCCGGGATGCCTCTCTCGCGAGATGCGCATCCCGGGGTTCAAATAACCAATTACCAATTCCAGTAACCTGTAACCTGTTCTGTTGCGCCGTTTCCTATTTTGAAAAGTTCTTGTTGAAAATCGGCAGCACACGTGTCGCTTTCGGATTGCTCTTGGCGATGTTGATCAACCCGATCTGCGCGCCGCGGAGATCGTGCGCGTAGTTCACCACGCCGATCGTCCAGCCTTCCTGCCGGCCCTTGATCTGGCTATAGCCGGCGACCGCGACACCCTGAAAGCGCCCCTCGCGCTCGACGCGGAACATGATCGGCGAAATGACGCCGCCTTCGACGTCCATGCCGCCCACGCCGAGGCCTCCGATCGCGAGCCCGCGAATGCGCGAGCCGCCGATGCCAAGGCCACCGATCCCGACGCCCCTGAGTGTTCCACCGAAACCGGCACCCAGGCCGCCGATCACGAGGCCGGTGATATCGCCACCGGCGCCGATGCCCAGGCCTCCGATGCCAATGCCCGTGAAATCCCCACCCACTCCGCCGCCAAGGCCACCGACCAACAGTCCCTTCGCGGTACCGCCCGCGCCGACACCGAGCCCGCCGATCGCCGCTCCCCTCAGGTTGCCGCCGGTGCCGAAGCCAAGACCACCGATGCCGATTCCCTTCACGTCGCCACCGGCACCGGCTCCGAGACCGCCCACGAACAGGCCAGTCATGTGACCACCCATGCCGGCGCCAAGGCCGCCAATGGCGATGCCGTTGAGATTCCCGCCGCCGCCCATGCCCAGGCCAGCGATGCTGATGCCGCTGATGTCGCCGCCGCCACCCATGCCGAGACCGGCGAGCATGATGCCTCGCATGTCACCGCCGCCACCCATTCCGAGGCCGGCGACGCCGATTCCGGAGAATCGACGCTCGACCCCGAAGCCGAACACGCCGACCCCGAGGCCTTTGAGCTCGCTCGCGCCGGTCAAGGGCAGCCCGATCGCCAGTCCGTTCACTCGGCCGGCTCCGTTCTCGTACGGGTTCCAGAGCGTGAGGTTGACGCCGTTCGCCTCAACGAGCCGCGAATCTCTATAGTTGAACCGAAGGCCGGTCCACTCCTTCGAGTCGCCAAAGCTGACGCCCTTGCCGTTGACACCGATGTCGAGGCTTCGCCGGCTGTCGCCCTTCCGGTCCTTGTCGGGTTGGTCCTGGGCGCGAAGGCGACCGGGGATGACAAAAAGGGCGGCGCCGAATACGGCGGCCGCCACGCGAACGAGGCGTGGGGTCACAAGGGTTCCGTGTAGTTGTCCTCTGGGGAGTACGGCGGGTTGGAGGCTCGGTTTCAGGAGCCGGGTCCCTCGATCTTGTCCTTCCGCACCAGCAGTGCCTGGAAGGCCGGCATCGACCGCAGCGGGTCGAGCAGCGGGTCGCGTTGCAGGTGCAGCTGAAAGTGCGCATCAGCCCGCGGCGTGTATCGCGACAGCAGCCGGATCGCCCGGTTCTTGTCCCCGGTCGCGACGAGCCCCCAGGCCAGATAGGCGGCGTCGTGCAGCGTCGGGCGGAGCGTATCGGTCACCGCCATTGCCTGACGGATCAACGAGCTGGCTGTGGCCTTGTCGCCCTGACGCATCGCGACGTCGGCCAACCCGGCCGCGGCGAACCCTTCATCCGGCCCGTTGCTCACGCGCATCTCCGTGCGGAAATCCTCCGCCGCGCGGGCCGTGTCGCCGCGGAGCAGCTCCGTCATGCCTAACGCCTGACGAATGAGGATGTGCGCCGGGTCGATCCGTTTCCCGGTATTCGCCCACACGAGCGCGCTGTCGTACTGCCGCGCCCACATGAAGTGCAGTGCGTAAAAACCCAGCGTGTTCCGATGCGTCGGGTCTATACGAAGCGCGTGCCGGTATGCGTTCACGGCGCGAGCCGGCTCGAGGCTGTCCTCCCACGCTACTCCCGCGTAATACCACGCGTCGGCATTGGTCGAGTCGAGCGCGATTGCACGCTCCAGCGCGGCGAGGTGCGCCTGGCGGCTCGTCGGCTCGATCTCACGAAGCGCGACTGCCCGCCCGACCCAGACGTACGATCGTGTGCTGTCTGCATCGAGCGCGCGGTCGCTGGCCTCGAGCATAAGAGAGACCAGGCGATCTGAGGGGACGTCGGGAATTTCGTAGCCCCGGTAGTTCGCCTGCGCGTACGCGCGGACGAGTCCCGCCCACCCCTCGGCGAAGCTCGAATCTCGTGCGATGGCGGCCCGGAACAGGCTAACCGCGTGCTGCGTGCCTGACTCGGTGCGGCGATCCGTCTGGTACCGGCCGCGGAGAAACAGGTCGTAGGCGACGGAGTCCTTCGTCCCCTTGGAGGTCGCTTTGGTGACACGACGTCGACTGCCAACCAGATCGAGAATCGCGTTCGCGGTCATCTCGGGGAGCGCCTGCGCGCGACCGAGCGACTGCCTAACGACCTTCGTCCCAACCAGCTCGCCGTCCGGCTCTTTCGAGACGGTCAGCCGGACCTCGACGGAATCCGGCTTGCGGACCGCCATCGCGGCCACGGCATAGCCCGACGGCAGCTTCGCCGAGTCCATTGCGAACACTCGCGCGGATCGCGAGCTGGCGAGCGTGCTCGTGACGTCCTGCTGCAGGGTCTCGGCGAGGTATGCGCTGGCGGTGTCGCCAGCACGCGTGGTGAAGCGCTCCAGACGCACGGCCGGAATCGCGGCGTTGGCGACCTTCGGCCGTGAGAAGGCAGTCCAGGCGAGGGCCCCAATCGTGGCCGCGCCGACAAGGCCCACAGCGACCCTCGGTTTCGCCCATCGTCGCGCACGGGTGCGGTCGAGCGCCTTCAACGCACCGGAGTGGGTGGTGTCGCCCTCGAGCGCGGCGACGAACGCGGCAGCGTCGGGGAAGCGGTCGACCGGGGCGCGGGCGAGCGCGGTCAGGAGGGCGGCGTCCACGAACTCCGGGACACTGTTCCGAAGCCGCCGCACCGGCCGGACCGGGTCGGACAGCGTCTTGGCGAGGATCGCGCGTGCGTTCGGGCCGGTGAAGGGCGGCTCGCCTGCGAGCGTCTCGTACAGGACGCACCCTAACGAGTAGATATCGCTCCGGCCGTCGATTTCAGGCTCCGCCGTCGCCTGCTCGGGACTCATGTACGCGGCGGTGCCGAGGGTTACCCCGGTGCTCGTCTTCCGCACGGCTGCGTCGAGGGACCGCGCGATGCCGAAGTCCGACAAGAGCGCAGGGGCGGGCGTCCCGGCGTCGCTCGCTCCGAGCAGAATGTTCTCCGGCTTGATGTCGCGGTGAACGATCCCGCGGGCGTGCGCATAGGCGAGCGCCGACGCAACCTCTTTCGCGATCCGCACAGCGTCCGGTATCGGGAGCTGCTGTTCGCGATCCAGTCGGTCGCGCAACGTCCCGCCCACGAGGAACGGAATGACGTAGTAGAGCAGCCCACCGGCTTCGCCCGAGTCGATCAATGGCAGGATGTGCGGGTGCTGCAGGCGCGCCGTGATGCGGATCTCCGCATGGAATCGGTCTGCGCCGAGTGCCGCACCCAGCTCGGGCTGCAGAACCTTGATGGCGACTTCTCGCTCGTGCTTGACGTCCTGGGCGAGGAACACGGTCGCCATGCCGCCCGCGCCAAGCTCCCGCTCGACGCGATAGCGATCGGCGAGCGCCTTGACCAGCGGGGCGATATCGAACGAAGACCCGGTTGCCGACACCGAATGACCAGTCCGCCTGGGGCTGAAGATCGGCCTCGGCGCCCGAGGCCACTGCCTGAAGTTGGCCGCTGACAGGGAGGCCGGCTAGCGGGCGAAAGTAGTACCTACTCCGATCGCCAACAGGCCGCTGTCGGGCGAACCAGCATCGCCTTGAACCTGGGCAGCGCGCGCAGGGGGTCCAGACCCGCGTCGCAGTGCAAGTGCAGCTGGAAATGCGAATCCGCGGTGGGCTCGTACCGTTCGAGGATCCGAAGTGCCCGCACGGTGTCACCGAACGCCACATATCCCCACGCGACGGCGGAGGCGTCGTGCAGTGTGGGGTGGAGCGTGTCGACGAACGCGAGCGCACGGGCGAACAGGGTATCCGCGGCGCGTCGATTCCGCGCCAGAAGCGCGATCTCCGACAGGCCGATCCACCCAGGAACCTCATCAGGGCCGTTCCCAATGCGGATCGACGCGCGGAAATTTTCCGCCGCGCGAATCGTGTCGCCGAGATTCAGTTGGGCGAGGCCGAGCTGTTGGCGACCGAGAAGGTTGGTCGGATCGATGTGCAGAGTGCTGTCGGCCCAAACTCGCGCGCTGTCGAACTGGTGCATCCAGTTGTAGTGCTGCGCGAGGAAACCCAGTGTCAGACGATGGGTCGGGTCGAGGCGGATGGCGCGCCGCCACGACGCGACGGCGCGTGCCGGCTCGAGGCTGTCGTCCCACGAGATGGCTTGGTAATGCCAGGCGTCGGCGTTGTTCGAGTCGAGCGCGATGGCCTTCTGGTAGGCCAGCAGCATGTCGCGTCGCGAGCTCGGCTCGAGCTCGCGCAAGGCGAGCCCACGCGCGATCCACACGAACGAGCGCGTGCTGTCCGCCTCGAGCGCCCGCTCGCTCGCATCGAACATCGTGGACAGCACACGATCGGCGGGAATGTCCGGGAGGTGGTAGCGCCGCAGTTTCACCTGCTGCAGTGCGCGTGCGAGGCCTGCCCATCCTTCCGCAAAGTTGGAGTCGCGTTGAACCGCCTGACGGAACATCGCGACGGCCCGCTGCGTGGATGGCTCCGTGCGCCGGTCAGTCAGGAAGCGCGCGCGGAGATACAGGTCGTATGCGATCGAGTCCGTCGTTGGCGGACGTCCCGATGGTGCGGGCGTGCGCGGTCGGCCGACGAGTGCGAGGATCGCGTCCGTTGCTGCTTCGGGAAGCTCGTGAGCGCGGCCGAGGGGACGGCGTACGACCTGCCGGCCCTTGTACTCGCCCGTCGGCTCCACGGTGACCGTCAGCGTTACCTCGGCGGAATCGGCGGTGCGCGTGGCGGTGGCGCTCACGGCATAGCCTGACGAGAGCCGGGCCGAGTCCATGACGAAGACTCTCGCGGCGTGCGAGCCAGCCAGCGCGGCGGTGACGTCCTGCTTGAGCGTCGCGGCGAGGTACGCGCTGGCGGTGTCGCCGGCCGCGGTCGTGAACCGCTCGATGCGCACGGACGGCATGCCTAACGCCGGGCTCGGACGCATGAACGTTGCCCAGGTTGCCGTGCCACCGCCGAGTATGATGACCACGGCCGCGAGGCGGGTGAGGCGACGGCGGCCCGGAGCGCTCGCTGGCGTGTCGTGGGCCGGAGCCGAGCCGGCTCTCTCGAGCGCGGCCGCGAACGACGCCATGTCCGGGAACCGGTCGGCGGGCGAGCGACCCAACGCCACCACCAGCGCGTCATCGAGGTGTTTCGGCAGGCCGTCCCGCAGCCGGCGAACCGGTCGCACTGGATCGGCCAACTGCTTGGCGAGGATGGCCCGCGCATTCGCCCCGCTGAACGGCGGCTCGCCCGCCAGCATCTCGTAGACGACGCTCGCCAGCGAGTACACATCGCTTCGGGCATCGATCTCGCGCTCGCCCGTCGCCTGTTCGGGACTCATGTAGGACGGCGTGCCGACCGAGATGCCCGTGCTGGTCAGGCGGTCCGCGGAGGTGTCGAGCGATCGCGCGATCCCGAAGTCGGCGAGCAACGTCGGCGCCGGCGCTCCAGCGTTAGGTGCAGCGAGGAGGATGTTCTCCGGCTTGATGTCCCGGTGGATGACGCCGGCCGCGTGCGCGTAGGCGAGCGCCGACGCCACCTCTTTCGCAATGCGCAGGGCCTCCGCGACCGGGAGCTGCTGCTCTCGCCGAAGTCTCGCGCGCAGCGTCTCGCCGCTGACGTACGGCATGACATAGTAGAGGGCACCGTCCGCGTCACCGGAGTCGAGCAGCGGCAGGATGTGTGGATGCTGCAGCCGCGCCGTGATCCGGATCTCCTCCAGGAAGCGTCCGGCCCCCAGCCAGGCGCCGAGCTCCTCGTGGAGGACTTTGATGGCAACGGCACGCCCGTGCTTCAGGTCCTCCGCCAGAAAGACCGTCGCCATGCCGCCGCGTCCCAGCTCGCGCTCGATGCGGTACCGGCTGGCGAGCGACCGAGCGATGTGATCGGGGAAATCTCCTCCTACGGGATCATCCATGTTGCGGGCGTTGCTTTGCCATCAGTGCAGACCCACCTGTCCTTTTACCGAATCGAAGATCTTCGGGGAATCGTACCCGACGCCGCGCTTGAACACGATCTCCACGTTCTCGACATCCTCGATGCGCTGAGACGGGTCGCCGCGAACGACGATGAGATCGGCCTGTTTCCCGGCCGCGATGGTTCCGATCTTCGCATCGCGACCGAGGTACTTCGCCCCGTTCAGCGTGGCGATCTTCACGGCGTCGAGCGGTGTGAATCCGCCTTGCACGAGGA
Source organism: Gemmatimonadaceae bacterium (assembly GCA_036509075.1). Classification (GTDB taxonomy): domain Bacteria; phylum Gemmatimonadota; class Gemmatimonadetes; order Gemmatimonadales; family Gemmatimonadaceae; genus JAJKIV01. The sequence goes on from DATCGG010000004.1 coordinate 6,522, forward strand.
GCTCCAGCGCGCGCTGGTTCGAGTAGCCGGCGACGACACCACCGTATCCCGTGGGGTCCGTCCCGACCACGAGCAGGCCGCCGGCATCCGCAAACATCTTCTCGAGCTGCATCTCCTTCCGAAGCAGGACGGCCCAGGTGGTATCGGTGGCCTTGGCGAGCGCCGCGCGCGTCTGCTCGTATTGCCGGCGCGCTTCGGGCAGGAGCGCGTCGAGCGCCTTTGCGGGCGCGGACGGCTGCGATGCCACGAACGTCTCGAAGATCGTGAGCGTCGAGGTGATGGCGACGCGACGACGCACGAGCTCCGCGATGAGGTCGCGCGCGCCCGCGCCATTCACGTCGAGCGTGGCGATCGAACGCTGGACCGCGTTGCCGGCCGGGCACTCGTCGGGCTTCTTGTCCGGGACGAAGTCGCTGGCGACCACGAAGCCGTGCTCGAGGTCGTCGATGCCTAACGACGCAGCCTCGCGAAAGGTGACCGAGCACAGATGCCCGGTGACCTTGAGCCCGCGCTTGTGCGCTTCCTGCGTGACGGCGCCAAGCTCCGCGCGGGTGATGTGCATGTAGGTCTTGAATGACGTCGCGCCCTCGTCGGCCCAGTAGTTCACCATCTTGCGGGCGTCTGTGGCATCGCGAAGGGCCTTCACCTGTGGGATCGGAAGCCCGGGCCCTTCGAGGTACGGAGCCGTGACGTCGATCGCGGGGCCGAGCATCGTGCCCGCGTCGATCGCCTTCCTGATGTTCAGATCTGCGTAGCCCGCCATGTTGCCGGCGGTGCGCATGGTCGTAACCCCACCGGCGAGGTAGAGACGCGGGAAGCTGTACCCCTGCTCGTTGTAAATCGCGCCGCCGCCCGACGGATAGAACAGGTGCTCGTGGAGCATGACGTAGCCAGGCATCACGGTGCGGCCCGCGAGGTCCATGGTTCGCGCACCGGCCGGGATCTTCGCGCTCGCCCCGTCCCCCACGGATTGGATGGTGCCGCCCTTGAGCACGATGGTCTGGCCATCACGGGCCGGGGCACCGGTGCCGTCGATCACCCTAACGTTCGTGAGCGCGACGACCGAGTCGGATACCGTGACGAACTGGCTGACGGCGGATCCGGGCTGTTGGGCCAGCAGCGCAGCGAGAGCGAGATGTGTGAGCATGGTGTCAGGCGAGGGTATCTGTCATCCCGAGCGTAGCGAGGGATCGCCATTGTCTCGGTCGAGGACCAGCCTCTCTGTCCCAGATGATGGCGATTCCTCGCTTCGCTCGGAATGACATTCCCCCCCCGCGGCTCGACAAAGGAGGCGCCATGACCCACCGGGTTTTATTCACTGTCGGCCTGTTGACTGCATCGAGCGCCGGCGCACAGGCGAACCCCCCGGGCCAGCCGCAGCAGCCGCAGCAGCCGATGTCCTTCTTCGTCACCAGCGTCGGCAAGGGCACCGGCGCCAACCTCGCCGGCCTTGCCGGCGCCGACGAGCACTGTCAGGCACTGGCGCGCGCGGCGGGTGCGGGCAGCCGGACGTGGCATGCCTACCTCAGCGCGGCTGCGGCCGCCGGTCAGCCGGCGATCAACGCGCGCGAGCGCATCGGCAACGGGCCATGGTACAACGCGAAGGGCGCCATCATCGCCTTCACCGTCGCCGACCTGCACGGTGACATCCAGCGCGACCGGAATTCGATCAACAAGGAGTTCGCCCTGAACGAGAAGGGCCAGCCAGTCAACGGGCGCGGAGATACGCCGAACCAGCACGACATTCTGACGGGCTCGGACTCGCACGGCCGGGCGTTGTTAGGCACGGCGGCGAACACGACATGCAACAACTGGACGAGCGACTCGACGGGATCGGCGATGGTCGGTCACCACGATCGCTCCGGCGGCGGCAACTCGTCGTGGAACGCGGCTCATATGAGCCGGAGCTGCAGCCAGGCCGATCTCGTCGCGACTGGCGGGGCTGGACTGTTCTACTGTTTCGCTATTTGACGGAGTGGGGAACCGGGAACAGGGAACCGGGAACAGTGCCTCCGAGGGGAGCCTCGGTTCCCCGTTCCCCGTTCCCGCTGTCCGCCGAGTCCACTCCCTACTTCAATACTCGCACCGGCGGCCGCGGGGCCTCGTTGTCGTCACCAACATCGGCGTTGAAGTAGGCACTGGGCAGGCTTGGCAGCATTGGCGCTACCAGCCGCACCGCGAGCCGAGAGCCGAGAGCGAGCACCGGAACCCCGACGCCGGTGCCGGCGAGGACGAGATTCACAGCGAGCACCCTCGACGTCCACCGATTCACGATTCCGCGATCCCGGGTCGCGAACAGCACCAGCGCGAAGGCGCCGTCGATCGCGAGCAGCAGGAACAGCGAGATGCCGAACGCGCGAATCGCGAGATTTTGCAGCCATGCGAGGATGGCAGCTTCCATAGTGGTGTCCGCCCTGAATTTGAGGGGTGCCGGCTTCGCCTACGATACAGACGAGGTACAGAGGCGCGAAAGAGGTGCGGGTCAGGGCGTCGTGTGTGAGGGTGGACGGAGAGTGGGAACCGGGAACAGGGAAGAGGGAACCGTGACTCCGAACCGGGACCGCTGGTAGCGTCCGCGGCGAGAGGGCATCTTCCCCGTCACTGGAGTCACTGTTCCCCGTTCCCGGTTCCCTGTTCCCGTCTAACGCTT
>DATCGG010000005.1:0-10404 GCA_036509075.1 Gemmatimonadaceae bacterium
CGACTCGGGGTACCAGTCGGGGACGTTGTATCGGTCATGCGCGCGCAGCTCGGTAAACGCCGCGGTGCTTCCGGGAACGTGCCGTGGCGTCACGCTGTCGAAGGGCGTGGTCGAAACAGGGCCTAACGGCATAGCCCAGGCAGGCGGTTCCGACTGAGCCGCAGCACTGGGCGCGCCTGTGCGCGGCGCCTGTGCCGCAAGCGGACACACGCCGACGAGTACCACACTGACACAGCGGATGAAGATCATTGTTGCGGTATCCTCGGGTCGGCGGCCGCCGTAATCATCGGGGCAGCGCAAAGGCAACGTACGCATCCGACGACTTCGAGCCCAGCTTCCCTCCGCCGGCGGCGATCACCACGAACTGCCGCCCGCCCACCGCATACGTGCTCGGCGTCGCATATCCTGCCGCAGGCAGTTTCGCCTCCCACAACTGCTTCCCAGTCGCCTTATCGAATGCGCGAAGCTTCTCATCCTGCGCTGCCGCGATGAATACGAGCCCACCTGCCGTGACGATCGGCCCACCATACAGCTCCGTACCGGTCGGCGCGACCCCTCTGGCAGTCAACGCGGGAAAATCGCCGAGTGGGATGCGCCATCGGTACTCGCCGGTGTTGAGGTCGATGGCGCTGAGTGTGCCCCAGGGCGGCTTGATCGCCGGGTAGCCATCCGGGTCCTTCCATCGCTCGTATCCGGCGAAGCGATACGGAGACGCCGACGACGAGCGGGTTGATGCCACGGCGTTAGGCTTGATCCTGGCGGGTCGTCCGAGCAGGTAGTCGGCGACGGCGACTCGTTCCGGCTCCGGCAGGTCGCGAAACGGCGGCATCAACCCGCGTCCGCGCGCGATCACCGCCTGGATCTGCGCCGCCGAGAGTCGCCCGCCCACGCCCGACAACGGCGGCACGCCGTCTCCGTCGCCTCGTCGGTCAGCCCCGTGACACCCGGCGCAGAACGCCGAGTAGACGTCCGCACCACTGCCTAACGTGAGACCGCCGAGTGCGCCGAGCGTCATCGGACGCATTGCAGCGATCCACGGCACGTCGCTGGCGTTCACGTACAGCACGCCGGTCTCGCGGTCGACCGCCGCACCGCCCCACTCACCACCACCATCGAAACCCGGAAGGACGACGCTCCCTTTCACACTCGGCGGCGTGAAGAGGCCGTCGTTGCGGAGCCCGCGAAACCGGCGGAGCGCCGCTTCGTGCGCCGCGGGAGACAGGTCAGTGAGGTCTGCCTCCGTCATCGTCTGGCGCGCGAACGGAGCGGGCTTGGCCGGGACAGGCTGCGTCGGCCACGACTCTTCTCCATTGAGGTCCGTCGCCGGCACCGGCCGCTCCTGCACCGGGAACAGCGGACGGCCGTTCTCGCGGTCGAACACGAACACGAAACCGGTCTTCGTGATCTGCGCGACCGCGTCCACAGTGCGGCCCTCGTGCCTCACGGTGAGCAGGTTGGGCGCCGCGGGCAGGTCGCGATCAAGCAGATCGTGATGGACGGTCTGAAAGTGCCAGATGCGGCGTCCGGTCCTGGCGTCGAGTGCAAGGAGCGTGTTCGCGTACAGATTCGCGCCGCGACGACCGCCGCCATAGAAGTCCGGACTGGCCGATCCCGTGGGCACGTAGACGATTCCGCGCCTCGTGTCGACGCTCATCCCCGGCCACGAGTTCGCGCCGCCGGCCGTCTTCCAGGCGTCGTTAGGCCACGTGTCGGAGCCCGGCTCGCCTCGCTGTGGAATCGTGTGAAATGTCCATCGCACCCGGCCGGTCCGCACGTCGTAGGCGCGCACGTGACCGGGCGCCGCACCCTCGTCCTCGCCAACGCGAGTCCCCTGGATGAGCAGATCCTCGAACACGACACCGGGGCTCGTAGCGATGACGTAGCCTTCCGAGGCCGACTCCGCCGAGTCGACCGGCACGTCGCGTCCGAGCCCGGCGCCGAGGTCGACCGATCCCGAGTCGCCGAACGTCACAATGGGACGGCCGGTGGGCGCGTCGAGCGCATAGAGTCGGCGCCCAGCAGTGAAGAAGATGCGCCGGTCGCCGCCCTCCGCCCAATACACGACGCCGCGGTTCGCGTGGAGCTCTCGAGTCCGACCAGCAAACGGATCGAAGCGCCACCGGAGCGTGCCGCTGTCCGCTCGGAGCGCGATGACAGCAAGTGCGGGGGTCGTCGTGTACAGCACACTGTCGACCACGATCGGCGTCGCCTGAATCTCGGATCGACTTCCGGCCGGCATGTCGCCGGTGTGGTACGTCCACGCGACCGTGAGCCGCGAGACGTTGGCGCGATTGATCTGATCGAGCGTGGAATAGCGGTCGTTGGACGGCGCCCCTCCCGTGACCGGCCAATCGTCGCGATGAGAGGGGGCGCAGGCGGCCACGAACACGGCCATGGCCGCAGTTGCGGTCAGCCATCGAATGAACACTGCGGCCGCGTTATGCACGTGCCGTCAGTCGTCCGGCATCAGCGCGCGATTGAATACGACCTCCCAGAGATGACCGTCGGGATCGGCGAAGTATCCGCTGTAGCCGCCCCAGAACGTCTTGTGCGCCGCCTTCACGATGGTTGCACCGCACGCCGCCGCCTGCTGCATGACGGCATCGACCTCCTGCTCGCTCCGAACGTTGTGTCCTATCGAGAGCTCGGTCGCGCTGCGCGGAGCTTTCGCGAGTCCCGAGTCGTGGGAGAGGCTGTCGCGCGGCCAGACCGCGAGCTTGAGACCGTTCTGCAGATCGAAGAAGGCGACAGCGCCGTGCTCGAACTCGCGTCCGACGATGCCTTTCGTAGGGAAGCCGAGGTCTCGGTAGAACGCGACCGAGCGTTCCAGATCGTCGACTCCGATGGTGAGTACCGTAATCCGTGGCTTCATGACAGCAACAGGTTACAGGTTACTGGTAGGGGTTATTGGTTGCCTGGACCAACTGGATGCTCATCTGCGTGTTAGAGCCGTCCTGAGGGTTCGATAACCAATAACCCGTACCAGTAACCAATTACCAGTTCCAGCCCCTAATAACCAGCAACCAATAATGGAACTGTCCGGGTGTGCCGGGAGGGCTGTACGATTGGCGCGCGCGGGTTGAGTTTCTTGTCGTGATCTGCCGGGCCTCCGGTCCGGACGCGTTCTCGAAACCCCGAGCCCACGGTGCCGCTATGCGCTGCGCTCCTGCCGTCGTCGTCGCCCTTTCGTTCCTGAGCTCTGGCGCGCTCGCCGCGCAGCAAGACCTGCGTCCCGCCCTGAGTGGCCGCGCCACGAGCGTCGTGTCGTTGAGTGTCCCACGTCCAGAGGGCGCAGCCGAGGCGCCACCGACTACACCTCCAGTGACCATCGTCCTGGACTATGGTCAGCCGCACCTGCGCGGCCGGAAGCTGCACACGGACAGCCTCGTGCCGTACGACAAGCCGTGGCGCACTGGCGCGAACGACGCAACGACCCTCACGACGGGCGTCGACCTCGTGCTGGGTGGCGCGACACTGCCCGCGGGGAAATACGTGCTCTACACGATCCCGACCCGCGGCGACTGGAAGCTGATCATCCAGAAGGAGGCAGGCCAGACAGCCGAGTACAAGCCCGAGCTCGACCTGGTGCGCGTCGACCTCAAGCGGCGCCCGATCACGGAACCCGTCGAGAGCCTAACGATGTGGCTCATCCCGTCGACGGCGCCGGGGAAGGCCCAGGGAGAGCTCCGCCTGGCGTGGGGGACGAGTCTGGTGTCGACGACGTGGTCGGTCAAATAGTCGCGGACGTGTCGGCCTAGTTGGCCGGCCTCATCAGCACGCCAGACATCCTTGCTCCTTCGCTTCCGTCGGGCCCGCGCAACTCGAACTCCACCGTCCGATCGGTCTGCGGATGCAGCTGCCACAGCCGCATTTCACGGTTGTGTCGCGTGTACCAACCAGTTTCGGCCGGAGCGGAGGAACCAACCGGGTTGTTCACCGCGTGGCTGAAGCTCCCGTCGAGATAGAAATCCCACGTATGCTCGACGCGCTGCTCGTCGGTGTACATGAAGGTGCGGCGGAACGTCGTCTGCGGGTCGAACGGCGGTTTTCCGGGAGCCCCTGCGGTTTCGGGCGCACTGTTGCTCGAGGCGTTGTACGCGTCGGCGGCTAGCTGCGTGCAGTCATCCGCCCGTGCCGCGTCGCCCTTTTGCTTGTAGTACGCCGAGAGCAGCATTTGGATGCGCGTCGCGTCCGTGAGGTCGCCTTTCCTGTGAGCCTTGACGAGAAGAAGGATCTCACGCTCGCGCTCATTGGTGGGTGTGGCTGGGACTCCCGAAACGTCGAACCGTTCGACCTCGCGCTGTGGCTTCTTGGTCTGCGCGTCGAGCGACGAGGCAACGCACAGCGCCAGGGCGGAGACAAGGATGCCGGCACGCATGGAGACGTCCTCCCGTAAGAGCGTACTGCCAACTGCCTAACTATCGTCCCATCCGGCGCGGGCGTCAGTCGGCGAATCGACTAGACCTCCTGCGGGAAAACCTGACGGGGTCTCCCATCTCCACTTCGATGCGAGGGGTCCGGAACGCGACAGTCGCTCCGGAGCATCCGAGCGATCCGCTGAATCCGAACACCCCTTTTCGTCTGTGGGGCCGGCGTTATCAAGGCCGGCATCTACAACCAAGGGGTGTTCGGATGCTCCGGATGCCACTGATCATGCGGATCGTTTCGGGGCAGGGCCATCACGGTAGCGCAACGAGCCTGCGGCGGCAGTACTCGCGGGAGCAACCACTGCAGCGTCGGAGTGAGTGTTTGTAGTTCCGGTACGGTTCTCTTCCCCGGATTCGATCACTGGCACCTCGACGCGCCGCGGCCGGAACGCAATGACCGACAGCGGCGGCAACGTTAGGCCCAACGCGTGCGGGCGACCGTGCAACGGCGTCGGGGATGTCTCGACAGCACCAAAATTCCCCATACCGCCCCCACCATAGACCGCAGCGTCGCTGTTCAGGATTTCCTCCCACACGCCGCCCACCGGCGCCCCGATCCGGTAGTCGTATCTCGGCACCGCCGAGAAGTTGCACGCGAACAACAGGATATCGTTCGCGTCTGCCGCGCGTCGGATGAAGCTCACCACGTTCCCTTCGTGGTCACTGCAGTCGATCCACTCGAACCCATCCGGTGAATCGTCGCGCTCGTACAGCGCTGGCTCGCGACGATAGACCGCGTTCAGGTCGCGCACCCAGCGCTGCAGCCCGGCATGCATCGGGTGGTTCGTGAGGTCCCAGTCGAGACTGAAGTCGTGATTCCACTCGCGCCACTGCCCGAACTCGTCTCCCATGAACATCAGCTTCTTGCCGGGATGCCCGAACATGTAGCCATACAGCGCGCGCAGATTCGCGAACATCTGCCACACGTCCCCGGGCATCTTCGAGAGCATCGCTTTCTTGAGATGCACCACCTCGTCGTGCGAGAACGGCAGCACGAAGCGCTCGGAGTACGCGTACATCAGGCTGAACGTGATCTTGTTGTGATGGTACCGCCGATACACGGGGTCCATCGACATGTACTCGAGCATGTCGTGCATCCACCCCATGTTCCACTTGAAGTCGAAGCCAAGCCCACCCACCGCCGTCGGCCGCGAGACCATCGGCCAGGACGTCGACTCCTCCGCCATCACCGGCACGCCGGGGTATTCCGCGTGAATGCGGTCGTTCAGCAAGCGGATGAACTCGATCGCCTCGAGGTTCTCGCGTCCGCCGTAGCGATTGGGAATCCACTCACCAGCGTTCCGCCCGTAATCGAGGTAGAGCATCGACGCGACGGCGTCCACGCGCAGGCCATCGATGTGATAGCGGTGGATCCAGAAGAGCGCGTTGCTGATGAGGAAGTTGCGGACCTCACGGCGTGCGTAGTTGAAGACGAACGTGTCCCATTGCGGGTGGAGTCCGAGCTTCGGGTTCGCGTGCTCGTAGAGGTGTGTGCCGTCGAAGTAGCCAAGCCCGTGTCCGTCGCGCGGGAAGTGCGCCGGGACCCAGTCGAGGATCACGCCGATGCCGCGGTGGTGCAGCGTGTCGATGAGGGCCATGAGATCGTGCGGGCCGCCGAAGCGACTCGTCGGCGCGAAGTAGCCGATCGTCTGGTAGCCCCACGACCCGTCGAAGGGATGCTCGGTGACCGGCAGCAGCTCGACGTGCGTGTAGCCCATCCACTCGACGTAGTCCGCGAGCTGCGGCGCGATCTCACGGTACGTAAGCCACCGGCCGTTTTCGTTGGCGTTGCGCCGCCACGAGCCGAGGTGGACCTCGTAGATCGACATCGGGTGCGTGCTCGCGTCGTGCGTCGCGCGCGCGGCGATCCATTCGGCGTCGCGCCACTCGTAGCCATCGAGCTCCGCGACCTTCGACGCGGTCTGCGGGCGAATTTCGGCGGCGAAGCCGTAGGGGTCGGCCTTCTCGCCGAAGGCGCGGCCGTCGGGGCCAACAACGCGGTACTTGTAGAGCGCTCCGGTCTTCACTCCGGGAATGAACCGCTCCCAGACACCAGCCTCCTGCCGTCGCGTGAGCGGATGGGCGTGGGGGCTCCAGCTGTTGAAGTCGCCGACGACCGACACGTGTGTCGCGTTAGGCGCCCAGACGGCGAAGTGGACGCCCGCAACCCCATTCACCTCGCGCAGGTGCGCGCCAAGCTTCTCGTAGGTGCGGTAGTGCGTGCCCTCGGCGAGGAGATGGAGGTCGAAGTCGGTGAGGACGAGGTCGCTCATCGACTACGGATTCGAGGACGAGTCGCGCTTCGAGGTGGATCGGCGCATGCAGCGAATATACTGTCGGCCGTGTTGCACGCGCGTCCGCGCCGTCGCAAGTTCAGACGCCGCGCTCGAGCATAGGCGGCAGAACCTGCACCCTGCCTACGACAGCGTGACCGGCGCGGATCTCCTTGCCGAGCTACAGTCATCGCTCGGCGCCGCCTACACCTTCGACCGCGAGCTCGGCGGCGGAGGAATGGCCCGTGTGTTCCTCGCTCACGAGCGCGGACTCGGGCGACCGGTCGTCATCAAGCTCCTGAATCCCGAGCTGGCCGAGGGGATCAACGCCGATCGGTTCGAGCGCGAGATCAAGCTCGCGGCCTCGCTGCAGCAGGCGAACATCGTCCCGCTGCTTTCCGCCGGTCGCGCGGCGCGGTACGCGTACTACACCATGCCGTTCGTCGAGGGACTATCCCTTCGCGACCGGCTTACGCGCGACAGCGTCGTACCGATCGGTGAAGGGATCAGTCTCCTGAAGGATGTCGCCCGTGCGCTCGCGTACGCGCACGAGCGAGGCGTCGTGCATCGCGACATCAAACCGGGAAACGTTCTCCTTTCGGGCGGAACGGCGGTCGTCACCGATTTCGGGATCGCGAAGGCGCTCACCGCGGCCCGCGGGGACGGCGGGCTCGAAACGCTGACCGCGGCGGGGATAAGCATCGGCACCCCCGCGTACATGGCGCCGGAGCAGGCCGCCGGTGATCCGCACACGGATCACCGCGCGGACATCTACGCATTTGGATGCCTGGCCTACGAGGTGTTCTCGGGCAAGCCGCCGTTCGAGGGCGATGCGCCGCATCGCCTCATCGCCGCACACTTCGCGGAAACACCGCGACCGATAACTGAGCGACGCGCCGAGCTCTCTCCGACGATCGCGGCACTCATCGCGCAGTGTCTGGAGAAAGACCCGAGGCGTCGTCCGCAGAGCGCCGCCGAAGTGCTGCAGGCATTGGATGTAACGTCCACCTCGCAGCCAGTGGCTGTGCGTGGTCGCTCGCCCGCGCTCGTGGCGGCTGGTGCCCTCACGATCGCCGCGCTCGTCGCTGGCGCTGCCTATCTCGGCTCCCATGGTCGCGCCACCAGCGAGGTCGTTTCGCCCGAGCCGTTGGCGTTCGCGGCGATCCCGTTTCGAAACGTCGCGCGCGACACGGCGCTTGACTACCGCGCAGATGGTATCCGCGATGAGATCCTGAACGGTATGAGCGGAACGCCAGGGATTCAGATCGTTGCCCGAACCGCGGCGCGACGGTACAAGAGTCTCGACACGCTCGACGAGCACGTGGTGGCGCGCCAATTGGGCGCGCGATTCCTCGTCACCGGGACGTATCGACAGGACGGCAACGGGATCCACGTCTCGGCGCAGCTCAGCGATTCCATGACGCGAGGCGAGCTCTGGTCGGCATCGTTCGATCGTGGGGTGACCGACTTCGGCGCGCTGCCTGGTGAGATCTCGAGGACGATCGCCGCGACACTGCGCGCGCGCTATCCCGGGCGCTTCGGCGAAGCGAGTCGCCCCACGCGCCTGGTGGGCACGACGAACGCGGCGGCACTCGAGCAGTATCTCATTGGCCAGGCGCAGCTGAGACGCCGTGGACCCGGAGTGAGGCTGGCGGTGTCGAGCTTCGAGGCGGCGATCAAGCTCGACCCCCGGTTCGCTCGGGCGCACGCAGCGCTCGCGAACGCCCTCATGTTAGTCCCGTTCTTCTACGGAGCTCCGGTCGAGCAGGTGTCGGCGCGAGTCAGCACCGCCGCGCAGAAGGCGCTCGATCTGGATAGCACCCTCGCGGACGCACACACCGCGATGGCAATGCTGTACGTGACCAGCGCACAGTGGACGAAGTTCCTGGCGGAATCCGAGCGGTCGATTGCGCTCGAACCCGACAACTTCGACGTGCACTTCGTGTACGGCCGCCAGTTGGTCCACATGGGCCGAATCGCCGATGCACTTCAGCATTTCGCGCGCGCCAAGGAGCTCGAGCCGGTCTCACCACTGCTTACCACCTGGACGTCGTACGCGCTCATGCTGAGCGGCCAGACGGACTCCGCTTGGAAGGGAATCGAGCAGGCGATGAGCCTCGACTCGACGTTCTTGCCGGTGATCAACATCGGGTCGACCGTGGCCCTGGCGACAGGCCACGACGATGTCGCGCGCCGCCTGATGGCGGTCGCGCTGCCCGTTGGCTTCATGTCGACCAAGCCGTACGTGATGGCGAGGCTGGGCGACACGACGACGGCGATGCAACTCGTTTCCGCGATGGAATCGAACAACCCGCGCCCGTGGTTCACCGACGCACAGCGCGCTACAGTCAGGCTTGCAATCGGCGATAGTGCCGGTGCACTGACTGCCCTCGAGCAATCGGCGCGGTCGAGCGGAGGCCTTTGGGAGGTACTAATGTCTCCCGCTGGTCCGGCGTTCGACCCGGTGCGACACACTGCGCGCTTCGCAGCCCTCATGCGGCAGGCAGGTCTGGACGTCCAGACGTTCAACGCACTGCGCGCGAAACAACCGCGTTAGGCCACGAGGCGCGTCGTCTCGACGATCGAGGGCGACTGATCCCGGCGTCTTACGCGCTCAGCGGCCTCCAGATGCCAAGCCGATAGCCATCCGGATCGACGACCCGCAGCATGCGAACGCCCCACGGCATATCGGCCGGCTCCTTGGCGAGCGTCCAGCCCTTCGATTTGATGCGCTCGGCGATCGCATCGACGTCCTGGGCGGTGTCGAACGTGATCGAGAAGCCCTCGCCTTTCGTCCGCTCCCACCCTCTGCCACCGTCGTCCTGGTTGAGAAAGATCCTGGCGGTTCCCGAACGCACGGTGGCTGCCGCCGGCTTCCCGTCGCGCTCCCTGAGGTTGTCTACAGTGAACCCGAGGACGTCGCGGTACCACGCGACGCTCTGCAGGAGGTCCTTTGCGGTCAGCGAAATGAGTACGCTGCGCGTGTCGAGCGGATCGAGGGCCGCGGCGCGTGCGTCGGCGGCGGTTGCTTCGGTGGTCATCAAACCTCGTCAGAGTTGTGGTAGCTCATGTTGGTCGGCGCGCAAAGCTAGCTCACCGACTGTCCGGCGGCAGCGTCCACCCGCGAAACTTGTAGTAGCGCTCCTTGGGCTCGCCCGTCCATCCGTTGATGCCCTGTCGTGGAAGCCACCAGCCGTGAATCACGAGCACGAGCGCCAGCGGTATGGCGATGACGAGATAGGACCACGGCCGCCCGAACTGAACGGCGATGAGCCGAGTGACGGCGAGGAAGACAATCACCTTCGCCACGCGTCGCCACTTTGGCGTGCGCTCCTCGAAGTGGCCGAAGAGGATATTGCCGACGGCGAAGATCGTCGCGACGAGGGCGACCTCAAACCAGGAATCCATGGTGCGGGGAGTAGAGGTCGAGCTGGACAACAGGAGACGTGTACGTCAGCACGCCATCGACGACGCGGGCTGGCGGCGCCAGCTCATGGAGCGCGGTAGCGCCCGCATCCTGAATGTGCCGCACCTCGTAGCCAAGCGCCACGAGCACGTCCGCGATGATGCGGCGGTGACACCGCCACCAGAGCAGCTCCGCGCACATGATCGCGGTCCGCAACCCCGACGAGATCATCGACAACTCGAACAGCCCCTCGGCGAACTCCTCGCTCACGGTGTGGTCGGCATATCCACGGAACGCC
>DATCGG010000006.1:0-2187 GCA_036509075.1 Gemmatimonadaceae bacterium
CCCGGACCCATCGAACACAAGCGCGCGAACTCCGGCCTCCTCCTCATAACGGCGAGCGATGTCATATACCGCACTTCTCGCCGCCTCGGTGCCGTACACCGCGACCGTCCCGCCGCTCCCGCCACCCGTGATCTTCGCGCCGAACAGCCCCTGTGCGGGGTCAGTCTCCGCCACGAGGTCCACCAGGCGATCCGTGCCGTCGCTGCCGAGTCCGCATGCCGAATAGCTCGCGTGCGACCGGAACATCAGAGCGCCCATAGTCACCGCCGCGTCCGAGTGCTCGACCCCGGTCGAAAGCAACTCGGCGAACCGAGTCACGCGCTCGTTCTCGTATACCGGATGCGACGTCGCCTGACGAACCGGATACCACACCTCCGGGTTCACCCGCGTCACCGTGTCAGTGATCCCGCTGTAGTGCGCGAGGAACTCCGCCCCGCGCATTCGACTCGGTAGCCAATCGGCGAAGTCTCTCGCGAGCTCCTTCGGTGTGATATTCGAGAGATAGCCGCCCCACCGATCGTCCTGCACGCGCACGCGGCCACCATCGCTCGTTGTCGTCAGTCCCGCGAGGTCCGCGATCATGCGATACCCCATGAACGCCGCGGTCCGCACCGTTCCGTAGTCCGAGCCACTCACCGCGTGTCGGATGCCGCTGTCGATACCATAGAAGCGGAAGCCTTCCGGAACCGCGACGTGTCCCTCGACGTTCGCGGGCTGACAACGGAGCCGCAGCAGCCGGTCATGGCGGCCAAGCGCGGAGGTCATCTGGTCCATGATGCCGCAGGGCGCACGCGCGATATGATTCTCCGCCCACTGACACGCGGCCGCGAGCGAGGCGCCGTCCATGTCGAGCCCATAGGATGCGGCGGTCGAGGCCATCGTAGCGACTTCGAGCGCCGCCGACGAGCTGACCCCTTTTCCCTCGGGAACATCGGACGTGATCAGCAGCCGCAGTCCCTGCGATGGCGCGACCTTGTTCGCCGTTAGGCACCGATAGACGCTGCCGACCACGTAGGCGGCCCATCGATCGCTCGCGTCCTCCGCGAAACGGTCGGCGAGCGCATCGGGCGTGCTCGCCGCGCCCGTTGTGATCTCACCGAGATCGATCCCGAATCGAAACGGCTGGCCTTCGCGAAGCGACAGCACGTCGAGTCGGCGAGCGTCCTGGGCCTGCGCCACCACGAACGTCGCACACGCGAGCGGCATCTCGAGCACGAGCGATCCGCTGTAGTCCGCGATCCCGCCCATGACGTCGAGGCGGCCCGGTGCGCGCCCAACGACGACAGCCCGGTCCCGTGCGAGAAAGTCCGCACTGGAAGGATCGGTCGCGTTAGGCACCGAGCGAACGCGCTCCAGCGCGGATGCGAACCAGGGCAGGTCGCCGTCCGCCGTGAGCTGCTCGAGGGTGCGGACGCGCACGTGGCTACCGGTCGATCGGGTCGACCGTGCTGCCCAGGCCGCGCCGAGCCAGTGCGCCGAGCAGCGCCGGCTCGACGCGAGAGCGCAACCGGTCGTTCGCGTAGCCGACCCACGACACATCCGCGTCGAGATCGAACGGCGCGTCGAGCTCGCGACCGTCGGCATCGGTGAGCCTGACGCCTGCTTCAGCCGCGATGAGGCTCGCGCACAGGTCGTACGGATGACAGCACAGCGGGTGCGCGACGCCGCGCGTCGCGAGCAACGGAGCCATCATCGGACGGATGTCGGCGATGAAGCGGTCGTGCCCCGCCATGAGCTCGTACAGCTGGCCGCCCGTGGAGAGGTACTGGTCCTCGAAGCACGACGCTTTGCCGGTAACGGCCGGACCCATCACCTCGGCCACGATCTCATCGTCGATCGCGGCGAGCACATCGCGCGCGCCGGGAAAGAACCGGCTGACGGACGAGAACCCATGCGCGAGCGTCGCTGACTGCGAGGGTCGAAGCGCCAGCGGCGTCGTTCGTCCCGTTAGGCGGTCAAGGCGTCGGGCCTCGAAACCTTCGCCGCGCACGCCCCAGAGCTGATCGCACAGGTGTTGCTTGAGGAGCGGAATCTCGGTCTGCACGGCGAGCACGATGTCGCGCAAGCGCGTGCCGAATCCCCGATTCGGAGCGACACCGGTGAGTATCCAGGCCGGTCGCTTCTGGTACATGAGGCCGCGCGTGCCGTCGATCGGGTCAACGAGCAATCGCCATCGGCAGTCCGCGT
>DATCGG010000007.1:0-34359 GCA_036509075.1 Gemmatimonadaceae bacterium
CGAGCCCCGGGCCGGTCCGGCACGCGTTGGACCGGCCCTTCGCGTCCACGCTGTAATTAGCCGGCACGGCTCCAATGCCCAAACCAGGAGATGTGATGGACGAGAGACACAGTGAGTTCGCGTTCGCAGACGGGAACCGGACGTTCACCTGCCGCGTCGAGGCGTCGCACCGAGCACCCTCGGAGACGTGGTGGTGGTTCCAGGTCTCGACGGAGAGCCACCAGCGCCACGCGCCGTTTCGAGCGGAAGTCACCGACACGAAACGCGACGTGCAGGCGCGCGTGGTGGCGTACTACGACAACCTGCTGGCGCGCCGCGCCGAGCCGGCCAAGCCCCGGTGGGAACGCCGCCCCACGGCGAACGCGGCCACCACGCCGAGCGACGCCGCGGCGAACACCTAACGCGGACACTCCACGCGCCAGGCACCAGGGCTGGCGCGGTCCGACTGCGCGGCTCTGCTCGTGCGTCGCCAATCGCCGGTCGGCGGCGCTTGAGAGCGGCCAGGCAGGCCGCCCCATTTGTCCGGAGGTTCGTGCATCATGACGAGAAAGCCGAACTACCAGTTCGAGAAGCGTCAGAAGGAGCTCGACCGGAAGACCCGCAAGGAGGAGAAGCTCCGGCGCCGTCTGGAGCGGGCCACCGACGCCGAAGCGGCCGAGCGCCCGAGCGATGGGCCAGCGGACGCCGATGCCACGGACGGAACCCGAACCATGCCGGTGTCCGAGCCGCGTTAGGCTCGGCGCCACGCGGCGGGCCCGACCAGCTCCACCGTCCGCTGCGGCGAACGGCGCGAGGAGCGGACACATCGCGTTAGGCTCATCGAGCATGTGCCGATGCGAGCTCGAGCGATGTTGATCACGAGGCGGTCACGGCGCGCTCAACCATAGCGCCAACGCATCGTCGACCACTCGGACAGGACCGCTCGTCGATCAAGGACGAAGGTCCAATGTCTTGCGATGCTGGCCGCGCGAGATTCAAGGCGCGGTCGATGGCGCCCGCAGCGCCGCCATGTCGTTGGCCACGCGTCGGCCCTCGCAACGGGCGCGCATCCCTCCACTCACATCGTCTCCCCGAAACCGACTCGTGCATTTACGCGCGAACTCGGGATCGCGAAGCGAGATCGCCTCAGGAGTTGACTATGGCTGAAACCCCACCGACCCCGAGCGTTCCCAAGTCGGCCATCAAAGCCGATCAGTACGTCCCACCTCCACCAAAATCCCCACAGCCGAGAGCGGACAGAGCCGACCATGCGGAGGCGACGAAGCCTGCTCGGGCGACGGCGGTAAAGACGGACCAGCCGGTTCACCGACTCATGACGGTGACGATCACGATCGACGCCGATTCGGCCGAGGTCGTCCGCATCGAAGGTGTCGATCCGACGGGCGCGCGCCATGATCTCTCCGACGACGAGAAGGTGAGCTTCATCAAGGAACGCCGCGACGAACGCCTCGCGGAAGTTGTGGAACAGGCGTTCGAGGCCGGCATCGCCTCCGTGCTCGGCGTGGAGGACGACGAAGAGACGGCCGAGGAGTCGCCGGAGGATACGGAACTTCGGCGGCGACTGCTCGCACCCCTGATCGAGCGGAGCGCTGTGCGACGTCTGACCGAGCGCGCCGCACTCAACCGCGCGATTCTGGGAACACTGGTCGAGCACTCCATGAAGTGACCCGCACCCACCGACAACCAGAGGATACGATATGAGCACCAGCACACGAGAAGCTGAAGATCTCGCGAAGCTCGCGGTCGGCGGCAAAATGATTCGAAATGGCCGGATTCGCCGCGCCCTCATCGCACGACTACTGAGCGAGCGGGCGGAAGGATCTGACGAGGAGGGGGAAGAGGGGGAGGAGGAGACGACCGAGGAAGGCGGCGATGATGACCGTCAACTCGTAAAAGCGCTCGTCGGCAGCCGCTTACTGCGACGCCGGCGTCTGCGTCGGGTCCTTCTCGCGCATCTCATCAAGCAGCGCGCGGGGGCGGACGAGGACGTGGACGAGGACGATGAGGACGTCGACGACGAGGAGTCGGCAGGCGGAGACGATCGTCAGCTCCTGCGTCTCATTGTCGGAAGCCGCATTCTCAGGCGCCGCCGTGTCCGTCGCGCGCTGATCGCGCGTCTCATCCGATCGCGCAGCGAGTCCGAGGAGGAGTTCGACGATGATGCGGACGAGGACGATGAGGACATCGGCGAGGAGGGGGGCAGCGATCGCGAGCGGAAGTTCCTGCGCCTCCTGGTAGCCAGCCGCGTCCTGCGCCGGCGTCGCGTGCGGCGCGCACTCATCGCCAAGCTGTTGAAGGACCGCAGCGAGACCGACGATGATTACGATGACGTGGACGAGGACGATGCCGACGACGAGGCCTCGGATGTGGAACGCCCTCTGGCACGGGCGCTCGTTGGCGGCCGGATGATTCGACGCCGTCGCGCGCGCCGTGCCGCGCTCGTCCGCTTCCTGCGCAATCGCGATTGAGATGCGCTGAGCGGCGCTCGAGACAGGTCGAGGGAAACAGCCGGGGGCGATGCCGCCCCCGGCTGTTTTTTCGCGGCGTCATCCACTCGTTATGCAGCGCTGACGGCTGGCGGCGTTGCGAAACCGCTAAGCCATTGCGAAACCGCTAAGGCGGTCTCGACGGACAGAATGCCTAACGCGCTGCGCGGTCCCGTGTGGGGCGAAGGCTCGCCCGTCGGTCGCACGATGCTTGCGCCCTGCGTGCACCGATCGCACCCTGATGGCGTCCAGCGCCGGGTTCGACGACGACCCTGCCGGCCTGCGACCGCCTCCACGTCGTCCGACATCGCCCTGCGATCGCCCGGCCGGTGCGACGCTGAACTCCCCTGTGAGGAGCCCATGACCCACGTGTAACCCAAAGTCAGGAGAATCTCGTATGCGGAAACGAGCGTCAGACCACGCACTACCGCGCTCCCTTGGCATCCCCCTCATCGGCTTGCTATGCCTAACGGCTCCGGCAGCCCAAGTGCGATCGCAGGAAGCAGGACCGACCGGTACCGTGAGCGGTACGGTGACGAATGAGCAGGGCGCACCGCTCGCCGGCGTTCAAGTCACCGTCGAAGGCACCGGCCTCGGGGCCGTGAGCCAGGACAACGGCCAGTACGTCATCACGCACGTACCGGTTGGGCCCCGAACAATCCGGGTGCGATCCGTTGGCTATCGACCGCAAGCGCTTCCCGTGACTGTCGCGGCGGACCAGCGCGCGGCGGAGAACTTCCGAATGGTCGAGGATCCATTGAGCCTGTCATCGGTAGTAGTCACCGGCACCGCGACGCCGCGCGTGAATGAAGAAGCCAGTGTCGCGATTACCACGCTCACGCCGGAACTCATCGACCAGGCAGCACCGCGGAGCACGACTGAGATGCTCCGCTACGTTCCCGGCTTCACTCGCGTCGAAAGCTCAGGCGGCGAGGTCAACGAGAACATCACGATGCGCGGGATCCTTGGCGTCGAGTACGTGATGTTCATGGAGGACGGCCTGCCAGTGTTCCCGACGATGCACACGTTCTTCATGAACGCTGATAACCTCTTTCGCCCGGACGAGAACATCGACGAGATGGAAGTCGTCCGCGGGGGAAGTTCCGCGCTCTACGGGTCCAACACACCCGGCGCGATTGCCAACTTCATCAACAAGACAGGCGGTCCTGAGCTTCACGGGTCGTTCAAAGTGTCCGCGGCGACACAAGGGCTCGCCCGCTACGACATGAACACCAACGGCCCTCTGGGCGACGACTGGCGATTCAACATCGGAGGGTTCTACCGCTACGATCACGGCGTTCGAGATCCGGGCTTCCCCGGGATCAGTGGCGGCCAGATCAAGGCCAATATCACGCGCCTCTTGCCGAACGGCTACTTCCGCGTGTCGGCCAAGTACATCGACGATCGCAACCAGTTCATCCTGGACCTCCCATTTCAGAATCCGGGCGACCCCAAGTACGTGCCGGGGTTCGGCGACTACGGTTCGATGAACACGCTCGAGGGGAACGATATCCGGGTCCCGACGCCTAACGGGCAACTGGAGCTCCCGCTGGACAATGGGCTGCGCACGGTGGCCGGCTGGCTCACCGCCGACGTCGCGTTCGATCTCTCGAACGGATGGCGCCTGCAGAACGCCGCGCAGGCCATGCAGAACGCTCAACAATGGAATGCGATCGTGCCGAGTGACGTCATGTCGGCGGCCGATTTCGTAACCCGGCCGGTGAACCAGGGCGGCTTGGGATTTCCCGCCGGCACCCAGTTCACCTACACCTACACCAATCGCCTCGACGAAACCGGAAAGCCGATGCCCTTCAGCACGTCGAACGGGTTGGTGGCGCCGGGCGGCGAGTGGCATGTCGAAAAACCGCTCTCCGCGTTCCAGGACCAGTTCCAGCTCAAAAAGAGCCTTGGCCAGAACAATCTCGCGCTGGGGCTGTACTTCGCGAACTACTCGCAGACCAATCGCTGGTACTTCACCGATATTCTGACCAACGTCGCGAACAATCCGTCGTTCCTGGACCTCGTGGTAAACAGCGGAGGCAAACAGATCGACGTCACGAAGAACGGCTTCCGGCACTTCGTCTCGAACTATGTAAACGGGTCGGGACAGGCAACGATTCTCTCCGGGTCGCTCGGCGGGGAGTTCAAGCTCACCGACCGCCTGCGCGCGGACGTGGGCGGCCGCTGGGAATCCAACAACTTCGTGCAGAGCTCCGAGAATACGTCGCTCGTGGACCTCGATGGAAATCCCGCAACGACGTACGACAATGAGTCATGGGGGAACAACACCTTCCGGCACTTCGACAAGACGATGAACGACTGGGCCGGTTCGCTCGGCCTCAATTTCCGCCTGACCAATCAGGTCGCGCTCTATGCGTTAGGCAGCCGCTCGTACAAGATGCCGGCGCTGGACGAGTTCCTGAACGCACAATCACCAGCGCAGGTCGACTTGTTCGGCTCGCGCCAGGTGCAGGACTACGAGGGCGGCGTCAAGTACGCCTCCGCGCGGTTCGGCGCCACGCTGAACGGCTTCTGGATGCTGCTCAAGAACATCGTTGGACAGGGAGCCGTGACGGACACACTAACCGGCCGCACGACGTGGATCGTCGTCACGAGTCCCGAGAACAAGTCGTATGGTGCCGAGTTGGAGCTGTCGGCCCTTCCCTTTACACCGCTGCGACTGGAAGCGAATGCGACGTGGCTCAAGGCCGAACTCGGTGCAGGAGCGGGAGCGGACATCGGCAGCTGGATCAACGGCGTCCCGCCGATCATCGCGAACACCGCTGCGACCTACTCCATCTCCAACTTCCGGCTGACGGGCGACTGGCATTTCGTCGGACGACGATTCTCGGACGTGAAGGCCGGGAACGTCCTTCCGCAGTACAGCTACTTCAACTTCGGAGCGGGTTATACGTTGCCGCGGAGTCGCCTCGGAATCACGGCGGACCTGCTCAACGCCTTCCAGTCGACGGGGCTCGAGGAGGGGAACCCGCGGCTGGCGCTGTTCGCTGGTGGCCGGACGAGCGACCTGTTCCTCGCTCGCCCCTTGCTTCCACGCCGGCTCATGGTCTCGCTGCGTCATGATTACTGACGCTCGACGCAGGCCTTGATCGGCGGCAGTCCGGCCTAACGAACGGCCGGTCGAGCAGCACCATCAAGACTGCTTGGTGGTGCTGCTCCGTTCGTTGCTCCTCTCGCTTGCCGCGCCCGAAGCAGTCGCCCCGCGCCCTGCCTGGTCCTCTGCCCCACCACCACGCAGCCGGATCACCCCAACCGCAAGCTCGGCAGCCAGCACGACGAAAACGCCAGCCCCGATCAGGATGTACACGATGGTGAACACCTTCCCGACCGACGTGCGCGGGGCAAGGTCGCCATAGCCCACCGTCGCCAGGGTCACCACGCAGAAGTACAACGCGTCGAGAACGCTCCAGCCTTCCGTCCGGACGTAGAATGCGGTGCCAATCAGCAGCAGCGCGCCGTACAGCAGTAGCAGCGCGCGGAACTGGGGGTCGCGAAAGCTTCGCGCTATGCTCTGGCCGAGCCGGGCGAGCCCAAGGAGAAGCGAAAGCACGGGTCTTCCTGAGAGCGGTGGTGCCTAACGCAGCGCGGACGACGCCTCCCGCCGCGCGAGAAGTATGCGTTGATCGACTCGCCCCGGCCAGTCATTGACCGGACGACGCCGCGGGAATCTATTGTGTGGGGTCCACGAACGATTCCGTCTCACCGCCGGTCGCCCACCCTTCGCCCCGTTCCTCTTGATGTCGCCCAGCCGTCGCGAAGCCCTTGCGCAGCTCGCCGCACTCGTCGCGCTTCCCCTCCCAATCCAGCGGCTCGGCTCCGTCGGCGGCGACCCTCTCGACGGCACGGCCGCAGATTACCAGGCGGGGCTCCGGCGTGGCGACTGGACCGCCGCCGAAGTCACGGCTCGCGCGCTCGATCGCTGCCGATCGGCGGGGAAAACATGGCGCGCCATCGATGCGCTTGCCGACACCGCCCCCGAGGACGCCCGGGCCGCCGACGCGCGGGCCCGTGCCCGCCGGCTGCGTGGGCCGCTCGATGGTGTTCCGGTGTTTGCCAAGGCGATCTACGACATGGCGGGGCTGCCGACCACCGGCTCCAGCGCCGAATGGGCACGGCTTTTTCCGGACCCCGTTAGGCGCGACGCGCTCGAGGTGGCGCGACTTCGAGCGGCCGGCGCGATCGTCCTGGGCAAAACGGCCGCGGACGATTTCGCGTATCGCGGCAACGGCACCAGCAGCCACACCGGACAGGTGCTCAACCCCCACGATCCCACCGGGACACGTACTCCCGGTGGGTCGAGCGCCGGCTCGGCCGTCGCGGTCGCGAGCGGGATGGCGTTCGCGGCGTTAGGCACCGACGACGGCGGATCGAACCGCATTCCGGCACAGTTCACCGGCGTGGTCGGGATGAAGCCGACGTTCGGCCTCGTGCCGCGCACCGGAGTGATTCCGACGTGGCCCTATCTCGACACGCACGGACCACTCGCGCGCACGGTGGCGGACGCCGCTCTGCTCCTCGCCGTGATCGCCGGAGCCGATGCGTCCGACCCGTTGGCGCTCTCCGGGACATGGGACGGCGCGCCGCTCGCGCGTTTGCGCGACGACGCGCTCGCCGGGATCCGCCTCGGCATCGTCGAAGAGCACGCGCCGCGCGCGCAGATGACCGCCGAAGCTCTCACGACCTGGGATCGCGCTCTAGGCGATCTGCGCGCCGCCGGAGCGACCGTCGAGCCGCTCGCCGCCGCGATCACCCGCGTCAATTATCGGGACGCCTTCGCCGCCTCCGCTCGCGACCGTGGCGACGTGGCAGTCGATGCAGATTCACCCGCACCCACCGCGAACGCGCTGTTCCGCTACTTCGCCGGTCGCACCGACGACCCACGCGGAGCGGTTCGGCTGGGATACCCTGCCTACCGCGCGTTCTACGATGTCCTGCCCGCGACGTTCGAGGAGTGCGAACCGCTCCTCGAGCGCGCCATGACCGACGATCCCGCCGGACGGTCGTTCGCCCGATCGCGCGCCGAGGTCGTGGCGAAGCTCGCGGCATCGATGAGAGCGGCGGGCGTTGCGGCGATGGTGTATCCCACGATGCCGTTCAACGCCCCGCGCGCCGTGGACAAGTGGCCCGACATCCGCACGGCGCTCGGCTACGGCAATTGGCTCGGGCTCCCGGAGGTGTCGGTGCCGGCCGGGATGGGGGCCGACGGGATGCCAGCGCTCAACCTGTCAGTCGTCGGGCTGCCGGGTGACGATGCACGTGTGCTCGCGCTGGCGCATGCGTACGAGAAGCAGTCGCGTCGCTTCGTTCCGCCACAGCGGAAGTGACGGCTCCCGACGGCTCCGGGCGGCGAGTTAGTAGCGACGCCCGAAGCCTAACGGGTAGAGAGGGCGCGGGCTGTCGTGCGGCACGTCGGACTTCTGGGCCAGGACCGCATCCATCGACGATGGTAGCTCGAAGGGCAGTTTCCCTTCGGGTTTGCCTCGTCCCACCAGCACGTCGAGCAGAGCCACATCGCTGACACCGAAGTTCGCGATGACGGCTCGCGCTCGTTCCTTGAGCGGCGCCAGAATCGCCGGGCGATCGAGATACACCGTCACGACCGTCGGTACGACGCTGCTCACCTGCTTGAAGGCCTCGTACTCCGGCTCGCCATCGCGGAACGCGAGGTTGCCCTCGTGCTGCATTGCCCCAAAGACGTATTGTGGGTGCAGTGTCTCGAACGGCGCCGTTAGGCGGACGATCGCGACATCGGCCTGCTTGGGGTCCGTGACGACCGTCCACCCGCGTTGCGTCGCGACCTCCGGCGAGATTCCACGGAGGTACACCCGAAGCGCGGTGTTGTTGGCCTTCGCTCGGAGCGGCAAGATCCCGCCCTGGTTCTCCAGCAACACTAACGCCCGGCGCTGAGCGTTGAGCGCCTCGCTTCGGAATGCATCGGTACCGACGCGGCGAGCCGCCTCGGAAGGCTCGACATATGGGTTCTCGAACAGACCCAGGGCGAACTTCCCGGTGAGGATGCGCTGCACCGAGCTGTCGAGACGCGCCTCGGTCAGTTCCCCGGCTCGAACAGCGTCGATCAACATGTCTGCCCGTTCCGTCCCTCCGAACTGATCGACACCGGCCTTTACCGCCTGAACGAATCGAGCCCGCATCGACCGGTCTTCGACGCCCCACGGCATGCCGAGGTCGGCGAACGACGGGCGCTGGCCAGCAGGCGCGCCACCGCGACAGCGATCCTCGCAGTCGTTCGTGACCGCCCAGTCGGTGAGCACGATGCCGCGAAACCTGTAGCGCCCACGAAGGAGTTCGGTGAGCAGCTGATGGTTGAAGCCCGCGCCGACCGCCTCGATTGGCTTGCCGTCCCATGTCGCGCCTTCGAGGATCGAATAAGTCGGCATCACCCCGGCGACGTTCGCGGCAAACGCGGGGAGAAACGGGCGCACGTGATACTCGAAGTTCGCACCGGGGAACGTCGCGAACCGCCCGTAGTAGTTGTGGCTATCGAATCCCTCCTTCGCCGCGCCATATCCGACCCAGTGTTTGACGACGGTTTGAACGCCCACCGAGTCGACACCACGCGTCCCATGCTGGAAGCCGGCGACGTACGCACCCACCAGGCGACCGGCCAGATCGGCATCCTCACCGAACGTGCCGTTGATGCGGCTCCAACGGGGCTCGGTGGCCAGGTCCGCCTGCGGCGAGAGTGCCATGTGGATGCCGACCGCGCGGTATTCCTGTCGCGCCACATCGCCAAATCGTTTCATGAGAGCAGTGTCGCCTAACGCTGCGAAACCGAGTGTCTCCGGCCACTGTGAGAACTGTCCTTCGGTGATGCTCGCGCCCAGCACGTACTGGAAGTGATGACGCGGGTCCGTGCTGACGGTGACCGGGATCCCGAGGCGCGTGCGCTCCGCGATCTCCTGCAAGGCGTTGTTCTGCGCGGCGAGCGCCGCCGGCTCGCCGCCCAGCCGCGTGATCATGCTCGTGACCTTCGCGCCATCGATCAGCGCGCGATTCGCCGCCGTATCGTAGGTCGTCCCGACGCCGGCCATGGCCATGGGACCGACACCGCGCGCGGTCCCATGCATCATGGTTCCGGCTTTCTCCTCGAGCGTCATGCGGCCCACCAGATCGCGCGCCCGGACCTCGGGCGTTAGGCGCCAGTCCTCGTACGAGTCGACCGCCCCGCTCCGGTTCAGGTCCTTGAACCGCAGTCCATCGCGCTGGATGATCGGCACGCCGCGCGTTCCGAGCTGCGGCTGCGATGGCGGCGCGCCGCCGGCGGGCCGAGCCTGTGGCGAGACGCCCCTGGGGGCTGCAGCGCCGATCGCGAGCAGCGCGGTCGACAGACGAAGAGCGAACACGGTGGAGCGCATCGTCGGACAGAGTTGAGGGCAGACCGGCGCCGAACCAGACTGCGACGATTATTCCATCACGGCGTGTCCACCGCCAGCGCCGCGGGTCTTCCGCACCAAAACGAGGAGCGGGATGATCGCGAGGATAATCACCGCGCTCAGGACGTACACGCGGGAGTAGGCGATGACGCTCGCCTGCCCCATGACCTGGGCTTCCAGCAGCCGATAGGCGCGAGCCCTCGCCGTCCACGCATCCGCGCCCTGGCTCATCATGCCCTGGGTCAGCGCTTTGACCCATCCCGCGCTCGTCGCATCGATGGACGTGATGTGCTCCGCCAGCACGGCATGGTACTGCGCGGTATACCGCGATAGCAGCGTCGCTATCCCGGCAATCCCGAACGACCCGCCGAGCTGACGGAAGAAGTTGTAGAGACCGGTGCCCTGCGCGAGCTCACTCGACGACAGCTCCGCGAGTGTAATCGTCGTGAGCGGCACGAACATGAGGCCAAGGCCCACGCCACGGTAAATCAGAGGCCAGAAGAAATCGCCGCTGCCGCTTTCGCCCGTGATGAGGGAGAGCTGCCACGCCGCGGTGGCGAAGATGAGCGCGCCGATCGTGATGAGGATCCGCGGGTCCACGCGGTTCGTGAGGCGGCCGACGATGAACATCGATATTGCCGTGGCAATCGCGCCCGGCAGCAACGCGATGCCAGCCTGCTCCGCCGTCATGTGGAGGTTACCCTGGAGGAAGACGGGCAGTGTGAACGACATGGCGTAGAGCCCGATGCCCATTACGACACCGAGCAGGGTGCCGACCCACATCTGGCGATGGCGCAACACGCGGAAGTCGATGACGGGCTCGCTGGTCGTGAGCTCGCGCAAGAGAAGCGCCGCTCCCCCTATGACACCGGTCAACGTCAGGCTGATGATCAGCCGGGAATCGAACCAATCCTCACGCTGCCCGTGCTCGAGCACGTATTGCAGCGCGCCAACACTCACAGCGAGCAGTCCGATGCCGATGTAGTCGATACGCCCGGGGCGGCGCTGGTCGGCACGGTCGTGAACGTACGCCGCGATCATGACGGCGGCGAGGATCCCGACGGGGATGTTGACGTAGAAGATCCACGGCCAGCCGTAGTTGTCCGTGAGCCACCCGCCTAACGTCGGCCCGATCGTCGGCCCGACCATGACACCCACGCCGAACAGCGCCATGGCCATGCCCGCCTCCTCGGGCGGAAACGCCTCGAACAGGACGGCCTGCGACACCGTCATGAGGGCGCCACCGCCGATACCCTGGATGATCCGCCAGAAGATGAGCGTCCCGAGGGTATGCGACGCACCGCAGAAGAACGACGCGGCGGTGAATACGATGATGGATCCGACGAAGTAGCGCTTGCGACCGAACAGCTGACCCAACCAGCCGGTGAGCGGAATGACGATGACGCTCGCAAGGATGTAGCCCGTCGTGACCCACGCGATCTCGTCGAGCGAGGCCCCGAGGTTCCCCATCATATCGGGGAGCGCGACGTTGACGATCGAGCTGTCGATGACCTGCATCAGCGCCGCCAGCACGACCGCGAATGCGATGAGATAGCGGTGTTCCTCGCCATGCCGGGGCTCGGCCACTGGCTTCGCCGAAAGGACGTCTACCGGCAGCGTGGGGCGAACTGCGTCGTCGAGACGCGTGGCGGTCGCGCTCACCGGCCAACTCCGAATTGCATACTGGCGGGTAGAATAAGGACCGCCACCTGTGCGGCGAGCGGGATGGTCATCGGGTTACCGTTTGATCCGAAGGGAGCCAGCGCGGCCGATTGGACGCAGGCTGTGGAGGAACAACTCCAGCGCGGAATCCACGAGTCGTTCCTGCGTGACGCCGACGTCTGGCACGCTCTCGACGTACTGTTGCCACACCGTCTGCTGCAACAGACCGGAGACCAGCATTCGCGCCGCCACGTCGGCGTCGGCGTCCGGACGGAATTCTCCGCGGGCCTGGCCTTCGCGCACCAGTGTTGCGATCAGCCGAGCAGAGGCGGTCGGTCCGCCAGCGAGCCAGCGACGAAATGCGTCCGGTGCCTCGTGGGCGATGCCCTGGAGCAGCAGCGTCACGACGGCGAGCCGTTCCTTCGGGACCGACGCGAACCACCGACGGACGACGAGGCGCAGTCGCGTGGACACCGGTGCTGTCTTGTCGCGCAGGATCTCCTCGATTCGGCCGAAGGCCTCCTCGCTGCGATGTTCGATGGCGCGGAGGAGCAGTGCTTCCTTGTTGGCGAAATAGTGGTAGATCGCGCCCTTCGTGACGCCCGCCGCCTCGCCGATGTCCTCGAGGCGCGTGTTGCGGTAGCCACGCTCGGCGAATACGCGGAGCGCGGCATCGAGTATTTCATGCGGGCGGTCGTCGGGCCGCCGCTCCCATCGGAGTGCTTTGGCAGGCATGCTGAATCTGAAATTACATACTCGCAAGTATAATACTCGAATCGGTCCAACTTTGGTAGCGGACGCGGTCTGACCCCAAACCAGCTTATACCGCCGGCGTAACGAGCCGCGGGTTCAGCCGTTGGTGCCAGTACGGGTAGATCGGACGACGGTTGCTCACTGCGTCGAGCCTCGCGACGTGGGCGCTATCGAGCCGCCAATCGGCAGCCGCGAGATTCTCGCGCAGCTGGATCTCCGAGCGTGCGCCGATCACAACACTCGCGACCGTCGGGCGGTAGAGCACCCAGTTCAAGGCCACCTGTGGCACGGTCTTGCCCGTCTCTCTGGCAATCTCCTCGAGCACCGCGACGATGTCGAATAGGCGCTCGACATCGCCAGCACGCTCGAGCCCGAGCTGGCTGACGCGCGACCCGTCCGGAATCGGCTGGCCGCGGCGAACCTTGCCGGCCAGCGCCCCACCCGCGAGTGGACTCCACGCAACCGTCCCGACGCCCTGGTCGATCGCCAGCGGCATGAGCTCCCACTCGTACTCGCGCGCGACCAGCGAGTAGTAGGCCTGGTGCGCCACGTATGGTGCCCAGCCGTACCGATCGGAGATCGCGAGCGATTTCATCAGCTGCCAGCCGGAGAAGTTCGAGCACGCAACGTAGGTGACCTTGCCGCTCGTCACGAGCGCGTCAAGCGCCTTCAGCGTCTCCTCGACGGGCGTGTTCTCGTCGAAGCCGTGCATGTAGTACACATCGATGTGATCGGTGCGAAGCCGCCTCAGACTGTCCTCGCAGGCTCTGCGCAGAAAATGGCGCGAGGAGCCGGCATCGTTAGGGCCCGGTCCCATGGGGAACGTTGCCTTCGACGCGAGGATGATGTCCTGGCGACGCCCCGCGATGGCGGCACCCAGGATCTCCTCCGCCATCCCCGTGGAATAGGAGTTCGCCGTGTCGAAGAACGATACGCCCGCATCGAGGCACAGGTCGACGAGTCGCTTCGCCTCCGCGACGTCGGTACTGCCCCAGGCGCGATAGAAGTCGTTGCCACCTCCGAATGTCGCCGTGCCAAACGCGAGAACGGGAACGCGAAGTCCCGACCGCCCGAGCTGCCGAAATTCCATCGTGCGTCTCCGAGAACGTCAGCGTTATTTCGGAATGACGACGCGCGCGTGTACCGGCGGCTGATCGGACGTGACCAACGCGAGAAACAATTGACCGTCCAGCAGGGCGACACGCTCGACCGCACCTAACGATGCCACACCCGATTCCGACGCCACACCGGGACCAGAAAGCCGCTGCACGACGCGTCCTCGGCCAGCGGCATCGCGCCGGATCAGCACCACCGCCTGGACCTTCGACCGCGGCAGGCCGCGTACGTCGAGGTCATAGCCTAACGTGCCGCTCATGTGGTCGAATGCAAAGCGGGCGGTGACCGCACGCCCGGAGGTGCCGGTGGCGGTGGTGGCAAACGCGGCACTGATCGGCGCCTTCCCTGCCACGAGACGCGGTGTCGAGAATGGCGCACGCCGGTGCGGCCCCAGTTGTTCGAACGCGTAGCCCATGCCAACCAACCTCGCATCCCCGAATGCGCGCCCGAGCAGCTCGATCCCAACCGGGAGCCCCTCACTCGTGAAGCCGGCCGGAATGCTGAGCGCCGGCAATCCGGTCTGGGCGCTGAGCGCACACGTCGATCCCAGTTGCGGATCCCCCACGAACGCCGGCCTCCGGCGCATTGTCGGGTACACGAGCGCGTCGAGTCGCAGGCTGTCCATGATCGCCGCGATTCGGTCGCGCAGGACGACCTGCCGCGACAGCGCACGACGGTAGGCGTCGTTGTCGCGCGTGCCGAGACTGTCAGCCAGCTTCAAGCGCGCCTCCAGCGCTCCGCTCTCCAACCCCGAGGCAAGAATATCGGCGATCGACGTGATCGGCTCACCCGGCGTCTTCGCCAGATAGTCGATCATGTCGAACTTGTGCTCGTAATTGATGACGCTCGTGTTGGCGATCAGGCTGTCGAACGCCGCGATGTCAACGCGCACGGTGTCGGCGCCCGCAGCCTTCATCGCGCGAATTGCCGAGCGAACGGTGTCGAGAATCTCGCCGTCGGCATCGGTGAAGTAACTGGTGAGAATTCCGATCCGAGTGCCGCGCAGGGCGTCCGCGTTCAGCGAGTCGGTGAACTTCGGTAACGCCCGCCCTGCGAGGACGCGCGTCGCGGCATCGGCAGAATCAATGCCGATGGTGGCGTCGAGGGCGATCGCGAGGTCGCGAACTGTACGCGCCAGTGGCCCCGGGATGTCCTGTGTGTGGGAAAGCGGCATCACACCACTGCGGCTCACGAGTCCCTGCGTCGGCCGCAGGCCGGCGAGACTGCCGAACGCGGACGGAATTCGAATCGAACCGCACGTGTCCGAGCCCCAGCCCACCGCCGCGAAGCTCGCCGCAATCGCAGCGCCGGTCCCGCCGCTGGACCCGCCAGGGCACCTGCGCGGATCGTACGGATTGCGCGTCTGGCCCCCCAGTGAGCTGATGGTCGTAATGCCCGCGGCCAGCTCGTGCATGTTCGACTTGCCGAGTATGACCGCGCCCGCATCGCGAAGCCGCCGAACCACGAACGCGTCATCTCTCGTCTGGTGGTTGGCGAGGGCCAGCGAGCCCCCGCTGGTCGGGAGGTCGGAGGTATCGAAGTTGTCTTTGATGATGATCGGGATGCCGTGCAGGGGGCCTCGCACCTTGCCCTGCTGGCGCTCCTCGTCCATCCGGCGCGCCTCGACTCGCGCGTTAGGATTGAGCCGGATCATCGCGTTGAGTTCAGGCCCGCGCTGGTCGTACGCCGCGATCCGCGCCAGGTACGCGTCCACGAGTGCGACCGAGGTCGTTCGGCCCGTGGCCATGGCGTTCTGGAGGTCCGTGATCGACGCCTCGTAGACCTCGACCGGTCCTGCCGACCGGGTTGCCTGTGCCAGCACGACCGACGGCCGCAAGCCTAACGCGGCACACGACACGACCAGAATCCAGCGCGGCCGTTTCATCACGTTCATCTCGCTTTCAAAAGCTGAGGTGGCTGGCCAGTCGCTCCAGACTCGCCAGATCGTGCGCCGGTGCGAAGACGTGCAGGTGTGGCAGTGCCGCCTGCATGCCCCGGGTGAGCGGCTCGTAGGACGGACTTCCGAGCAATGGGTTGAGCCAGATGATCCGGCCAACTCGGCGGCGCAGGTTGCTCAACGCCGAGCCAAGGACGGCGGGGTCGCCTGTGTCCCATCCGTCGCTCAAAATGATCAGCGCGGTCCGACGATCGAAGAGTCGAGGCCACCCGACGCGCACGGCCTCGACGCTCTCCCCTATCTTCGTCCCGCCAGACCATCCGCTCTCGGCAACCGCCTCCAGCGCTCGCAGTGCTTCGCGATAGCTCTCACGCGCGAGCGAATCCGTAATGCGCACGACCCGCGTGCTGAACGCGAACGTCTCCACGCGGGCGAACGCGTGCTGGAGTGCGTAGAGCACCTGCAGGAGGAACCGGCTGTAGAGGTCCATCGAACCGGACACATCGCACAGCACGACGAGCTTGGTCCGGCGAAGGGCGCGCTGCCGGCGCGCGAGCCGGATCGGGTCGCCGCCCGTAGCGAGGGCCAGTCGTACGATGCGACGCGGGTCGAGCCGCGCGCCGCGTCGTGCCTGACGCCACCGGCGACTCCGACGACTGCGCAGTCGCTTGACGATCATCGCCGCGACCTGCTCGAGCGCAGCGAGGTCGTCGCTCGCGTAATAGCGGAAGTCCTTCGTCGCAGTCGCGTCGCGCGTGCTCGGCGCAGCGAGCGGAATGGATTCCTCTCCGTCCGTGTCATCGCGCGAGGACGCCCACCTCGTAAGCGCCGTGGCACTTCCGGCCTTTGGCTCATCCCATGGGGCGATGACCGGTGGGTTCGGTGTGTCCGAACCGGCACGCGTTCTCTTCGCGTCCGGGGCTGCATAGGCCGATGCCCACCATTCCTGGAAGAGCGCGTCGAAGACCGCAAGGTCGTTTCGCCGCTGGACGAAGATCGCTCGAAACGCGAGATAGACATCGCGCTTGTCCGTCGGGTCTATCGCGCTGAGCGCGCGGACCGCATCGATACCCGAATCAGTCGTCGTGGCGACACCGTGGTCCCGCAGACGGCGGCTGAACTCGGTAACGAGGAACGCCGGATCCGCGAGTGCGGTCACTCCGTACTCTCACCGGCCGCAACGACGGCGGCTGCACCACGGCTCGCGACCTCGGCCCGGATCTGACGGATGTCGGCTTCGTCCTTGAGGACGCAGCCTAACGTTTCGGACGCCGTATCGTCGTCGATCGTGTTGGCGCCCAGCGCAACGAGTGCGTGCGCCCAATCGAGCGTCTCCGCTACGCCAGGCGTTTTGATGAGGCGGTGGCGTCGCACGGCCTGCACGAACGCCGCGACGGACGCTGCCAGCTTCGTGTCGATGGCGGGCACCTTCGCGCGCACGATCTCCACTTCCTTCTCGAGCGACGGATAATCGATCCAGAGGTAGAGGCAGCGGCGCCGCAGTGCCTCGGACAACTCACGCGTACGGTTGGACGTCAAGACGACGCATGGCTCGTACGTCGCGCGCACGGTGCCGATCTCCGGGATCGTGACCTGATGCTCGGAGAGCACCTCCAGGAGGAACGCCTCGAACTCTTCGTCGCTTCGGTCGATCTCGTCGATGAGCAACACGGTCTGCCGCGAGGCGCGGATCGCACGCAACAACGGGCGTTCGAGCAGAAATGGCGCGCTGAAGATCTGCGCCTCGCGCTCGCCGATGGACTGTCCCGCCCCTTCACCGAGCTTGATGTGGAGCAGTTGCTTCGGGTAGTTCCACTCGTAGAGTGCGGTGCTCGCGTCGAGGCCTTCGTAGCATTGAAGGCGTATCAGCTCCGTGTCGAGGACTCCGGCCAGCACCTTGGCGATTTCGGTTTTCCCCACGCCTGGCGGACCTTCGACGAGCAGCGGTTTGTGGAGCGTCAGCGCGAGGTACGCCGCCGTGGCAGTCGCGCGATCCGTGACGTACCCCTGTGCCGCCATCGCGTGTTGCAGGCGCGCGATCGTTTCTTTCACGTCGCGGACTCCGCCCGGCGCCGCAGGTAGGCGGCGCGGCAGCCGGGGCAGCAGAAGTAGAGCGTCTCATCGCCCTCCACGACCGTGTATCGCGCCGTGGAGGTGTCGACAGGCATCCCGCAGATGGGATCGCGCGCCATGACCGGGGCCGCGGTCCGCGGTCCTCCGCTCCGCTGCAATGGAGTGGGGGCGTCGCTCGCCACGGCGGCGGACGACGAACTGGCGTTAGGCCTGCCGTATCGCCGCTGAACGATCTCTGCCAGGACGCTGAGCGCGATCTCCGATGCGCTCATTCCGCCCAGATCGAGGCCTGCCGGGAACTTGACGCGGGCCAGTCGTTCGGTCGCGGTGCCTTCCGCGCGTACGTAGTCGATGAGATAGCGGGCTTTCTTGCGACTCGCGACGAGACCGACGTACGGCGCCTCGCTCGCCGCCGCTGCCGCGAGCGCGGCCTCGTCACCGGCGCCCATCGTGCCGACGACGACATACGTCGTCGCGTCGGCGCCGGCGAGTGCTGCTCCACTGTCGGTCATGACCCGAACGCCCGGTGGGAACAGATCGGGTGGCACTGCCGCGGATCCGACGATGACGTCGAACCCCAACTCCGCGCCCAGGCGCGCCAGGGACTGTACGACTGGCGTGTGCCCGAGCAGCACGAGGCGCGGAGCCGCGAGCACCGGCTCGAGATAGATTTCGATCCCACCCTCGCCCTGGCATGTCATGGGATACTCGCGAACGTCGCCGTGCCTGCTCGCGCCAGTGTCCGCACCGCCAGTCCCCACGTTCATGCGGACGAGCCGCGGCCGGCCGTCGGCCAGGGCGTCGACGGATTCCTGCCTAACGACCGGCTGCACGCAGCCGCCACCGATCCACCCGTGGATCGAACCGTCGGCCCGGACGATCGCCTTGGCGCCCGGGCGAACGCTCTGTGGCGGATAGCTTGCGACGACCGTCGCCATGACGAATGGCGTGCGGGCGGCGCGAAGTGCCGCGGCTTCGGTGTAGATGTCGCTCGTCATAGGGACTGGGGACTAGGGACTAGGGACTCGGCCGGGATGCTATTACGCGGCACGGAGGCCTCCTCGGTGCAAGAAGGCTCCCGGCCGAGTCCCCAGTCCCTAGTCCCGATGTCCCTATTCACTCACTCCCTTCTCTCGCAAAATCTTCCAGACCTTGAATGGCGTAATCGGGATGTCGACGTGTCTGACGCCAAGGTGCCACAGCGCATCCACGACCGCGTTCGCGATCGCCGGTGGCGCGCCTACCGTCGCGCTCTCGCCCACGCCCTTCGCGCCTAACGGGTGATGCGGGCTCGGCGTCACGGTCTTGTCGAGCTCCCAGTTGGGCGTCTCCATCGCGGTCGGCAACAGATAGTCCATGAAGCTGCCGCCCTGGATGTTGCCGTTCTCGTCGTACTGGATCTCCTCGAACAGCGCCGGCGCCAGGCCCTGCGTGAGCCCGCCGTGAATCTGTCCGTCGACGATCATCGGATTGATGATGTTCCCGCAGTCGTCGACCGCAACGAATCGGCGCACTTTCACATCGCCGGTGCCCTTGTCGATGTCCACGACGCAGATGTAGCTCCCGAACGGGAACGTGAGGTTCGGCGGATCGTAGTAGCTCACCGCCTCGAGCCCCGCTTCCATTCCCTGCGGGTGATTCGTGTACGCAGCGAACGCGATCTCCTGAATCGTCTTCGACCGATCCGGCGAACCCCGCACCGTGAACTTGCCTGGTGTCCACTCGAGATCCTCCTCGCTCGCCTCGAGGAGATACGCCGCGATCTTGCGCGCCTTGTCCCGGATTTTCCGCGCGGCCATTGCACCGGCGGCGCCGGCCACCGGCGTCGAGCGGCTCGCATACGTGCCGAGCCCGTACGGCGCGGTATCGGTGTCGCCCTCCTCGACCTGCACGTGCGCGGCGGGAATGCCCAACTCCTCGGCCACGATCTGCGCATACGTCGTCTCATGGCCCTGGCCCTGCGACTTCGTCCCGAATCGCGCGATCGCCTTGCCCGTGGGATGAATCCGAATCTCGGCCGAATCGAACATCTTGAGGCCGAGGATGTCGAAGGTGTGCGATGGTCCCGCGCCGACGACCTCGGTGAAGCTCGAGATCCCGATCCCCATGAGCTCACCGCGCGCTCGCTTCTCGAGCTGCTCGCGCCGGAGCTCGGCGTAGTTGATCTTCTGCATCGCGAGCTCGAGCGCGGCCTTGTAGTTCCCGCTGTCGTAGGTCCAGCCCGTCGCGGACTTGTACGGGAACTGCTCCGGCTTGACGAAGTTCTTCAGCCGGAACTCGGCCGGATCCATCTTGAGCTCGTGGGCCGCGATGTCGGTGAGCCGCTCGATCGCATGTACGGCTTCGGTGACACGGAAGCTGCAGCGATACGCAACGCCGCCTGGCGGCTTGTTCGTGTAGGCCGCATCGACGGCGACGTGCGCGGCAGCGATGTCGTACGACCCAGTGACGATGCTGTACAGCCCAGCCGGGAACTTCGAGGGGTTCGCGGCAGCGTCGGCACACCCATGGTCGGCGAGCGTTTTCACGCGAAGTCCCGTGATGGTCCCGTCCTTCTTGAGAGCCAGCTCGGCATCGATGTGATAGTCGCGCGCAAAGGAGTCGGCCTGGAGGTTCTCCATCCGATCCTCGATCCACTTGATCGGCTTGCCTAACAGGAACGACACAGCGATGGCGACCACATAACCCGGATAGACCGGAACCTTGCCGCCAAATCCGCCACCGATGTCCGGCGAGACGATCCGGATTCGCTCCTCGGAGAGTCCCACGTGCCCGGCGACGAGCGCGACGACCGTCCGCACGGCGTGCGGTGCCTGAGTCGTCATGTAGACCGTGAGCTGCTCGCGGGCCTTGTCGTAGCTCGCGACGCAGCCGCATGTCTCGATCGACGCGACATGAATGCGCGGGATGTAGATGTGCTCCGACACGGTGAGGTCCGCGTCCTTGAACACCTGCTCCGTCGCATCCTTGTTGCCGGCTTCCCAGTGCCAGATGTGGTTCGTGTCCTTCCGGTCCGGCCGGACGAGCGTCGCCCCGGGCTCGATCGCCTTGTACGGATCGACCACCACCGGCAGCGGCTCGTAATCCACTTCGACGGCCGCCACACCATCCGCGGCCGCATAACGACTCGTGGCGATGACCGCGGCGACCTCCTGCGATTGATACACGACGCGATCCGTGGGCAACACCATCTGCGTGTCGCTCATGAGCGTCGGCATCATGTGCAGGTTGTATTTCTCGAGATCGCGTCCGGTGATCACCGCGAGCACGCCCGGTGTGGCGAGCGCCCGAGACGTGTCGATATTCAGGATCTTGGCGTGCGGGTACGGCGTGCGCACGATGTCCATAAACAGCATGTCGGGCAGCACGATGTCATCGACGTAGTTCCCCTTTCCTCGAATGAAGCGGCCGTCCTCCTTGCGCTTCATCGAGTGCCCCATTCCACCGACTTCGGGGCTGGTGCGCGGCTGTTGTATCATTTGCGGATCCCCGTCATCCCGAGCCGTCAGGCGAGGGACGACACTCGAGTGTTAGGCGGTGGTGGCGGTTTCGGCGGCAACATTCTTCGCGGGTGCCGCGACGCTAGCGGCCTGCATCGCGCCCGCCGCGTGCTGAATGGCCTTCACGATGTTCACGTACCCCGTACACCGACACAGATTCCCGGAGATCGCCTGACGAATCTCCGCCTCGGTCGGGTTCGTGCTGTGCTCCAAGAGCGCCGTCGCCGTCATCATCATCCCGGGAGTGCAGTAGCCGCATTGCAGTCCGTGTTCTTCCTTGAAGCCGGCCTGCACGGGATGGAGCGCCCCGCCCTGCTCCAGGCCTTCCACCGTCCGGATCGCGCGTCCGTCGGCCTGGACCGCGAACATGGTGCACGACTTCACCGGATGGTCGTCGAGCAGTACGGTGCATGCGCCACAGTGGCTGGTATCACAGCCGATGTGTGTGCCCGTTAGGCGCAGCGTGTCGCGAATGAAATGCACGAGCAGCAGTCGCGACTCGACCTCGGCCGAGTGCGCTTGGCCGTTGACCGTGACGGTAATGGAATGCGTGGACATGTCAGGCCTCTCCCGTGCCGGTCTCGCCGCGCGCCCGGCGCGCGGCCTTCTGAAGTGCCCGCGCCGCCAGCACGCGGACGAGGTCCCGCTTGTACTCCTCGCTGCCGCGGCGATCCGCCACCGGCTCGGCTGCCGATGCGGCCATCGTTGCCGCTTCCCCGATCGTCGTGGCATCGAGCGGCTTCCCGGCGAGGAACGCTTCGGCGCTCGCTGCGCGGATCGGCGTCGCTCCCACATTCGTCAGGGCGATGCCGGCCCGCTGACAAGCACCCGTACTGTCGAGCGTGAGCTGAGCTGCGACCGCGGCCGTCGCGAAGTCGCCGACCTTACGCTCGAGCTTCATGTACGCTCCACCGGAGCGCGCCGGCGGCGACGGAATCACGATCTCCGTCACGATCTCATCCGGCTCGAGCAGCGTCGTGAACAGTCCCACGAAGAAGTCGCGCGCCGCGACAGTCCGTGTTCCGTTCGCCCCGCGAATGACGAACGATGCGTCGAGCGCGATCATCGTCGCCGGGTGATCGTTGCCCGGATCGCCGTGTGCGACGTTACCGCAGATCGTCGCCGAGTTCCGCACGATCGGATCGGCGATCACCCGCGCCGTATCGAAGAGCAACGGATACCGCGCGCGCACCACGGCCGACCGCTCGAGCTCTGCCTCTCTCGCGAGCGCGCCAATGTGCAACGCGCCATCGCGCTCTTCGACGTAATCGAGCCCAGGAATCCGGTTGATGTCCACGAGCACCGTGGGCGTGGCAAGGCGGAGCTTGAGCATCGGAATGAGACTCTGCCCACCCGACAGAACCTTCGCCTCGCCGCCGTGCTCCCGCAGCAGCGTTACGGCGTCGTCCAGGGTGGAGGGCGCGACATAATCGAACCGAGACGGGATCATCGGCACCTCCTCGAGTTTTGTTGGTGCATAAACAACAACGCGCGCCTTGACCCGCGCGCTGCTCGCGCTAAAGTGTCTCGCGGTTTCCCGGTGTCAATGACCGCTGGCCGCACGAACGGAGGGCGCGATGGGGATCCGGATCGAAGAGGTCTTCGAGATTCAGGCGCACCCCGATCGTGTATGGTCGTACCTCACCGATCCTCGGCAAGTCGTGAACTGTCTTCCCGGAGCCGAGCTGACGTCGGTTCAAGACGACACGACGTTTCTCGGCCGAGTCAAGGTGAAGGTCGGACCGATTTCGACCGCGTACGCGGGCAAGGTGATTCTCACGGAACGCGATGACGCGAACCGCGTCGTGAAGATGACCGGTGAAGGACGCGAGAGCGGCGGTGCCGGGTCGGCCAAGATGACGATGACCAGCTCGGTAGTCGCGCTCGCAAACGGCAGCTCCGAGGTACGCGTCGTCGCGGACATCGACGTTGTCGGACGGGTAGCCCAGTTCGGTCGCGGCATGATCGAGAGTGTGAACAAGCAGATGTTCAAGCAGTTCACGGAGTGCGTCCGAGCGACTCTCGCCGCTGGTACGTCGGGTGGCCCCACCGCGAGTGAGGCGCCTGGACCCAGTGAGACGAACGCGGCGGCCGAGCCGCCTATCGCGCCGCCACCGCAACCTGGCTGGGCGTCCGTTCTGGCGACACCGACATCCGGGTCCATCGTTCCCACTTCGCCACTGCCAACCGCCGCGCCCCGCTCGACCGCGCGTGGGTCGGGGCAGCCAGTGCGACTCATCCCCGTACTGTTCCGGGCGCTCGTCGATTATCTCGCTGGCGTGCTGAGCAGGCTCGTGGGTCGAAAGCCCAGGCAGTAGGACCAACAGTCCCTGACGGAACTGTTGCGATTGTGATGTATATCACTATCTTGTCGCGGCCGTTTCCTTCCGCAGATCACCCCCCGCGACCGGTTCATCGCTTTTCGACGCTCGCGCCCTAGAGCGCCGCGCCTAGTACGGCGCGCCGTTCGCGCACGCGGGCTCGAGTTCGCCGTATACCTCTCCCCTGAGATACACGGCGCGATACCGCTCGTGTGTGTGAATGGCGGACTGTTGTTCGATCACAATCTGTTGTGGCCCGCACTCGCTCCCTTGTCCGAGCGCCGTCAGCTCATCCTCTACGACCAGCGAGGTCGGGGGGCATCGCAAGCACCGCCCGGTGCGAGTGCCGCTCGTATCGAGCACGATGCCGGCGATCTGCCCGCGATTCGCGAAGCCCTAGGCCTTGGCACCTGGGACGTGTTAGGCCACTCGTGGGGCGGTGGCCTCGCCATGCTGGCGAGTGAACGAGATCGAAGTGCTGTTCGGCGACTCGTGCTCGTCGATAGCGTCGGTCCTGTCGGCAACTGGCAGGAGAATCTCCTTCGCGATGCGCTGCCGCGGTTGGGTCCGAGCGATCGCGCGATTCTCGAGCACATCGACACCGACGCGCTGCTTCGACCCGACCCGGGCATCCACAGCGCGTACTCGCGCGCGATGTACGCGGCGTGGTTCGCCGATGCATCACTTGCCGCGATGTTTTCGCCACCGCGATCACATAGTCGGACCGGCGCTGCAGTCGCGGCGCGGCTGCGTGGTGAGGGTTACGACTGGCGAGCGTTGCTCCGTGCCGTTTCGGTGCCAACGCTCGTCATGCACGGAGAAAGAGATCTGCTACCCGTCGGCGTTGCACGTGAGATCGTTGCAACGCTCGGGAATACTCGTCTCGAAGTGATCCCCGACGCGGGCCATATGCCGTTTTGGGAATCGCCAGAGCTGTTCTTCACCCTCGTCGAGTCGTTTCTGTCGACTCCCACGGCGTAACCACGAGTAATGCGTCGTCTCGAACTGGTGTTCGGTGCTGTAGTCACTGCGCTCGCAGTATTTGTCGCCGTCGAGGCGCGAAGTGCGCGTGTGTACTCCGAGTACCTTGGCGGAGCGGTGTCTGCACCGATCGCGAGCAGCGCGTCGGAGACGCGTCGCGTGCGGCCCGCCGAGACACCGGTCACGGGAGACGTATCCGCGCCGCGCGACCTCGACGACATTCGCCGTCGGCTGCGCGAAGGCTCGCCCGGCACGTACGTGGATGAACTGCTGCTGCAGCGCGACTCCGCACTGGCTCGATGGCCGGATCGTCGGAACCGTCCGCTTCGGGTGTGGATTCAGCCGCAATCGACCACGACGGATTTCAGCGTCGGATACCCCGACATCGTGCGCGCCGCGTTCGAGGAGTGGGCGCTGACGGGAATCCCGCTCATGTTCACGTTCGTTCACGACTCGGCAAAGGCGGACATTCACGTCAACTGGATCGACCGCTTCGACGAGCAGATCAGCGGTAAGACGCTCTGGGCGCATGACGATGATTGGTGGATCGTCGAGGCGAACATTGTGCTCGCGATTCACCACCGCGGCGGAGAGCCGCTGGACAGTTCGGCCGTTCGCGCGATTGCACTCCACGAGGTCGGCCACTTGATCGGTCTCGATCACACGACGGACACGGCGAACATCATGACGCCGAAGGTGCGCGTGAAGGAACTGTCCGACGCGGATCGCGCTACGGCGAGACTGCTCTATACGCTGCCTCCCGGGAAGGTGAAGTAGCCGGGAATCGGGAATCGGGAATCGGGAATCGTAGACCCCTCGGGAGGCCTCTCTACACGAGATGAGCGTCCCGAGGGTTTTCGATTCCCGATTCCCCGATTCCCGATTCCCGACGCGTGGCACCAAGTCTGCCTTCACCGCCCGATGTGAGCGATCCCTATGACGTAGCTATAGTCGGCGGCGGACCCGCAGGGCTGACGGCAGCGCTCTGGCTTGGGCGCTATCTGCATCGCGTCGTCGTCATCGATTCCGGCGACCCCCGCAATTGGGAGACACGCGGCGTGAACGGCTTTCCCGGCCACCCGGGGATTACGCCGGCTGAGCTTCGCGGGAAGACCCGCGACGAGTGTCGCCAGTACGGTGTCGAGCTCATCGATGGATTCGTCGTCCGGGTCCGGAGGACCAGTGTCGGCTTCGAGCTTCAATTCGACCCGATGCGCGGGACAAAGGCGCACGACGATCACCGCGGCTCGGGGTCTCCGCGCGCGCCGTGGGACAACTCACCTCGCGCCGAGACGCGCACGCTGCGGGCGGCTCGTCTGCTGCTCGCGTTCGGGCTGCGCGACGAATGGCCGAAAATACCGGGTCTACAGCAGGTGTACGGCAGCGCCGCGCACGTCTGTCCTGACTGCGACGGGTACGAGACACGCGGCACGAAGGTGGTTGTGCTCGCGTCCGGCAGGAAAGCTGCCGGCATGGCGCTCAACCTCACGACGTGGACGCGCGACATCGTGATCTGCACGAATGGCCGCGACCCCGACCTCGATGCGGATCAGTGTGAGAGGCTCGACGCGCTGAACATCCCCGTGTTATCTGCCCGCGTCGAGCGGGTCGTGCCGCAGGGCGACTGGATCTACTCTCTGGAGCTCGAGGGCGGCATGCACCTGGACTGCGACCACCTCTTCTTCAGCCTATCGCAGCGCCCTGCCGATGACCTGGGCGCCCAGCTCGCATGTGAGCGCGACGAGGACGGCCAGATCATTGTGGATGAGCACCACCACACATCGGTCAGGCACGTATGGGCCGCCGGCGATGTCACCCCGGGACCGCAGCTCGCCGTCGTCGCGTCGGCCGAGGGCGCCGTGGCCGCCCTCTCGATCCACAAGAGTCTCGTGCCTAACGCACGGAAGCTGAGCTCCTCGGACGACGCTACCAGCGCAGCGTCAGGGACTGCGCCTTCTTCTTACGGATGATGCGGAGCGGCAGCTCCGTCCCATCCGCCGTCTCGATCGCCCGCTGGATCGACAACGGCGACGTCACGGCGACTCGGCCGACGGACACGATGACATCGCCGCCCTTGAGGCCGGAGCTGTAGGCCGGTGACCCGCGGGCCACGTCGAGAACGAGCACACCGCTCTTGACGCCGAACGTCTCGCGTAGATCGGCGTTCGTCCGCACGATCGTCGCGCCGGCAATGACCATCGGCGCTGACATGCGGGAGAAGACGAACACGTTCCGCTGATCCGGCGGCGATGTCTCGACCGCGTTAGGGGCAGGCATCGGCACACTTGGCACGAGCGGGGCAGCGGGCGTGACCGTCACGACGCCGTTCGCCCCGACCACGACCGCGGTCGTCGGCTCCGCGGCGCGAGGAGCGACTCGCGGTCGCGCACCCGACCCTGGAGTCGCGGCTGGCGGAAGCGGTGCGCCGCGAACGATCCCACCACTCAACGGCCACCGCCCGATCGAGATCGGATCCCCAAACGCCGCCATTATACGCGCGTCGAGGAACGGACATCCATTGTCGAGCGACGGTGGACGCTGCTTGATGACGAGGAGCACATCCCGCGTGTCGCCATCGCGCCTAACGCGGAGCGGGAGGCGGGCTCCGGGGCGCAGCAGCTGGTTGAACGCGATGTCGCGCCCAACCACCGACTGGCCATCGATGAGGATGATCTCATCGCCCTTGGCGACGCCCGCGCGCTCGGCCGGAGAGCCCGGCTCGACCGTCTCCACCGTGGGGTTCTCCGCGAAGCGGAAGACCTCACCGCCCGATCGGCCAGCGTCGGCGCTCATGGTCGCCGAGAACGTGATGCCCATGTAACCCTCGGGCTTCGAGCTCCGATCACAGAGCGAGGCGAGCTGCGTCCGAAGCATCTGAGACCGTTGGGCCGCCTGGTCGATCTGCTCACGGAGCTGGCGGGCGACCGCCTCCACCTGCGACCGATTCGCTTCAGCCGCTTGGCCGGACCGCAGGGCATCGAGCGCCTGGCTCGCGCGGGTCTGTAGCTGCGTCACCATGAGGAGCTGTGCCGCGATGCTCTCGATTTCGCCCTCGAAACCGGCACGCAGGCGCAGCGAGTCGCGCATCTGCGCCAGGCGAGCCTCCGTCGATGCACGCCCCTCGGCGGTCGCGCAGTCGCGACATCGCGGCTTGTCGGGCTGCTGCCCGACGGCCACCGTCGCCGACGACACCGTGAGGATGAGGAACGTGA
The DNA here is from genome assembly GCA_036509075.1 of Gemmatimonadaceae bacterium. Taxonomy (GTDB): domain Bacteria; phylum Gemmatimonadota; class Gemmatimonadetes; order Gemmatimonadales; family Gemmatimonadaceae; genus JAJKIV01. The sequence continues at coordinate 27,417 of DATCGG010000007.1, forward strand.
GTGATCGCATACGCGGAGTTGAATACCTGCTGCTATCCATCGAAAAATTCAGGTGGCAACGCCACAACGGGTTCGTAGGAAGGGCACGAGCTAGAAACGTGTGAGCCGAGTGCCCGGCGGAAGCACGCTCCCGAGCTGTCGGAGCGTGACCTCACGCGCGCCGAGCGTCGAGAGGTAGTACTGGTTGAGCACGGGGTCCGCAGGCGCCACCGAGAGCGCCTGCCGCGACGTCTCGGCCATCTCGTCGAGCGCCGCCAGACGCGTGCGGAACACATCGCCCGCGTCGGGCGACTGCACTGTGGAATCGTGAGCGGCAATGAACGCCACGGCGCGATCGTAGTTGCGTTGTGAGGTTTCGAGGGTGGCGAGCGCGTCTTCCACGCTACTGAATGGCGATGTCGGATCGCCGAACACGGACGGCATGACCTTTTCAGCCGAGCCGCGGAAAACCCGACTCGCCAACGTTGTCATCTCTTTGCCGGATGGCGCGACGCTGGCGCCGGCGCTCATCCTGCCTAACGCACCAAAGCCCACGGCGAACACGAGTCCTGCCGCGACGCGGAGTCCACCGAGCCACGCACGCCGGTGCGGTCTTGGCTTCGCGATGGGCACGACGCCGGTCTCGACGGTCGATGGTGCCACGTAGTCATCGGCGACGATGCGTTGTTCACGCAGCTTCGCCGCCAGCGTCGACCACTCCGTGAGCGGTGGGGCGATGCGGTCACGCTCGTCCAATGCCATGGACAACAGCCGTCGGTGTGCACTCCGCTCGGCGGCGCAGATCGCGCACGCGGCGAGGTGCTCCGCTTCCGCGACGGTGGGTTCGCCGTCGGCAAGCTCGGCGAGGCGCTCAGAAGACAGGTGCGACATTCTCGGGATCCGTGTCTGGCGTGAGTCCATCCACCACGTGCGCAAGCAGCCGGCGAAGCTTTGCGCGCGCCTTGAACAGCTGGGATTTCGATCCGCCCGGGGTGATGCCAAGCTCGCGGGCAATCTCCTCGTGCGTGTAGCCTTCGACGTCGTGCATCATGAATACGGTCCTCGCCCCGGGCGACAACCGGTTCGCTGCTTCCTCAATGCTCGCGGCGAGCAGGGCGCGCTCGCTGTCGTGTTCCACCGCGACGGTGTCGTCCTCGATATCTGCTTCGGACTTCGCGATCCGGCGTGTTCGCCTGAGTGCGTTGAGCGTCCGGTTGACGGCGATGCGGTGGGCCCATGTTCCGAACTGCGACTCCCCGCGATAAGACGGGAGTGCCCTGAAGATCTGAATCCACACTTCCTGCGCGACGTCGGCGGCGAGGTCGGGGTCGCCGACCAGACGCCGGATGACGGCGTCGATGTGTGGCGAGTGCTGCGACCATAGGGCCTGCAGCGCCCGCTCATCGCCTTCGATGGCGCGCTGGATGAGGACTTGATCCATTCCCATGGGACTCTGCTACTTCGTCACCGAATGGGTTCCAGTGGTTTACGTAGCGGCTAGCTGGTAGCCGACGGCTGCGGGCTACTGCTGCTTGCTACGAGCTGCCGGGCATCTAGCCCAACGAGCGAACCTTGCAAGGCGGTCGCCGAGCTCATCCGTGCAACCGATACGAGCTAAATGACTTGTGATCCAGATCACAAAATAGGGCCCTTTGCTGTGACCCGAGTGACCATCACTCGTCTTGACAGAAGAGGTCACAAGAATAACAGTAGGGCGTGTAAGTCGCGTCGTCTACGGAACTTCGCAGCGACGTCGATAGTATGTGAGTCGTGAAGCGGTGGTGCGGACTCGCTCGAGTCCGACAAGACCGTGCATCACGCTCTTTGTCGTTCACTGTAAGGCGCCGGCGCTCGATAGCCGTCGCCAACAAGCCGTAGCTCGGAGTATCGGTGGTCCACGAAATCCTCCTCGGCGCATCGATTGCGCTGGCCGCGTCGGACGGTTTGCCGGTCAACACGCCAAAGTCGGTGGGCATGTCCGCCACCCGCCTGGCGTCGATCGACCGCATCGTCATGCGCGGTATCAATGCTGGAGGATATCCGGGCGCCTCGGTCGTCATCGGCCGGAATGGCTACGCCGTTTACCAGCGAGGCTTCGGCAAGCTGGGGTGGACGACCAGCAGTGCGCGCGTGACCGCCGATCGCTCCATCTACGACCTCGCTTCGCTGACCAAGGTGGTGGGGACGACGACCGCGGCGATGGTCCTGTACGATCAGGGGCGTCTCGACCTCAACGCGCCGGTGTCCACCTATCTCCCGGCGTTCTCCGGCGGCTGGAAGGATTCGGTCACCGTGCGGCAACTGCTCACGCACCGATCCGGCCTTCCGTCCGGGAGAGATCTGTGGCGCCTTGCTCGTACGCCGGATGAGGCGCGAGCCGCGGTGCTCTCGACGAACCTCGAGTGCAAGCCGGGTCAGTGCTACATCTATTCCGACCTTGGCGCCGACGTCCTGGGCTTCGTGATCGAAGCGATCTCCGGCGAATCGCTCGACGTGTTCCTGCACGACAAGGTGTTCGAGCCGTTGGGAATGAACGACACGTTCTTCCGCCCGTCCGACTCGCTGACCTATAGAATCGCGCCGACCGAGATCGCCCCGCCCCGCGGGTATCCGCTCCGGGGCGAGGTGCACGATGAGAACGCGTATGCGTTAGGCGGCGTAGCCGGTCACGCGGGGCTGTTCAGCACCGCGGCCGACCTGTCGATCTTCGCCCAGATGATGTTGAACGGTGGATCGTTCAACGGCGTCCGCGTCCTCAGCGACACGACGGTCGCCCTGTTCACGCACCGTGCGGCAGGTACCCGCGCGCTCGGATGGGACACGGCCGACGGTGACGGAGGCTCCGGCAAGTTCCTCGATTCGCGCGCCTACGGTCACACAGGCTATACCGGGACGTCGATCTGGATCGATCCCGAGCGTCAGATGTTCGTGCTGCTCCTGACGAACCGGGTACACGCGGCTCACGCTCGTCGGCCAGCGAAGGTCATCTCCGACGTACGCGCCGACCTCGCGGACGCAGCGGTTGCATCTGTCGTGGACAACCCGGACAACGTCATCGCGATGCCGCGCACATTCCGCGCGGACAAAGCGGCCGGCTGGAATCGCCCGGTTCGCACGGCGCGCAAGTCGCGGAGTCATTCGAGCCGCAGCGGGAAGGCGCAGGCGTCCAAGAAGTCGAGCTCGAAGTCGACGGTGAAGAAGAGCGCGGCGTCGACCAGTAAGTCGTCGGCCAAGCCGTCCGCGTCGAAGAGCACCAAGAGCGCTTCGTCCAAGGCCAAGAGCTCGAACTGACGGACGCCCGTCCCGGCGGCCACACCGGCTTCCGGAAGCTCCGCTCGCGATCGATCTTTCGACTACGAGCGACGGAGTGATCGATGGCCGAGCCCAGCAACTCAATGAATTCGTCTGACGACGCGCCACGGGCCGGCGCGCCGCAGGATGCTGCCCGCACACCGCACGAGCGCGAGTTGCCGGTGAGTGCGTCCGAGGCGGACCGCCCATCGCATCGGGCGGTGCCGGCTCCGTCGCCGGGCTCGAATAGTCAGGGTTCGTCGAATGGCGGTGCGAGCGACGCAGCGATGGCCGATGACACTGCCGATGCGCTGACAGAAGATCAGGTGAAGCTCGCGCTTCGACGCGTCAAAGATCCTGAGCTCAACCTGAATATTCTCGACCTCGGGCTCGTCTACGCGATTCGCGTGGAGGGCAACACGGTGTCGGTCGACATGACGTTGACGTCGCCGGGATGCCCGTCAGGGCCGGAGATCATGACCGACGCGGAACGTCACCTCAAGGCGATTCCAGGCGTTGGCGACGTCGCTGTGAACCTCGTGTGGTCGCCGTTCTGGAGTCCCGAGCGAATCGAGCCCAGAGTCAGAGCGTATCTCGGATTCTAGGGACGAATCCGGGTTTCCAGCGACTCCATTCCTGTCCGACCGATCGCGGTCACGACGATGAGATCCGGCCGCGCGGATGCGTCGCTCGCGGCGAAGGAGTGTTCGCGCACCGAGCTCGGAACGATGCTCGTAGTCCACGTGTCGCCAAAGCGCGCGCGCACCACCCAGAGCCTCGCGGGCGTGGCGCCGACCGGTTCGATGGTCACCGTGGTGCGACCGGAAAGCGTGTCCAGCTGGACTTGAGCCCGCGGCGCGCTAGGCGGGCGCTTGTCGAGCCACGGCGATGCCGGTACGAGCGCCGGCCCGGCGTAGGGGCCGGCGACGAGTCGGTCTCCCAGGCTGTCCCGGTTCTGCATGAAGACGCTCATGCTGAAATGGAGGTTGCCGCTCGCGCCCGAGTCCGCGCGCGTTAGGCGCACCTGCTCCAGCAGCTCCGACGCCGGCCAATTCGCCCCCTCCCCCATGACGCGGCTCGTATAGTTCCCCACCCAGAGGTGACGGCCGAACGCGTTCTGCCCGGCCCACCAGTGCAGCAGCTCGTCGTACCGCTGCTGCGGAGCACTCGAGCGCCAGTAGAGCTGTGGCGTGAAATAGTCTGCCCAGCCACGCTGCAGCCACTTCCGCGAATCCGCGAACAGCTCGGTGTAGGCGTCGAGCCCGCGCACGGTTTCCGGATTGCCGGGGCGCCAGATGCCGAACGGGCTGATCCCGAATTTCACCCACGGCTTCTCCCCCTTCACCGTCTTGTACAGCTGCTCGATGAGGCGGTCGACGTTCTGCCGCCGCCAGTCGTCGCGCGCGAGGGTTCCACCTTTCTGCCGATACGCACGCCAGGTGCGGCCGTCGGGAAACGGAATCTCGCGCCCGCGACGCGTGTGCTCTTTGTACGGGTAGAAGTAGTCGTCGATGTGGATCGCGTCGATGTCGTAGCGCCTAACGATGTCGCGGACTACGCCGACGGTATACGAACGCACCTCGGCGCTTCCCGGGTCGAGCCAGAGGTACGGCCCGTACTTCACGACGAGATCCGGCCGGCGGCGAGCGATATGTGTCGCGGCAATGGGCGACCTGTCCGCCGGGAAGTGCGCGCGATAGGGATTGATCCACGCGTGCAGCTCGAGCCCCCGCGCATGCGCCTCCTCGACGGCGAAGGCGAGCGGATCATAGAATGGCACCGGCGGCTTGCCCATCGCCCCCGTCAGGAACGCGGACCAGGGCTCCTTTTGTGACGCGTACAAGGCGTCGGCCGAGGGACGTACCTGCAGTACGACCGCGTTCAGGTTGAGCGCCGCGGCGCGATCGAGAATCGCGATGAGCTCCGCCTTCTGCTGCGCGACCGGCAACCCGGGACGTGACGGCCAATCCATATTCGCCACCGACGCAACCCAGACGCCGCGGAACTCGCGAGAAACCGGCGGGGCGATCGCGGAGGAGTCGGCCGACTCTCCGGCAGCGGTGCTATGGGTGATGCGGGCGCTCGAATCGGGCCGAATCTGTGCGGCGGCGATACATGGCGCGAACGACACCGCAACCACGCCGGACCAGCGGGCCGCAGCGCGCACGATGCGATAAGAGTACAACTGAGCTTCCAAGTTTGAATGCGCCCGCGATGAGTCCTACTGCTTATAGGGCGAATCGTCGCGTTTTGTGCCGCCCGTTGGCCGAGCGGTGGATGCGCGTTCGCCGGCCGACGTCGCCTTCCGGGAAGACGACGGTGCGTCGCGCAAGGCACGAACGAAATCCTCTCCGAGCTGCTCGACCTGCCAGCGGCGCAGTTCCGGGATGTCACCCAGCTCTTCGACGGCCTTCGGGCGGCGACGAGCCACCGCCTCGAGCCGCTCGCGCGGACACAGCACGCCGGGATCGAGATCGAGTCTTGCAGCGGCAGCGTCGCGAACGGTCTTGAGTCGCGCCACGACGTCGTCGAAATCCGGATCGCGCTCCCAGCGCTGGGCACGCGGAAACCTCGGAAGCTGCGCTTCGGGAACCGCGAGCCCACGTTCCACGGCCGCAAGCATCTCGCTCGATCGCGATTCGAGAATCCCGCGCGGCATGCCCTTCACTCCTGACAGCTGCGGACGGCCATTCGACGCGAGGCGCGCGATCTCGAGCAGCGTATCGTTGCTCACCACGCGGAACGTCGCGCGGTCCAGCGTTCGTGCCAGCTCGTCACGCCAGATCACCAGCTCGCGCAGGACTGCAAGCTGCCGCCGGTTGAGGTCGCGCGCTCCCTTGACGCGCAGGAATGCCTCTCGCTCGTCGTCAGTGGCCCACCGCGTCCCCTCGAGGCGACCAAATTCCTCCGCCGCCCAGTTCGACCGGTTCAGCTTCTCGAGCTCGTTCCCAAGGCGGTCGCGGAGATCGAGCAGGTACTCGGTGTCCTGCGCGGCGTACTCCAGCATGCCCGCCGTAAGGGGCCGCATGGACCAGTCGGCGCGCTGATGCTTCTTGTCGAGCTTTACACCGAAGAAGCGCTCGAGCAGCGCGGCGAGGCCGAACGCGCGAATACCGAGGAGCTGCGCGGCGACGCGCGTGTCGAAGATGTTGGTGACCTTCCAGCCGTAGTCCTGATGGAGGAGCCTCAGGTCGTAGTCAGCGTCGTGGAAGACGACTTCGACCGAGCGCGATTCGAGAAGGCGCCCGAGGCCCTCCGGGACACCGATCGTGAGCGGATCAAGGATCGCACTCGCTTCACGCGTCGAGAGCTGGAGCAGGTAGATCCGGTCGATGAACCGGTGAAAGCTTGCGCCTTCGGTGTCGAGCGCGATGGCTCGAGTGTTCGCGATGGTGGCGATGAACCGCTCGACTGCCTCCTTCCCGTCGAGATACAAGGGCGGTTTTTGATCTCGGACTGTCACTTCGGGAATCGGGAATCGGGAATCGGTCGCATGCATCCGGCTCGCCATTCGCGCCGCTCGCAGGTCCTGGATATTCCGGTCGACCGCGGGCTCGGGTAATCTAGCACGCGGCTGAACAAGGCACCTCGCTCACCCGACATCGACCGTGTTCCGATTCCCGATTCCCTATTCCCGATTCCCTATTCCCGATTCCCGATGAGCGAGAAGCCT
>DATCGG010000008.1:0-3489 GCA_036509075.1 Gemmatimonadaceae bacterium
CACATCGCCGAAGTTCCACTCGTACGCCGGAATCTGTCCGTTCGGATGCACGTACCGCTCGCGAAGGATCAGCTCGAGCTGTTCCTTCGCGAAATCGGCGTCGACCATCGCGAGTGGCAGCGCATGAAACGCGAGGTCCCACGCGGCGTACCAGGGGTACTCCCACTTGTCGGGCATGCTCACGACGTCGGCGTTGACGACGTGCTGCCATTGCCGGTTTCGCGGCATCACGCCGCTCCGCGACGGGCGCGGGCGGATGAGATCGAGCCCGTGCTCGATGAGCCACCGTCCGACGTCGTAGTAGTAGTACTGCTTCGACCACAGCATGCCGGCGAGCGCCTGGCGCATGATGTCGGCCGAGTCGTCGTCGAGCGTGCTGGGGATGATCGCCGCGTAGAAGATGTCCGCGTCGGAGCGTCGGGCAGACATCGTCTCATCGAAGGGTCGTCCGAATACTCGTCCACGCCGGGCATCGGGGATTCGGTTCGAGAGGCGTAGCCGGACGGTGGCGGAGCCGCCCGACGCTATCTCGAGCTTGTAGTGCGCGGCCGCCTTGGTGCCGATCTGGTCCGGGTTCACCGCCCGAGTCTCGCCGTCGATGACGAATCGGTGGAATGCGTCCTTCACCCATGGACGCGGGTTCGGGTGGTTCCAGAGGCGCTCGCGGTTGGTCTCGTTGTCGGTGAAGAGGATCGGCGGCTCGCCGTCGGCGTAGAACCATCGTTCGCCGAGGAGCGGATGCGTTGCGTGGATGACGGCGGCCTTTGCGACGTCGTCCACGCGCTGCAGCAGCGGGCGTTCCCCCTTGTCGCCCTGCGACCACGTGTTCCGGAACCACAGTGTCGGCAGCAGGTGAAGCGTCGCGCGATTCGAGCCCCGGTTGTACGCGGTGATGCGCACGAGCAGCTCCTCGACGCGTTCCTTCGCGAACTCCACGTAGACGTCGAAGTAGCGGTTGTCGTCGAAGACGCCGGTGTCGATCAGCTCGTACTCGGGCTGCGACCGGCTTCGCCTCGCGCTGGTCTCGACCAGGTCCGCATAGGGGAAGGCCGCCTGCGGATAGCGGTACAGATACCGCATCCACGAGTGCGTGGGAGTGCTGTCGAGGTAGTGGTAGTACTCCTTGACGTCCTCGCCGTGATTGCCTTCGGCGTTCGTCAGGCCGAACAATCGCTCCTTGAGGATCGGGTCCTTCCCGTTCCAGAGCGTCAGCGCGAGGCAGAGGAGCTGGGCGTCGTCGGACACGCCGGCGATGCCGTCCTCGCCCCAGAGGTAGACGCGCGATCGAGCGTCGTCGTGGCTGAAGGAGTTCCAGGCGTCGCCGGAGTCACTGTAGTCCTCGCGGACCGTGCCCCACTGGCGTTCGCTGAGGTACGGTCCCCAGCGTCTCCACGGTTCGCCACGTCTGGCCTGCTCCAAGCGCTCGTGCTCGGCGCTGGGGAAGAGGCGCGATTCGTCGATTCCCATGACTCGTGCCTGACGTGCAGGTAACGGCAACGCGACGCGGCCTAACGAGTAGGCAGCGTCGCGTTGCCGGTGTGCGACTCAGTGCGTGTAGGAGACGCCGATGCCGAATCCCCAGTACGAGAACGACGCGCTCTTCCCGCCCAGGTAGTCCCCGGCGGCGAACGGGTAGTTGTATCGCGCGTTGAGCGTCCAGCCGATGTCGTAGCCGGTCTTCACCAGAACGCCGACCTCGGGCGCGATCCCGAAATGCCAGGCATCGCTATCGGCCGTGTAGATGCCGGCGTCGACGGTCTGTTTCATCCAGTACGTCCCGGCCCCCAGTCCTACGAACGCGTGCGCTCGATCGCCCGGAGTTCCGGTCCAATAGCGCGCGCGGGCGAGCAGCGGAAGCGATCCGATATGCCTGTACGTCCGGGCCCCCGATATTGTCCCGTTGCTGAACGTGTACGAGTCGCCGCTGGTTTCCTTGTAGATCTCCTGCCAGCCGCCGATGAACCCGGCCGAAATTTTCGGCTTGAGGAACCAGTCGCCTTCGACGCTGAACCCGAGCCAGCTGAAGTTGTCGGCGAAGTCCGAAGCGTCGCCGGACGGTTGTGCCATCGTGTAGGCAAGCGTTCCGACGTACTGCTTCTGCGCCTGTGCACGACCGACCGGCACAGCGAGGAAAACGAGGAGGCACAGCGCCCGCGTCAGCGAGCGCGCCGAGATGTGGCCCATTCTCGGCGTCTTGGAGAATTTGGGTCGCATTATGGCGCTACTCCCGTTCTCAGGTACGGTGACTGCTCGAAGGCCTGGTTGATGCCCGCGGTGGCGATGGCAATGTTGGTGGTCGCGTCAGCGAGCACGCCGTTGACGGCACCGGTCCAGATGAGCGGGACCTTTCCTGGCTGCACCTGTGGGTCGGTGCTGATCATCCCCAGGATGACCGAGCCCGTCGTGTAGCTGTATGGGTACCAGTAGCCGGGGTAGCCCCACCCGTATCCGGGGCCGTACCCGGGCGGCCAGTACGGATACCAACCCCAGTAGCCCCAGTAGTCGTAAACCCACCCGACATACGTCTCCGACGCGACGGCCGCGGTCACGTACACATCGACCGGGTTCTGGGTGGAGGGGTTGATCACCTCCGCCCATCCGAGCGAGTTCAGATTGCTGCGAACGGCGGACAGGATCGCCTCCTGCGTGAGCGCAGGAACTTCCTTGTCCTCTTCCTTCGGCACGTAGAGCACCGTGTCGGGCAGCGCGTACTTCGTGATGGTCTGGAACGATGCCTGGTTGTCGTAGAGCGTCGTGACCGACGCGAACTCCGTCGTCGAGTCGACGGCGCGGTCGGGATAACAGGCCATCGCGGCGAGCGCGAGCCAAGCAACCCCCAATGACGAGCGTCCGATCATGCCTCCTCCAGTTCTCCGGTCTTGGCGCCTGGTGCTCAAGAATCGTGATCGACGGCGCCTAACGCGCGTCACGCCCTGACATGCGTCATCACGTGGCGCGCATGCGGTCGGCCGGCGTCGAGCGAAAGGGTAGGGGAGGGGGTCCCACGGTGCCAATTACACCTTTGGGCAATCGGTGCTGAGCCCGCTTGGCGAACGTTAGGCGGTACGGCCAAGGTACACTTGGCCGATCCGCCAATCGGGGCGATTGTGTCGCCCATGCGCCCTCATACCCTCGTGACCGCCCTCGCGGTCGCCGTGCTCTCGGCTACCACCGCCGGTGCTCAGGCTTCCACGCAGTCAGGTCAATCCGCAGCGCAGTCGTCGTCCCCGTGTCACCGATGTCTCAATGGGTTTCGCTTCGTTCCATCGAGCGTCGTGGACGAGCCATTCACGAACACCAGCTTCGAGAACGCCACCGGCGGCGGGATGGCGCTCAACCTCAACGTCCCCGTGCGCAAACTGGACGGCGACACCATAGGTACCCTCAACGGCAACATCGGGTTCTTCCTGCTCGACTTCGAGTACCAGAAGTCGGTGGCGAAGTGGCTCGCGCTGCGCGTGGGGGTGAACGGCATCGGCCGACTCGGCA
>DATCGG010000009.1:0-10982 GCA_036509075.1 Gemmatimonadaceae bacterium
GGGACGCATGAGCTTCCCGAGCCCGTTTCCAAAGAAACTCGGCTCGTTGAGTGAGGCGTCGTCCCCGTTAGGCTGTATCAGGCAGTTTCCGCCATATTCGCTTCATCGGTGTTCCGTGAAAAGGCTTGGCGAACACCGAAGTCAGTCGTCACTTCAGCGTGTCGAGTACGGCCTTCCGCTCCAGCCACGTCACACCCTCGGTCATCCACTTCGGCGCCGGCTCGCCCTTGAGCCAGTGGCCGAACCACTGGTTGATTCGGCGGTGGTAGTCGATCTGGTTCTCCTTCTTGCGAAGCCCGTGGTCCTCACCGGGATACACGAGCATCACGAAGTCATCGCGGCCGGCGCGGCGAGCGAAGTTGTAGAACTCGACGCCCTGATGCCAATCGACCGTCCCGTCCGCGTCGCCGAATTCCATCAACATCGGCGTCTTCAGCTCGTTCACCTTCGCCGCGGGCGAATTGCGGACGTACGCTTCCATATCCTCCCAGAAGGGAACGTCCATGCGCGCCTGGCCCGTCTCCCAGTGGTCGAACTCGGCGATGCCCGGCGTCCAGTGGATCGCGCCCGCGAAGCTGAGGAAATTCGTGATCGGCGCACCGGCAACCGCCGCGGCGAACATGTTCGTGCGCGTCGGGACGAACGTCGCCTCGTAGCCACCCCACGAGTGTCCCACGAGACCGACCTTGGTCGAGTCGACGATTCCACGTGACGTGACACTCCGAACCGCCGCCTGCAGGGCCTCGAGCACGGAGATGCCCGGGTCGCGACCACGGAACACGATGTCGGGCTTGAGCACGAAATACCCGTTCTGACTCCACACCGTCGCGTCGTAATAGCTGCGCTCCGTGGGCACGTAGAACAGATGGAGCGACTGCGACAGCATTTCGTACGGGTTCACGATCATCGGGTACTTCTTCGACGCGTCGTAGTTGGCCGGATAAATCAGCACACCCTGCAGGTCACGTCCGGCGACCGTCCGATAGCTGACGAGCTCCGCGCGCCCCCAGGCGTAGTCCTTCTGGAAGGGATTCGTGGTGGAGACCTGCCGAGCGCTGCGGAGGTCGCCGGGCCCGACGAACCAGTCCGGCGAGTCGTCGTAGCGTTCGCGCGTGTACGCGAACGTCTCCGTGGAATCGGCCCGCGCAAGACGATTGACGCCGGCGTCGTCGAACACCAGTCGCTCGACGGTGCCCGATCGTACGCGAGCGTACCCACTCTGCTTCGTGCGCTTGCCGAACAGCGACACGTACATGTTGGCGAGGTCGATGCCGTCTTCGTCGCGGCGCGACGTGCGGACGTAACGCGCGACGATCCGGTCGCTGGCGCCGCTCGTTAGGCGTCGCCCACCCGAGCCATCCGGATTCAGGCTCCAGAGATCGTACTCATCGGCCACGATGACCGCGCGGTCATCCTTCGCCCAGCCCTGAAAATCCGCCGGCGGCTTCATGTCGCCGGGATAGTCGTAGTCGTGATCGCTGAAGTCCGCCTGCAGCTTGCCCGTCAGGTTCGTTCTCGCGCCCGTGGCCACATCCATCGCCCAGTAATCCTTGCCATCGTACCAGGCCACCTTCCGGCCGGTTGCGCTCGGGCCGTAGAAGAAGCGCACCTTCTCGAGCGCCTTGCGTCGGTCACCGCTCTTCAGGTCGACGATGTAGACGTCGCTGTAGGGCCGCCCGAACTTCGCGCCGAACGGGTACGGCTTTCGGTCAGTCTCCGTCGCGAAGTGGTCACCGCGGAGCACGCGGGCGGTCTCGAGGAGATCCGTGCCGATCTGCACTACGTGGCCGTCGCCGAGGTGCCAGGCGGTGAGCAGCGTGCGCTGCAGATCCTGTTGCTCCTGAACCTTCTGCATCGGGATGATACGAACGTCCTTCGCGTGCCACACCTGAACGTCGGACGGTTTGTCGTCGGTCTTCGCGCGGCTGGAGTCGCCCCGAACTTGCGCAGCGCCGTCGCTGTTGTCGTTGCCTGACGCGGCGACCGTGGAGTCGGCGGCTGGTGCGCGGTCGCGGGGGCGCAGGCCCACGTACACGATCGATCCGTCCTTCGCCCACTCCGGACGCCGATGTTCGGCGATGCGCATAGCCGCAGGAAACCCGCGCGCCTTCGCGGGATCGAGCTCACGACGCTCGGGCGTTGCTCCGCTCACGCGAGTCCACGCGAGCGCCACGTGCGCCGTGTCGCGAAACTGCTTCTCCACACGGGAGCGAAGCACGGCGAGATCCTCGCCCTTCTCGCGCCACGCAAGCATGCGGTAGAGGGATGGTGAGGAATCGAGGACACGCGTCGTTCCGGTGTTCGCGTTGTACAGCTGAACCCCATTGCCCGAGCCGCCCTCGGTCTCGACGGCGAAGGCCAGCAGCGCGCGCGCGTCCGACCAGGCGAATTCCGTGACGTTGCCGAACGTGATCTTCGTTCCGTGCTCGAGATCCTGCACGATGAGGTCGGCGGGTCGTTTTCCCTCCGCAGGGTAGCGACGCATCGCGAGGAACCGGCCATCGCCGCTGAATCGGAACTGCGTAACGTCCTTCACGACCTCACTCGCGCCGGTCGCGAGATTTCGGAACCCGACCGAGTTATGAATCGGCTTCTTGTCCTTGGTGAGTCGGTCGCGCTCCGCCGGCGGGAGGCCTATGGCGTACGCAATCCACTTCGAGTCGCCGGTGAAGGCCGGTGCTGACCCGTAGCGGACGGCTGCCGTGCTGTCACGCGCGGCGCCGCCGATCCGGAGCTCGTTTTCTTCGTCGACGCGGTTGACGATGTACGCGAGCCAATGCCCGTTAGGCGCCAGCGTTCCGGGGCCAAGGGATTCCCACTTGCCGTAGTCGGCGGGGCGGACGGTGGGGCGTGCCTGAGCGCTGCCAAGCGATGGGATGAGCGCGAGGATCGCGATGGATCGAATGAGCGGCCGATGCATAGGACGGACCGATAGCGGGTGTGAGCCGGAGGCTCGGAGAAGAGCCTCCAGAACTTGGTCCGTGGTCGCCGGCCATTCAAGCGTATGGGTCATTCCGAGCGAAGCGAGGAATCGCGATCATGCCGATAGAGGGACGATCCCTCTTTCGGGACGACTGCGATCCCTCGCCTGACGGCTCGGCATGACTATCTCAGGCGCGGTTCGGTCTTCCGCGGCGCCTTCTCGCACTCCGGCCAGGTCGTGGAACCGAACCCACGTCCGCCGCCGCCACTCGCCGCCAGGGCCGCGAGATCTACCCGATCGAGCGGGATGCGGGTCGGGTCCTCGGACGCGAGATACGCGAGCATTGCCGTGAGCGTGGCGTTGTACGTGAGGTCATCGAAGACGACCTTGTCGTACGTGTCGCGCTCGGTGTGCCAGGTGACCGTGCCGTAATCCCACGGTGTGGCGCCGAGTCCGAACGCCGGAAGACCGGCGCAGCCGAACGAGAAGTCGTCGCTCCCCCCGCCCGCCGGTCTTCCCGACGACACCGGGTTCCCGCCGTTGATCTGCGCCCTGAACTCTTTGGGAATCTTGCCTAACCAGTCGTTGATGTGCTCCGGAGAGTGCACGAGCCCACCGCCATTGATGCTGCGGATTCGCCCGGTGCCGTTGTCCTGGTTGAAGAGCGCCTGAAGGCCTTTCGTGACCTCCGGGTGATCTTCCGTGAAGGCCTTCGAGCCGACTTCGCCTTCTTCCTCGCCGCTCCAGTGCCCCACGAGGATCGTGCGCTTCGGCTTCGGGTACGCCTCTCGCAGGATCCGCATGGCCTCGAGCATGGTGAGCGTGCCGGTGCCGTTGTCCGTCGCGCCCGACGAGCCGTCCCATGAGTCGAAGTGGGCGGACAGCATCACGTACTCGTCCGGATGCTCGGTGCCTTTGATGCTACCGACGACGTTGTACACCGGCTGTTCGCCGAGGAGCTTGCCGTCGAGGTTGACCGTGAGCTTGGGCTTGTCGCCTGATTCGGTGAGACGGAAGACGAGCCCGTAGTCCTCGCAATCAAGTGCGATCGCCGGCGTCTTCACGTTATAGGTCTCGAAGATCTCCATCGCACCCCAGCCGGTGTTGAGCGCGCCGCCAAACCCGAACCCGCGGCCCGGAGCGTTGGGGTTCTGCATCTGTTCGACGACCTGCTGCGGTGTGCGCCCGCCACCCATGGTCCACTGGAGCTTGGGGCGCGACGTGATGATGCCGGCAGCACCTCCCTCCTCGAGCCGAACGCCGAGCTCTCCACCGCCTAACGCGGCGAAGTACCCGGTGCCGCGCACCCCGGCGCTCGCACCGCTCACGGACGGGTTGTTCGGGTTCATACGCGCGGGCGCCCACTCACGCTGTGTGGCGACCATGAGCGAGTCCATGCGGGCCTTCGACTCCGGCGTGGCGTTGGCGGCCCAGTCGTCCTGCGGCCGGCAGGTCGGCAACGCGGCAGAGGTCATCACGAGCTTACCCTTGGCCTTCGGCAGCCACGCGACGAACTCGGTCGAGTCCTTGAAGCGCGGGAGGATGATGGTCTCGAGCGTCACGTCCTTTCCGCCGGTACCAGGGCTGTACCCAACCATCTGACCCTGAAGCGTCCGCTGCCGCGGCGAAACCAAATCGATGTGCGAGTGGCCCCGTTCCCACCCGCGCCACGTGCCGTAGCGCTCCTCCTTCGCGTCCACACCCCACGACTTGTACGTCGCCACGAGCCAGTCCTCGGCTCGCTTCAGATTCGGTGTTCCCATGAGCCGCGGCCCAAGGGAGTCGAACAGGACGTGGGCCTCCGTCTGGAGGTGAGAGCTGTCCATGCCGACGGAATAGATCCGTTTGATGACGGGATCGTCCGTTGGGAAGGTCTGAGCGGCGAGCGGCGACGCCGCGCCGAGGATCAGGATCGGGAGGACTCGAAGTGAAATACGAGGCATTGAGTGTCGCGGGATGAGAAATTCTTGGGCTCCATCGTACCTTCAGGTGTACGCCCAAGTCCACGCGTTCGTTCTCTGCGGCCCGGGCAGGCATCCAGAACGGAGGGGTCGACCGCATGAGCGGCTCGACCCCTCCGTTCTGGATGCCAGCGTTGCACGGCAGATCCTCCCGACAGAGCACTGTATCGGGAGGATCGCGATCCCTCGCCTGTCGGCTCGGGATGACTACCGGTCGTTTCCGGTGAGGCGCGTTAGGCTGTACGCGGTGGCTTGCTCTAGTCCAGCCGTAGCGCCCGCACCGGATCCATGACGGCCGCTTTCCACGCGGGAAGCAGACTCGCCGCCACCGACACGATCGCCAGCACGAGTGGCCCGAACACGAACGTCAGCGGGTCGCGGGAATCGACCGCATACAGCAGCGACGCCATGAGACGCGTGACGGCAAAGGCGGCCACCACGCCTAGCCCGACGCCCACCAACGCCAGCGTTAGGCCCTGACGCACCACCAGGCCGATGACGTCGCTCACCGTGGCTCCGACCGCGATGCGAATCCCGATCTCGCGCGTGCGGTGGCTGACACTGTACGACACCAGCCCGTAGAGACCGACCATCGCGAGCGTGAGCGCGAGCAACGCGAAGGAACCGCCGAACATCGCGCCGAGTCGGATGGCAAACATCGCGCGGCCATTCCTGAGATGGTCCGTCATGCTGCGGACCTCGAACAACGGCACATTAGGATCGAGATCTCGCGCGACTCTGCGAACAGCGGGGACGAGCGCTTCGGGCGACCCACTCGTGACGACCTCCAGGAACGGACTCATGTTCCGGTGCTGCGCACGGGCCGTCCAGAAGAACTTCCGCGGCGACTCGCTGAGCATCATGTACGTTGCATTCCGGGCAATACCGACTACGCGAAGCTCCTCCTTCTCGCTCGGTAAGCGGATGACCTTTCCGATCGGGTCCTCGTTCGGCCAGAGCTCCCGCGCCATCACCTCGTTGACGACCGCCACGTGCGGCGATGTTGCGTCATCGCTTTCGGCGAACTCGCGTCCACGAAGAATCGAAGGTCCGGCGGTCGCGAAGTACTGTGGGGAAACGCTGTTCTCGAAGACGAGCTCTCCGCCGGGATTGTCGCGCTGCAGGCTCTCCGTCAGAATGCGCTGCGCATTGTTGTTGTACCCGAGCGGAACGCGTGATGCGAGGGCTGCCCGCTCCACGCCTGGCAACGCTCGCACGCGGATCAACAGCTCTCGCTCGAACGCACGCGCGCGTGTGGTGTCGTAGCCGCTGAGGCTCAGGTCGAACTGGGCCATGAGCAGCTTATCGGTCCTGAACCCGAGGTCCATCTTCTGTGCAGCCTGCATACTTCTGGCAAACAGGCCAGCAGCGATCACGACGATCGCCGAGACTGCGATCTGCCCGACGACGATGATCGCTCGCAGTCGCTGCTGCGCACGATCCGTCGCCGATCGGCCACCGGCGACGAGCGCCGTTTGCGGATCGGCGCTCGCATTCCGAAGCGCGGGCGCGAGACCCGCGAGCACCGTCGTCGCCAGCGCCGTAACCAGCGTGAAGGCGAACACACGCCAATCCGGCGTCAAGTCGAAGTAGAGCGGCGCGTCCGTCGCGAGGCGTATGTGCGCGAGCGCGGTAGTCGACCAGCGGGCGAGCCCCGCGGCACCGAGAGCGCCGGCGAGTGACAGAATCGCTGTCTCGAGCATTGCCTGACGAGTGAGCCGCCATCGACTCGCACCGAGTGCCGCCCGGACGGCGTGCTCGCGATGTTTCGTGGTGCCGCGCGCCAGCAGCAGACTCGCGACGTTCGCGCAGGCGACGACGAGGACCATCAACGTCAGGCTCAGCACGACGACTGCCATGAGGGGTACCGGGCTGGCGACTGTGATGACCGGGCGGGCGCGCGTCTCCGGCACGATGACGGGTTCGACGCCCTTGTTGGTCGACGGATACTGCTGCTGGAGTTGTCGAGCGCGTTCGCGGACGGCCGCGCGGGCCTGCGCGATGGACACGCCCGGGCGCAGGATCCCGTACGTGTTGAACCAGTCGCCGTCTGCGTCAGCCATGAGCTGCGCTCGAGCGGCCGGCGACTCGTCCATGGGTGACCAGCCGTCGGAGCGAAGCAACGGCGCGAACCCGTGGAATCCGCGCGCTGTTACGCCAATCACCGTGCGTGGCCTGCCACTGATGCGCAGCGGACGGCCGATGACCGATGAGTCGCCTCCCAGCCGTCGCGACCAGAAGTCGTAGCTCACGACCACGACGTGCTCGCTGCGAGCGCTCGACTCGTCGGTGTAGACACGTCCAAGCGCCATTGGGGGCCGAAGCGTCGTGAAGTAGTTCCCGAGCGTGTGTTCGACCCAGATGCGTTCAGTGCGATCGCCCTTGTCGAAGCTCTCGGTGTACGACACGGTCCCCGTCAGGTTCTCGAACACGTTTCGGAGCTCGCGATAGGCTTGCAGATCGCGGTAGGGCACTTCGTGCGGCTGCTGCATGAGCGGACTGGTGTTGCCCATGGCGACCAGTCGTTCGGCGCCCGGGACGTTCACCGGCCGGAAGAGGTAGGCGTTGACCAGGCTGAACATGGTGCTGTTGAGGCCAATGCCAAGCGACAGGGTCAGCACAATGACGAGGGTCAGCCCCGGCGACCGGCTGAGCGAGCGCAGTGCATAACGAGTGTCACGCGCGAGGTCCCAGAGTCGCTCGGTGATTGCGCGGCGTCGTTCGAAGGACTGCTCGAGCATCTGGACCTCCCGTCGGACGGATGCGTAGTCGCCGAACTCGCGGAGCGCCGCGCGACGTGCGTCGGGCTCACTCAATCCCTGCTGCAACAGCTCCTCGATGCGCGAGTCGAGGTGGAACTCCAACTCGGCGTCGACGTCTGCGACCGGGTCGGATCGCCAGAACCGGAGATAGCGGCGCCACACGGGCGGCGTGCGCGGGACGTTATGCACGCGTGCGGCCCGGCTTGCGACTGGACGCGGTGATGATCTGCTGCACCGCACCGACGTAGTCGTTCCAGGCCGTGGTCTGGGCACCGAGCGCTTCGCGCCCGAGCGCCGTGAGCTCGTAGTAGCGCGCTCGTCGACCCCTCTCGGTCACGTCCCACTCAGCCGCGACGAGCTTTTTCTGCGCCATGCGGTGCAGAGCGGGGTACAGCGCGCCGTCCTCGATCTGGAGGCGGCCGTCGGTGACCGTCTTGATCCACTTCGCGATGCCGAAACCGTGCTGCGGACCCCACGCGAGAGTACGGAGGATCAGGAATTCGAGCGTACCCTGAAGGACGTCAAGCATTCACACCCCTCGATTGCTTACCCTAACTGGCTTAGGGTGCAACGGAGCTACGGGGTTGTCAAGCTGGCTTTTGAGAGCAAAAGAGCGAGCACGGGTCCCCCTGCAACGGAAACCGACGAAAATTCGACATTAGGTAATACCCAACCACGTAACGGTCGCCTTTGCCTCTTTTGGAAACCATCGACGATCGCCAGACCGATGCCGAGCTCGTGGCCCGAGCGCGAGCAGGCGCAACGTCGGCCGACGACGCGTTCGGGGAGCTCGTCCGTCGATACCAGCGGATGGTCTACGCGCTCACGCTGTCGCTCGTCCAGCCCTCGGACGCCGACGACATCGCGCAGGAAGCCTTCATTCGCGCGTTCCGAAACCTCGACCTGCTCGCTGATCCCTCGCGGTTCGGCGTATGGCTACGGCGCATCACGTTCGGTGTCGCCATCGATCACGTTCGTGCCGATCGCATACACGCTCCTGCCATCGTGCCATTGGAGGACGCCGGGAATTCGACGGACGCTGTGGTCGGGCTGGCGGACCCGGGCCCATCACCGCTCGAGCAGCTGGAGCATGGTGAGGTCGTGACTCGGGTGCTCGCGGCGCTCGAGCGGCTTCCGGCGCGGTACCGGGTTCCACTCACCCTCTATCACATCGACGGGCTCACCCATGCGAAGGTCGCCCGCACGCTTGGGGTTCCGGAAACCACCGTACGTTCACTCGTTGCTCGCGCGCGGCGGAAGCTGGCGCGTCTTCTTGCCAGCGCGCCCGAGGCGCGAGACATGACGGACAAATCATCACCTCTTGGCAACTCTGCCGACGTGCTCGACGATGGCACGGCGGCTGCCCCGCGGTTCCTGCACGTGCTGAACGGCGACGCCGTGCGCGTCACACTCGAGCAGTCAGATGTCCCGGGCGCGTTGGCCGTCTACGCCGAGGTTCTGCACGAGGGGCCGGTCCCGCCGGATAGCGGCACGCGCGCTTGGCGGGAAACGCGATCGCGATACCTCTCGGCGCGCGATTACCTGCCGTACGCCGACGCCCTGCGCACGCTCGAACGATGGAACGCGAAGATCGAGGCGTTTGCCGACTACGACGAAGTCGTCTTGTGGTTCGAGCATGACCTGTTCGATCAACTCCTGCTTATCAGGCATCTCGATTGGTTCGCTCGTCGGAACCTCGGCCGGACTGCCCTGTCTCTCATCTGCATCGGTGAGTTTCCAGGATTCGAGCCATTTCATGGGCTGGGACAACTGAACGCCGACCAGCTCACATCGCTCCTCGGTACGCGCGCGCCCGTGTCGCGCGAGCAGATCACGTTAGGCGCGCGCGCCTGGCGGGCGTTCACCGGCAGCGATCCGGCGGAGCTCGACGCGCTCGTCCGCTCCGGTGATACCGGTGTGCTTCCATTCCTGGCAGGCGCGCTGCAGCGATTCCTCGAGGAGTACCCGGCCGTCGACACCGGATTGCCGCGCACGGAGCGTCACATCCTCGAGCTGCTCGGGGCCGAGCCGCTGACGCCGGAGCGCCTCTTCGGCATGGAAGCGAGGTTGGAGGAGCGCGTGTTCATGGGAGACACAACGTTCTGGCTCCGGGTGATGGACCTTGCGGCGGGTCCTACGCCACTCGTCGCCCTCGATGTGGAACCGCCGGGAGACCGCGTGTTTCCTCTGGGGACGGTCGCGATCACCGATGCAGGGCGCGCCACTCTGGCCGGGGCCGCCGACTGGGTCCGACTCGATGGGTTCGATCGCTGGCTCGGCGGCGTTCATCTGTCCGCCGCAGCTGGCGGCGACGTCGAATGGCGGTACGATCGGAAAACGCGTGCGCTCCTGAGGGTTTGAGGCTCGCCTGGCGCCGATCAGCTCATGCGCTCGAGGAGCACGAAGCCGGAGATTCGCCGTGCTTGCTCCTGTTTCTCCTTTGACGAGAGGCGGCTGAGGAACCTCCACAGCCACATCATCGGCATCTCGCGGCCGATCCGGTGCGCCTCCTCGAGCGCCGACCGGTACGATACTTCACGCCAGCCGAGCTCGCGGAAGAAGTCCGTCCCGTTAGGCGGTGCGAAGCGGAACGGCGCGTTGCCCTGCGCCAGCGCGCGACCCCAGTTCTTCGCCAGAATCTGCAGCAACCTGGGGCTGGCGAGATCGATGAGCCACCACCGAAAGCTCGCCTGGCGATGCAACTCGGTCGCCAGGCCGGCGACCTGTTCGTCGGTCAGGTAGATCAGCAGCCCCTCGGCTACCACGAGGGCACTGGACGCCTCACGTCCGAGCTGTGAAAACACTGCTTCCCGCACCTTCGCGTCCACGAGATCAGCAGGGATCGCCTCGTAGCGGCAGGTCGGCTCGACTTCACCCATGACACTGGTCTTGTACTCCAGCATCGGCGGCAAATCGACGTCCACCCATCGGAGTTGGGCGGGGAAGGGGAGCCGCCACGGCCGCGCATCGAGTCCCGCGGCGAGGTTGAGCACGAGGTCCGCGTTTCGGCTGCGGATGACATCGAGGATGATCTCGTCGAACACGGCGGTGCGTGTGACCATCGCCCACGCTGTCGCCTTGCCGCGCGGCATCTCGTCGACGATGCGCTTCCCTTCGGGGCCCGCGAGCCGCCGGGCGTACGGGTCGCGGAAGACGGCGTCGCGACGGTCGGTTTCCATCGCACGGTAGTACGCGACCCAGCGGGCGGTATCGGATACGTGTTCGATGGGCATGTGCAGTCGAATCTATTACTTCAAGGATCAGAATCGAGGCGGCAGGCGGCGGGCGGCAGGCGGCAGGCGGCAAGATGAACCATGTCCCTCTGCATACCGCCAG
>DATCGG010000010.1:0-2494 GCA_036509075.1 Gemmatimonadaceae bacterium
GAGGGCTATCGCTCGCTCGAGACGCTCGCCTTCGAGCCCGATGAGCTCGACGCGATCATCGAGGCTGCCGCCCGAGTGCGCGCGTTAGGCG
The DNA here is from genome assembly GCA_036509075.1 of Gemmatimonadaceae bacterium. Classification (GTDB taxonomy): domain Bacteria; phylum Gemmatimonadota; class Gemmatimonadetes; order Gemmatimonadales; family Gemmatimonadaceae; genus JAJKIV01. The sequence continues at coordinate 92 of DATCGG010000010.1, forward strand.
ACCCGATTCTTGCCGGCGAGGCGGAAGCGGCGATCCGAAAGCTGGCCCTCGACCTGCCACTCGGGGCAGTGCTCGATGATGCCGTCGCGGGTGCGGCGGTGGTCGAGCGCCTGCTCGCGTCTCCAGCGCCGGCCGCATTCGTTAGGCGCATGCAGCGGATCGAGCCGACGATCGTGCCGCCGCGGCGTATTCCTGACCCGACTGTCTTCGACCGGCTGAGCGATGCCTTGGGCCGCCGCAAGGTCGTCACGTTCGACTACTACAGCATGGAGCGCGGCGAGCGGTCCCGGCGAGAGGTCGAGCCATACGGTTTGTTCTTCGTGAGCGCGCACTGGTACCTGGCTGGTCGGGACGTCGGCCGGGAGGCGCTGCGCAACTTCCGTCTGAGTCGCGTGTCGCGCGTCGAGGTCAACACGAAGAAGTCCCAGACGCACGACTATGAGCTCCCATCGGATTTCTCGCTTCGCGAGCACGCGAAGGCGCGCGAGCCGTGGGAGATCGGCGACGGGGACGCGACGCCGGCGATCGTCGAGTTCATCGCGACCACCGGTGCGACGCGTGCCGCGCTCGCGCTCGGCCGTCCGGTCGAGGGTAGCAGTAGCCGCCGCCAGTTCGATGTGCGTCGCCTGGACTCGTTCGCGCGGTGGGTGCTGTCGTTCGGCGGTGACGCGCGGCCGATCGATCCGCCAGAGCTTCGCAGCGAGTGTGAGCGGATCGCCGCCGAGACGCTGGCGCGTTATGCGGGAGTCGTTCGACCTAACAACAGTGGTACGGTATCATGAGCGAGACCGCGGCCGCGCGTCTGCGCCGAATCCTGCTCCTCATCCCGCGTCTTGGCGACGGGAAAGACCACGACATCGCCGAGCTCGCGCGCGACGTCGGCACCGATCGGGAGACGCTGGTGCGCGACATAGAGACGCTCGTCACGCGTGCCGACGACCCGGGCGGTTTCGTGCCGGGCGTGAGCGTGTACTACACCGGAAAGAACGTGTCGCTCAACAGCAATCGGTTCCTGCGACCCATGCGCCTGACGTCATCGGAGCTCGGTGCTCTGGAGCTCGGCCTCGCGATGCTGAGGGCCGAACGTCCGCCTGACGAGCGCAAGGCGATCAACAGTGCGCTCGAACGCCTGCGCAAGGCGATGGTCACGATGCCGTCGGACGCGGTGGCCGCCGGGCAGCGGGAGGCATCGCTGCCGGCGTCAGGTGATCCGGCGACGCTCGCGGCGGTGAAGCGCGGACTGTCGGAGCGGCGGAAGCTGCGGATTCGCTATCACAGCGGCTCGAAGGCCGAGGCGTCGGACCGGACGGTGCGGCCGTACGCGCTCGTCGTCGCCTCCGGTCACTGGTATCTGCTCGCGCACTGCGAGTCGAAGGGCGACGTCGTCTCGTTTCGGCTCGATCGGATGGAGGGCGTCGAGCAACTCGACGACGAATACATCATCCCGACGACGTTCTCGGTCGATGAGCATCTGAACGATCGGAAGGTGCTTCGCACGGGCGCGCCCGCGAAGATGCGCGTGCGCTATTCACCGCGGATCGCGCGATGGATCGCCGAACGTGAGGGCGTGCAGCCGGACGCGGATGGGTCGCTTACTCTCGACCACCCGCTGCTCGACGTGCAGTGGGGAGTGCGCCACGTGCTGCAGTATGGGCCGGACGCGGAGGTGCTCGAGCCCAGCGATGTACGAGAGGAGGTCGCTAGGCGCGTCGCCGCGCTCGTCCCTTGATTGGGTATTTCCAACAACCCGGGGCGGCTACGTCGACAAGGAAGAGTCCGACAGGATGCTCGCGCGCCATCAGCGCCGACTCTGCCGTATGTTGTGTGCACATTCGCTCGATAAACCTGTCTAACGTCCCCAATTGGCTGGCCTGGTCCACGGGCCTAACGTGGCCTTATGTTCGCCGCACCGTTTGCCGTCAGTCTGTAGAGCCGCATGCGAGCAACGCATCTCAACCGCTTTGAACAGAGCCTGCTCAGCCTGCTCGTGCTTGCAGGAGTGGTGTGTGTCCCCAGCATAGCTGCCGCACAGAGCTCGGCAGGGCCGTGCGCGGACAAGGATTTCCCGGCGCCGAAACTATGTCAGCGTGCTCGTCTCGATACACTCCATGCGTCGTACTTGCTATTGGTGGACGAAAGCGGATCGATGAAGCCGCTCTGGCCGGCAGTCCGGCAAGCGCTTGGAGAGTTCTCGGCGGCAGTTCCTGACGGAGACGATCTGGAAGTCCGCCTTTTCGCTGATTGTCCGCATACCCTGATTCCACCCACGCCAGCGTCAGACCGAACCAGGACCGCATGGCAGCAGCAGATCAACGGGCTCGGAGCGCCGAGCGGCAAGAGTACGAACCTCGGCTGTACAGCCGAAGCTATCATCGAACAATTGCGATCGGCGCCGGCCGGGCG
>DATCGG010000011.1:0-9453 GCA_036509075.1 Gemmatimonadaceae bacterium
GCAGGCGAAAGAGCAGGTGTCATCCCGAGCGAAGCGAGGGATCGCCGTCGTCCCGAAAGAGGGCCTCGGTTCCCCGTTCCCGGTTCCCGGTTCCCCGTTCCCGGTTCCCCGTTCCCGGTTCCCAGTTCCCAGTTCCCGCCCACGAGGCATCTTCCCTGGGCCATGACCTCGACCATAGGCCTCGGCTGCATGCGCCTCTCCACGGCAGCCGACCGCGACGACGCGCGGTCGATCGCGGTCATTCACGCCGCGCTCGACGCCGGCGCGACGCTGCTCGACACGTCGAACGCCTACTGCCGCGACGACTCCGAAACCGGCCACAACGAGCGCCTCATCGCCGAGGCGCTGCGGACCTGGGGCGGTGATCGATCGAGAGTCGAAGTGGCGACGAAGGGTGGGCTCCTCCGACCCGGCGGAAAGTGGGTCGCCGATGCGAAGGCCAAATCACTTCGGGCGGCGTGTGAGGCGAGCCGTCGCGCGCTCGACGTCGACGCCATCGACCTCTATCACCTCCACGCCGTCGATCCGAAAACGCCGTTCGAAACCAGTGTGCGAGCGCTGGCATCGCTGCAGAGGGATGGTCTAATCCGGCGCATCGGCCTGTGTAACGTGACCGTGGGACAGATCGCGGCGGCGCGGGCGATCGCGGAGATATCGTCGGTGCAGGTGAGCCTGTCGCCACTCGATGACGAGAACCTCAGGAACGGCGTGGCCGAGTACTGTCGGGACCACGGGATTCGACTCATCGCGTATCGGCCGCTGGGCGGCGAGCGAGTGAGTCGCCTGGCGAAGGATGCCGGGCTCGTGCAAGTCGCCGCGCGCCACGGGCTCACGCCGGCCGAGGTCGCGCTCGGGTGGCTCATGGACCTGAGTCCGGTTGTCACGCCAATTCCTGGTGCGACACACGTGGAGACCGCACGGTCGATCGCTCGGGTACTACGCGTTAGGCTGACCGATGAGGACCGCCGCGAGCTCGACCACCGCTACGCTGGCCGATTGCTTCGCACGCCTCGCTCGGAGCGACGTCCTTCCGACGTAAGCGACGGCGAGGTGGTCCTCGTGATGGGAATGCCCGGTGCGGGGAAGAGCACAATCGCGCGCGAGCTGGAGACCGCGGGCTACGAGCGGCTGAATCGTGACACGCGAGGCGGATCACTCGCGGATCTGGTCGCCGAGCTGGACGCTGGTCTCGCAGCGGGCAAGCGGCGCTGGGTTCTGGACAACACCTACCCGTCGCGCCGGTCGCGCAACGAGGTGATCGAATGTGCATGGCGGTTCGGAGTGCCAGTTCGATGCGTCTGGGCTTCGACCGATATCGGTGACGCGCAGATCAACGCGATCGCTCGAATGATCGAAGTGCACGGATCCTTGCCGAGTCCCGAGGAGATTCGCGAGCGTGGGCGGACCGACACGCGGTACCTCGGTCCGGACGCGCTGTTCCGCTACGAGCGCAGCCTGGAGCCGCCAGTGCCTGACGAGGGCTTCACCGCGGTGGAGGAACGCCAGTTCGTCCGGCATGGTCTGCCTAACGCTACAAATCGAGCGGTCATTCTCGACTATGATGACCTGACGCTGGAACGGCGCGAGACGCTCGCACGCTATGCAGCGGATGGTTGGCTCCTGTTCGCCCATGCGTGGCGGCCGCAGTTGGCACGTGGGTCGATGACGCGTGAGGACGTCGAGGCCGAGTTCGCGAAAACCCGTGCGAATCTGGGCCTCGACATCACCTTCGCGTGCTGCCCGCACGACGCCGGCCCGCCGGTCTGCTGGTGTCGCAAGCCGCTGCCCGGGTCGGTCCTCGAGTTCGCGATCGAGCGGAGCGTGGCCCTCGATCGTAGTGTCGTAATCGGACGCTCAGCGTCCGATCGAACCATGGCGCAGCGGCTAGGTGTTTCGTTCCGCGACGTCCAGGAAATTGGGCTCTGAGCCGAAATTCACTCGACGGTGAGAGTAAACGTGTTCGAGGCAATCATCGGGATACGACCGCCAACGCCGTCGTACTGCAGGCCAGCAGTGAATCGATAGGTACCGGAGATGGTCTGCCTACCCCACACCGGGCCCGCAGGCCCGGCGACGGCAGCGTCGACACGGACGGCGACCTCCCGCGTTTCGCCTGCAGGAATCTCTAGTCCGCTCGGGGATGCGAGCGCACAGACGGGCGACCACACGGTCTCCCAGGCGGCACCGTTTGGCGCTTCTACCGTCGTGGCGCAATCCACCCATGTGATGGACGCACGTCCCGCGTTATGGACCGAAATGGGGGCAGTAAACTGTAACCGCGTCACCGACCCCGCGGGCACCAACGCTCCGAGGAGCGTGTCGGTCTGAACCAGTACCGTCGCGACCGGGATTCTGGGCGACGTCGGATTGGAGCAGCTGACGGTAGCGACACCAATGGCGGCGAGGCACAACGTTCGACGAACGAGGAGCATGGGCGACCTCCGATAGTGATGGGACTACGATGGAGTCCCGCACACGCGGGTGCAACTAAGGGCAAGACCGGAGAACGTGCGCCGACCTAACGCCTCCCCAGTCGCCTCGTTGGGTCGCCACCCACGCAACTCTTGCCGGGGGCGGCGCGTCGTTCCTTCCAGGAACGCGTCGATGCGCTGTCGGCCCTACGTCACTCCGACCCCGAGCACAATGCGCCGAGGCTATGGGTCTCGCGCAGTATACGTTAGGCGTGACCGGCTGCCATCGTGGAGTCCGTCGCCGTCGCCCCGTCGCCCGTCGCCCCGTCGCCCTTCGCCCGTCGCCTGCCGCCGGAAATGGGGTGAGAGTCAAAGGGCCGGCGCGTGACGCGCCGGCCCTTTGACTCTCACCCCATTTCCCCCTACTGCCTTCGAATCGCCACCGCCGGATCGATCCGCGCCGCCCGCAGCGCCGGAAGCCAGCACGCCGCGATTCCCACCGCGACCATGAGCACCGCCACGCCGACGAGCGTCGCCGGATCGTTAGGCGCCACGCCGAACAGCAGTCCACGAATCAGCCGCGTCCCGATCAGCGCGCCCGCTACTCCGAGGAACAGCCCGTACCCCAGGAGCGTTCCCCCTTCGCCCAGGATCATCCGCTGAACCCGCGCGCTGTCGGCGCCGAGGCTCATGCGGATCCCGATCTCGTTCGTCCGCGCGCTCACCGAGAACGCGAGCACGCCGGCAATCCCGACCGCCGCAATGATCACCGCCAGCACGCCGAACGACGACACCAGAATCGCGTTCAACCGCCGCGGCGCCACGCTCTGACTCTTGAACTGCTCGATCGTTTGGACGTTCTCGATCGGATCGTTCGGAACGATCTGCCGGACGATCCGCGTCGCGGCCGACGCGAGCGCCGCCGGATCGCGCTGCGCACGGATCACCAGTCCGCCGCCGAACATCGCCTCCTGCTTCATCGGCTGGAACATCGCGCCCCGAGGCGCCGCATCGAGCCCGCCATCCTTCGTGTCGCCAACGACGCCGACGACCGTGCGCCACTCGTCGCTCAGTCCGATGAACTTCAGGACCTCGCCCGTCCAGGCAACCTTCTGACCGATCGGGTCGCGATCCCCGAACAGCCTGTCGGCCAGCGACTTGTTGAGAATCACCACCTTGGCCGATGTCTTCCCATCGGTCTCGGCGAACTCCCGCCCCTTGAGCAGTGGAATTCCCGACGCGCGGAAGTACCCCGGGCTCACCGTTCGGTAGTCGGCACGCGGAATCGCCTCGCCGCTCGCGAGCGGCCGTCCGTCCGCTTTCACATCGAGCACGGCTAAGGCCGTGCGCAGCGGCATTGTCGATCCGATGCCGACCTCGCTCACACCCGGGATCGCCGACACCTCGAGCTGCATGCGCTCGAACAGCGCCTTCGAATCCTCGTCCTTCTTCGCCTCGAAGTCGAACGGCACTTCCATCGTGAGGATGTTCTCGGTGTTGAGCCCCGTCTTTACCTCGGACAGCTGCAGCATCGTTCGCGTCAGCAAGCCAGCGCCGGTGAGCAGGATTACCGACACGGCGATCTGCGCTACGACCAGGCTGCGCTGCAGACGCTGCCGCCGGACGCCTCCGCTCATCCGGTTGACGCCCGCCGCGACCCACGCCGCGAGCGAGCCCTCCTTGGCGAGCTTGGGGGCATAGGAAAGAATCACCGCCACAACGAGCGAGAGCAGCAGCGTGAAGCCGAGCACCATGCCGTCGAGTCGGATCTCGTTCGCCCGTGGCGAATAGCGCGCCGCGAGCGAGATGAGGAGCTGGACGCCGGCGACCGCGATGATCAACCCCAGGACCGCGCCGGCGAGCGAGAGCACGAGATTCTCGGCGAGCAACAGCTGGCGGAGCCGACGCGTGCCGGCGCCTAACGCCGCACGCACCACCAGCTCGTGCTCGCGGCGCACCGATCGCATGAGGGTCAGGTTCGCCACGTTCGCGGCCGAGATGATCATCACGAACGCCGCCGCGGCCATGAGCAGCCAGAGCGTCACCTTTGCGTTCTCGCCGAGGACTTCGTGGAACGGGATCACCGAGATCTTGTACTCGGAGCCTGGATCGTAGTCCTGCGGAAATGCCTTCGCGACGCGCGCGTTGATCGTCCCGGCCTCCGCCCTCGCCTGATCGACGGTCGCGCCTGGCGCGAGGCGCGCGATCATCTCCGTCATGCGATGACTCCGTCCCTGAATCATGAGCGCGCTCGTGTGATGCTCGCTCATGATCATGTTCAGGAGACCGTCCATGGGCTTAGGGAAGTACGGTGCTGGCTGCACGACGCCGACGATCTCGACCGACTTGCCGCCGAGGACGACGTGCTTGCCGATGATGCTCCGGTCGCCACCGAAGCGCTTCATCCAATACTCGGTCGTTAGCACCATGACCGGCGGGACGTTCAGGCCATCGTCGCCTTCGTTGAGCAGGCGGCCGGCGATGGCCGACAGCCCCATGACCTTGAAGTAGTTGCCGGTCACGAGACCGACGTTCATGCGGACCGCGTCCTGCTTCCCCTGCAGGGTGTAGATCATCTCCGAGTACTCGGCGACCGCGGCGAGGCTTTTGGCGCTTTCGCGGAAGTCGTTGATCTCCGGAACGGAGAAGGCCACGTTCTCGCCGCCGGGACCCTTTATGGAATGACGAAGATAGACCAGCCGGTCTCCGTCCTTGTGGGGCAGGGGCCGAAGCAGCACGCCCCGGACGACGCTGAAGATCGCGGTGTTCGCTCCTATGCCGAGCCCGAGCGTGAGGATAACGGTCAGCGCGAAGCCGGGGGCTCGCAGCAGCGTTCGGGCGGCGTAGCGGAGGTCAGTGAGCAGCATGGGTACTCTCGGTCGGGTGTGGGGCTACCTGACGGGTTCTACTCTACGTCGAACCAAACAGCCGAAAATCGACAACGAGCAGTCCGGCCCCCCAAATACCGTTCAACCTGGTTGCCGACTCCTTTAGCGAGCCGGTTGAGACGGACCCCGAAGATCCGCCGTTTTGCTCAGATTCACAAGCCTCACGGGGTATGGTGATTGCCCAGCGGACCCGATAGTCGAGTCACGCAGGAGGGGCAGATGATCACAGCCGGACGGCCGTAGGGCACTTGGACGGCGCCAACTGGGCCGGAGCTCGGGCGCGCGTTCAACCGACACATCGCTACGCCTGGCGCGGTCGGTCGCTTCTCGTCACGAACGAGCGCCTCGAGTGCGGGGAGGCTGACGATCTCACGGGCTACTTCTTCGCGGAGACGAGACACCTCCGCACCCTGCGTCTACGCGTCAACGATTCCGCGCCGTGGCTTTGCGCCGAAGGTGACCACCGGCAGGCCGAGCTCGCGGCCGTGTACATCTACCCCGAGCTCACGCATTTCGAAGGCGGCGGCACCGACATGGCCGACGATTGGGTCTGGCGCGACCAGTCCGGCGTGACGCAGCGGAGCATCGACATTCGCATCCGCCTGCAGGTGACCCCGCGCGATCTGGTGGTGGTGCTCACGATCGCCAATCGTTCCCTCCAACACGTTAGGCTCCACGTGCGCTGGGAGCTGAGCGCGGACTTCGCGGACATCCAGGAAGCACTCTCGGCGCGCCGCCAGCAGACGGCGCCGGTGGAGTCTCGCTCCGAGGGCGATGAGCTGGTGTTCCGTTACGCGCACCCGGAGCTTTCGCTCGCCACGAGCGTCCGGAGCGTTGGAGGGCGGTGGGAAGGGTTGCCTGGCGGATTTGCGACGCGGTTGGAGCTGGATCCAGCGCAGCAGCACGAGAGCCGCCTGGTAGTGACACCGCACGATGGATCGGGCGGCGAGCATGACGGCGAGCGTCGCATGGCTCGCGTTGAACGTTGGAGATCGCGCCTGACGACGTTCGAGACGCCGCACAATACGGCGGTCGCGGAGACGGTCTCACAGGCGGCCGATGATCTCGGGTCTTTCGCTCTGCTGGAGGGACCCGAGGACGAGTGGCTTGCGCCGCAGGCGGGAATCCCGCTCTACCCCGCGCTGTTCGGTCGGGACGCCATCACGGTGGGCTGGCAGGCCGCGATGCTGGACGGTGGCGAGCTCCTGGACGCGTCTCTCACCCGCCTTGGCCGCCTGCAGGGCAGTCACGATGATCCAGAGCGCGATGAGGAGCCCGGCCGCATCGTGCAACAGGTGCGCACCGGGCCCCTGTCACGCCTGGGCCATCTCCCGTTCGATCGGTACTACGGCGACTTCGCGAGTCCGCTCGCGTTCGTGATCGGGCTCGCGCACCACTTCGCGTGGAGTGGTGATCGCGAGTTTCTCCAGCGTCATTGGGACACCGCGCGGCGCATTCTCGATTGGGCGCGTGAACGCGGCGACTGCGACGGAGACGGCTATCTCGAGTATCAGACGAAATCGCCCAAGGGCGCGAAGAATCAAGGGTGGAAGGACAGCGGCAACGCGATTCTGTACGAAGACGGAACGCCGGTGCCGGCCCCACTCGCCACGTGCGAGCTGCAAGGTTACTGGTTCGCCGCACAACAGTTGGCGGCGGTCCTCAGCTGGGTACTCGGCACGCACGACGAGGCGAAAGCCCTGTGGCACGCGGCGTCGGAGCTCAAGGCACGCTTCAACCGCGACTGGTGGATGGAAGACGAGCAGTGTGTCGCGCTCGCGCTCGATCCCGACAAGCGCCTCGCGCGAAGCGTGACATCGAACGCCGGACACTGTCTCGCGGCGGGAATCGTGGCCGACGAGCACGTTCCGAAGCTCGTTGGGCGCCTCCTTGCGCCGGACATGTTCAGCGGATGGGGCGTCCGAACGCTCTCGACCACGCACGTTGCGTACAACCCCCTGTCGTACCATCTCGGGACGGTGTGGGCGGTCGAGAACGCGACGATCGTTTTCGGGCTGCGGCGATTCGGTTTCGACACACGCGCGCTCCACCTCGCCGAGGGGATGGTGAGCCTAACGCGGCTGTACGAGCGCGGGCGCGTGCCGGAGTGCGTTGGCGGGTATTCGCGGGCAGAGTTTCCACACCCTGGCGCCTACCCGCGGGCAAATCCGATTCAAGCGTGGAACCAGAGTGGCCTAGTGCTGGTGATGCAGAGTCTTCTCGGCCTGCAGCCGGTCGCGATGCTCCACACGCTCTTCGTGGACCCCGCGCTCCCGCCGTGGCTGCCCGAGGTAACGGTGCGACGGTTGCGGCTCGGTGACGCGACGGCGACGCTCCGCTTCTGGCGCGACGACTCGGGCGACTCGCACGCCGACGTCGTCGAGAAGCGGGGGAAGTTCCATCTGGTGCGGCAACCGCCGCCCGAGTCGTTGCACGCGGGCATGCGTGATCGCCTCGGTGCGCTGATAGAGACAGTGCGTAACTGAGGGAGACGGGAGAAGAAGGGAACCGGGAACCGGGAACAGTGACTCCTCGTGGAGCCTCTGTTCCCGGTTCCCCGATCCCGGTTCCCGGCCTTTACCGTCCGAACACCATCTCCGTCCTGACGTACACGAATCGTCCGTTGTAGCCGAACGGCGACGCGCCGGCCCACGGAAAGATCCCATAGCCGTTGTCGAGTGAGTTCTTGTCCGGGAACGTATTGAACAGGTTCCGCGCGCCGAGCGCCCACCGCATGGCGCCGAAGCGGTACCCGCCCTCGAGGTCGAAGAGCGTCTTGCCGCCGAACTGCTGCTCGCACTCGTCGCACAGGCCCGGGGCCGACCAGAACTTGCCGTAGTAGGAGCCCCGCGCGAGGAGATCCGCCTGACCGCGCGAGAGGTTTGCCGTGAGCGTCCCGCGCCAGTCGGGCCGCTCCTTCTCGATCACGAGCGTTGTGAACTTGTCCACCAGCTCCGCACCCGTCCCCTCGAGTGCCGGAGGCAGTGGGCGCTCGTCGGAGATCTCGTTCTTCGTGAAGTTCGCTCCGGCCGTCAGCAGGAGAGAACTGAACGAACCGAGCGTCGTCCGGTAGTTCGCCGTGAGGTCGACGCCCTTCGTGCGCGTGTCGATGATGTTCGTGAAGTACTGGGCCGACGTGATCGGAAGCCCTTTCGCCTCGAGAATCTTCTCGACACTGTCGCCGCCGATGTTGCCCGTGAGCAGAATGCGGTCGTGGAGGTCGATGAGGTAGCCGTCGACCGTCATGTTGAACTGGTCGGTCGGGCTCCAGGCGAAGCCCGCGCTGTAGTTGAGCGACGTCTCGGGCTTGAGCGGTTTCGCGCCTAACGTCTGCGCGATTTCGCTGTTGACCGGGAAGATGCCGACCTCGAATGGCGCCTGCTTTCCGGTTACCGGATCGAGCCGGAAGTTCGTGATGCGGCTGCCGTAGAAGTTCTGCGCCAACGAGGGGGCGCGGAACCCGGTGCTGAACGCGGCCCGGAGCACGAACTGCGTCGCCGCCTGGAATCGCGCCGCGAGCTTCCAGCTCAGGTTGGACCCAAAATCGGTGTAGTCCTCGAACCGGGCCGCGGCATTCACGAGCAGCTTCTTCGTGAGGTCCGTCTCGAGGTCCACGTACGCGCCCGTGTTGCCGCGGGACTCGTCGGCCGCGGTCGTGGGCAGGAAGCCGCTGAATACCTGGGAGCCCGGCGGCGCCGGCTCGTCGTATTGGTTCAGGTGGCCGCCCTGGATCCACGACCCCTTCTCGCCGGGCACGAGCTCGAACGTCTCCTGCCGGTACGTCGCGCCGAACGCAACGTTGAGTGCGTTAGGCAGCCCGATTTCGACCGGCCTCGACATGCTGGCGGAGAGCCCGAGCTCGCCTGCTCGCAGGCCACCGGCGTAGAAATGCGTGCTGTTCGGGATACCCGGGTCGTCGGCATTTCCCAGGATGCCATCGAGCCCAGGCGCGCATGGCGTATCGAGGCACGGGCCTAACGACGCGTTGAGCGTGTGCCGGAGCTGATAGTCGAACAGGTTGTGGCCGTACGACGCGGATACGTCGTAATTCCACTTGGCCGCGATCCCGCGAATGCCGGTCGCTGCAGACCAGTCCACCACCGTCGGCCGGAATTCCGGCAGGAAGCCGCTGAATACCTGGGAGCCCGGCGGCG
>DATCGG010000012.1:0-11805 GCA_036509075.1 Gemmatimonadaceae bacterium
GACGCGCGATGGCGTTGGGCCGTCCTCTTCCTTCGTGAAGCTCCGCCCGAGGACCGGCCGGATGCCTAACGTCTTCGGGAAGTCGTACGTGACGGCGAGCCCCTCGACGCGCTCGGCACCGGACGCATCGGCGAGGTTGACGCTGGTCTCCGCCCAGAGCGCCATGCTCTCGAACGTGCTTGCGCGTTCCCGCCACGTGTGGAAGTCCGGATAGTTGATGCCCGTGAGCTCCAGATTCCACGTGGGGGCGCGTTCGTTCAGATACACGAGGCGACCGGGTTCGGGGAACGGGAACGGGCGCAGGAACAATCCGTCCACGATCGCGAACACCGCAGTGTTGGCCGCGACGCCGAGCGTGAGCGTCAGGACGATGAGGGTGGTGGCTCCAGGCTGGCGACCGAAGGACCTGAAGGCGAACCGCAGGTCGGCAAGGAAAGAGCCCATCGTGGAATCCTCGTTGCGACGGCGGCCACGCCGCCGCCAGTGTTCGTAGGGCGCTCGGCGCAGGATGTCCCACACCGCTCCGATGACGAATGCCAGGTGGCGCGGCACGCCACTCGCGCGGGCCTTCTCGGACTCGTGGGCGAACAGCGCTTCGATCTCGGCACCGTCGCGCTCGCGCATGTCGGCGGGGAGAACGCGGAGCGCCGCGCGAAAGAGGCGTTCCGCGAGCCGACCACTCCGACGGGCGCCGCCCGTCACGACGGATCTCCGATTCCAGCCACCCGGCGCTGCGCCACGGCGACGAGCGATCGCATGCGTTCCATCTCGGCCACGAGGGCGCGGCGACCCTGCGGCGTTATGCGGAACCAGCGTCGGTGGCCGCGGTCCTCGTCGGGTTCCGGCGCGGCGCCGAGCTCGCGAATCCACCCATGCTCGCGGAGCTCATCGAGCGAGCCATAGAGGGTGACGGGCCAGAGTCGCAGCTCGCCACCGGTGAGCTCGAGGACGTCTCGGACGATGCCGGAGCCGTGGCGGTCGCGCTCGGCGAGCGAAAGCAGGATGTAGAACCAGTGGCGCCGCATGTCGGAGGGCATGGGCGATTATATACCTCTGTATAATCACGATGCAATACCGATGTAGGCAGCTTGGGCCGATCAAAGCAGGTGCTTTCCCAGCGCCACATGCGCGATCAACACATCGGGCACATCCTGAATCGCGCGATGGTAGCGGCGGTGAAACCCATCGCCGTTCGCGTCAGGCCTGATCAGGCCCCGCGCCTGGTTGAGCAGTGCCTCACCATCCGCCAACGTCGCCTCGTCGGACGCGAGCAGCTCGTCGATCTGCACCACCAGTCCCGAGAGCGGATGCAGCCACGCGAACCATGGGTCGTTGAGCACCAGTTGGAGGAGTGCGCCGCTCCCCTCGATTCTCCCCTGCTCGCGCTCGTAGCGAATGCGGGCATCCTCCAGCAGCGCTTTGTGCACGCGCAAGAGCCCGCGCCTTACCTCCTCGAGCTGTTGTCGCCGGTCGGGTGAGAGTGGAGTGGCGCTGGCCGGCGGAGGACTGGTCATGTGCGTCTCGTTCGGATCGGATGGCGGCGGGACGGGATGTCACTCATCCTAATAGTTGCGCAAGCCGTACGCCCTGAGTGATACACGGCTCGGCCCAGCGACGATGTCGCCTCCACTACCTTCCGCCGCCCTGAAGGCTCAGTCTTCATTCGTGAGCGATCCACGCCAACTTCCGACTCGACCACTCGAGCAGGTGCGTGAGCGCGTCATCGAGGCGCTCAGCGAGCACTTCGCGCGCGACAACATCTCGCTCGACGACCTCGAGACCCGTATGGCGCGCGTCTATTCAGCGACGACACCGCAAGAGGTCGATTCGCTGCTCGACGGGCTGCCGGCGCTCGCGACTGGCGCACCGTTGCCGGCATCCCTCGAACCGAACGCCCCTGCACCGAAGCTGCGCGAGCGCCTCGTGGCGATCATGTCGGGTATCGTTCGCCGCGGGCTCTGGCGCATTCCAAGACGTCTCCGAGTGGTCGCGATCATGGGTGGCGTTCAGCTCGACCTGCGCGAGGCCGAGCTTCCTCCGGGCGTCACGGAGATTCGCGCGTTCATCTTCATGGGCGGTCTGGATGTGCGCGTCCCGCCGGGCGTGCGTCTCGAGACGGACGGTGTCGCGATCATGGGCGGCTTCGAGGACCGGATCGACGAAGCCGGCACGGCGAAGGACGCTCCGGTCGTCCGCATCACCGGCGTTGCCATCATGGGCGGAGTCGCCGCACAAGTGCAGGCGGTTGGAGCAGAGGACTAAACGGCGCAACCGAACTGGTAATTGGTTACTGGTACAGGTTACGGGTAAGCAGAACCCTCGGGATGCTCATCTCGCTGCGAGAGGCATTCCGAGGGTTCAAATCACTGATAACCAATACCAGCAACCAATTACCTGTCCGAGTAACCAATACTGAGTAAGGAGTACCCAGTGCGCTGTTTGTCTATTCCTCGCGAAGTGCAACGTTAGGGTCGAGTCCTGCCGCCCTTCGCGCCGGAATCCATGAAGAAACCGCCGCGACGGCCATGAACAGCACGCCAATGGCAACGAAGGTCAGCGGGTCGGTCGGCCTCACGCCGACGAGCATGGTCTTCATCCCACGCGTGAGTGCCAGCGCGCCGACGGCGCCTAACGCTATGCCGATCGCGCTCAGCCGCAGCCCGTGGCCGATCACGAGCTGGAAAATGCTCGACGTGTTCGCGCCGAACGCCATCCGCACGCCGATCTCCGCGGTGCGCTGCCGGACGACGGTCGACAACACCCCGTACAGCCCCACTGCGGCGAGTACGACCGCGATCGCCGCGAACGTCGCGATCAGTGCCAGCGCGAATCGCGTGGAGGCCATCGCGCGATCCACGAACGCCGTCATCGGCTGCACCTCCGACACGGGCATCTGACGATCGAGCTCCCTGATGGCCGAGCGAATCGTTGGCACGAGTGCGTTCGGGTCGCCGGACGTGCGCACCACCCACCTTGCGACGGCACCATGGCCGAAGAGGCCGTCCGTCAGGAACATCGCTTCGCGACTATCCGCGGCCAACGTCTCGTGTCGCTCGCGGTCCACGACACCGATCACCTCGAACCATTCCGGATCGTTCGATCGAACGCGCACGTAGAGTCGCTTGCCAATCGCCGACTGCCCCGGGAACGCCTTCGCCGCGAAGTTGCGATCGATGATCGCCAGCACCGCGTTAGGGTTGTTGTCAGCCTCGGTGAAGTCACGGCCCTCGAGAAACTTCGACCGCATCACCTTGAAGTAGCCGGGCAGCACGATGTGCACGTTCGCCTGCTGGAACTTGCTCGGGTCCGTCACGGCCGCTTCGGTCCCCCAGCGCGCATTCACGATCCCACCGTCGAGCGGCAGCGGGCTCGCGGCCGTCACGCCGGTCACACCGGGAACCGACCGCAGACGCTCCGCCAGCTGACGGATGATCCCCGCCTGCACGTCCGGCCCGCCAGGTCGACCGCTCACCGCGAAGAACGTGAGCAGCCCTTTCGGGTCGTAGCCTGGATCCACGTGCTGCAGCGCGATGAAGCTCCGCAGCATGAGACCACAGCCGATCAGCAACACGAACGAGAGGGCGACTTCCGCGGTCACGACCGCGTTGCGGATCCTGCGCCCGCGAGCGAGACCACCGGTTCGCCCGGCCGACCGAAGGATATCGGCCAGGTCCGGACGTGACGCGCGCAGGGCCGGCACGATGCCGAACGCCGCCGCAGACACGATGCCCGCGAGGATGGTGAACACGAGCACGCTCGGATCCGCCGACACTGACTCCAGACGTGGCAGGTTCTCCGGCGCCAGTACGAGCAGCAGCTTGATTCCGGCTTGTGCAAGCCCGAAGCCGACGAGCGCGCCGAGGGTGGCGACGAGCATGCTTTCGGTCAGCATCTGGCGGATGAGTCCCCACCGCGTCCCGCCTAACGCCGAGCGGACGGCGAGCTCGCGCTCGCGTGAGGCGGCGCGAACGAGCATGAGGTTCGCGACGTTCGCGCACGCGATGAGCAGCACGAAGCTCACCGCGCCCATGAGCGCGATGATCGCCGGGCGCACGTCCGCTACGAGGTCATCACGCATCCACTCGGCGCGGATGTGCAGTCCGGCGGCTTCCTTGATCGGGAAGCGCCGGCGGAGATCGGCGGCGACGTTGTCGAGCTGCTGCTGCGCCTGTGGCATCGTCACACCCGGCTTCAGGCGGCCGACCATGCGTAGAAAGACGTTCGTCCGGGACGCCGTCGCAAAGTCGATCCGGAGTGCCGTGTAGATGTCGGGATTGCGCTCGACATCGGTGCTCGGTGGAAACAGCAGCTCGAACTCGGGCGCCAGCACCCCAATGATCTCGGCTCGCCCGTTCCCGACATCGACCATCTTCCCGATCACGTTCCGATCGCCGCCGTAGCGCCGCTGCCAGAACCCGTAGCTCAGGATCCAGCTCGCGACCAGCGGTGGCTGCCCGTCAGGCCCGACGGCCGGCGCTGGTGGTGGCGCACCAGGCGCCGCCTGCGGGGGTGGCGGAAGCGGTGTGGCGTCCGAGGCGTTGAAGTTCCGCCCCAGCAGAATGCGCGCTCGCAGGACGGTGAGCATGTTTTCGGTCACGCCGGCGACGTTCACCTGTTCGGGCTCGCCGCCGTCTCCCACCAACGGTTGCTTGAACGTCCCCACGCCCCCCATTTCCTGGAACAGCGTGGCCTGCTGCCGTAGGTCGGGCAGGTCGCCAGGCGGGAACGGAAAGTCCTTCACGTCCCGCTTGACCATGTCACCCCAGATGAGCGTGAGGCGCCCGGCGTCGCCGTAGGGCAGGGGGCGAAGCAGCACCGCGTTGACCACGCTGAAGATCGCGGTGCTGGCGCCGATGCCTAACGCGAGCGTGATGATGGCCGTGAGCGAGAACGCGGGGTTCGAGCGCAGGGTCCGCCACGCGTAGGCGACGTCCTTGAGCAAGGATTGCATCGATCCACCCGGGTAGTTGGGACGAATTGACGAGCCGCTGGATCGTGCACCGAGTTGTCACGTGGCGCCAGCCGGATGGGGCCGGACCGCTATTCCTCCGTCGTGACCCGCTCGCCTGGTGGGGTCAACCGAGATCCGGCTACTGCTGGTTCCCCGTTCCCGGTTCCCTGTTCCCGCTCTCCTCCCACTCGACGACGTCTCCAACCCGGACCTCGCCGCCAGTCAGCACTTTCGCGAACGCGCCGCCACGCCAGTTCTCGTACATCGCTGCCTGCAGCCCGGGAACCGCTTCCTCCATCCGCTCGCACGGCTTCGTCTCGCCGGCAATCTCGAGCCGGGTGCCGCCGATTCGCAGCACACGTTTTCGCGTATCGGCGAGGGAGATCCCGCTTACCATGAGATTGGCGCGGCGCGTGGACGGCGGGGCGCTGCTTCCGGTCTCGCGCATGAGCGCATCCCACACCTCGCGCTCGATGAGCGTGACCTGACGCCGACTGCTTCGGTCGACGTTTCCCTCGACACCTTTGCCCTCGATGAGCGTGGCGGACGTTCGAGGGTCCATGGGGCCGCGGTGCGCCCGCTTGAGCCAGATGGCCTCGAGCCGCCCCGCGCCACCGCTCATGCGCTGGCCTCGACGACCGCAAGGAGGGGATAGTGATCCGACGCCGCTCCCGCATCGGCAACGTCTTTCACGACCGCGCACTCGGCAAGGCGCGACGCGTACCGCTCGGGGGTGAAGATGTAGTCCAGCCTAACGTGAGCACCCCATGTGGGGAACGTGTACCCGTCGCCCGTCGGGTGGAACTTGCGCCACACGTCCGAGTAGTTCGCGGTCAGCATGACCTGAATCGTATCCCGGGCGATGTCCCGGCCGCTCACCCACACCATCGCCCGAATCCAGCGCGGCATCTGCGCGACGTGCAGCCGCTCTCCAGGCGCCATGGCGTTGAAGTCGCCGGCGATGATGTGGAACCCATCCTGATACTCGCGAATGCCATCGAGCAGCAGTCGGATCTCGCGGGCGCGCCGGCGTTCGCTCCAATTCGAGAACCACGCGCTGAGATGGAGCCCGTAGATGCGCGGATGGGTGCCATCGAGCACGACCTCGAGAAAGGCATGCTTGGCGCCGCGCGCACTGTGCCACGCGTGATGCGCCACCGGATGCCGGCTGAGAAACCCCGTCGAATACCCCGGGCGCGAACCCCAATGCGGGAAGCCGGCCTTCTCGGCAATGCGAGCCACGACCGCGGGGTCGGTCGCTTCCTGAAGCACGACGACGTCCGGCTGGCAAGCGCTGATGACCGATGCGAGCGGGGTTTCCCGGCCGGTCCCACCGTATCGAATGTTGTAGCTCAGGAACCGAAGTCGAGAGGCAGTCACGAGCGTGCGTCGTCCTCCGGCTCGTTGTCGCTCGCATCATCGTCCTTCGTGCCCTCGATCAATCTGAAGTACGGCTGGTCGAGCAGGACGTCGCGGGCGTACTGCAGAAAGCTGGAGGTCGCCTGGATGTTCACTTCACGCCCCGCGATCCTGCATAACGCGCGACGCAGCGGCACGAGCGACGGACAGTGATTTGGCGTCTCGTCGTTCAGTGGTGCCGTGTGCAGCTTGGGGATGTAGAATGCGTCGTCGCTCCAGAGCTTGAGCATGTCGCCGCCGACGAGCGTGAGGTCGATGTCGCTGGTGCCGGGGCCGTCGGCGTCGAACGGTGCGCCGTCTTCCCAGCGAACGCCGATCACGGCGCTGCCGCGCAGCACGACGGTGACATCGGGCGGCAGCGCCTCCCGCAGCGCGCTGACGAACATGTCGAAGCGCGCTCGGTCGCCGGCGAACGCGAGCCCGATGACGCGCTCACGAACCTCGTCGTCCGTGAGCTCCCGCATTTGCTCCGTGGCCGTCTTTACCTGGTCATTCATCCCGATGCGACATAGCAATGTCTGCACCGGGTGTTGCGACGCCTGGGGTGGCTAGGACTCGTCGTCCTCCTCCGCCTCTTCTTCGGAGGCCCCGCCGGCCATCCGCTCGCACGAGTCCGCGCAGGCCGCGCAGATCTCCGCGCAATGCACCATGCGGTCGTCCCCCGAGACCGACCGGCATGCCTCCTCGCACGCTCGGCAGAGCTCGGCGCAGCCGGCACACGTCACCACGTGATGCGGCGACCCGCGCAGCATGAAGTTCGCGCTCACCTGACACAGCTCGGCACAGTCGAGCAGCACGCCGATCAGGTTCACATCGGCGTGCTCACCGCCTTCGGTGAGACAATATTGCACGGTCATGGTACACACGGCGTGGCAATTCAGACACTCCTCGATGCAGTGCTGAAGCTCGTCGTGTTCCTCGTCATGCTCGTGGTCGGGCTCGTACTCGTGCCCGTGCGAGTGGCCGTGGCTGTGAGCCATTGCGCCTCCACCCCTGGACGAACTGGTGATGTCCGCTGCACCCGGTCGGGCGCTCTGGGGCACGATGCGTACCCGGTGCCCGCCCGACAGCCTTGAACTAATCACCTGACCCGATCGCCCAGGGCAAGGGGTAGCGCAAGATCAGAGGTAGCTCAACCAGCGGTCGGTGCGACGAGCCTTGAGCCCCGCGAACCAGCGGCAAGGGAAATACAGGGCCGTCACCACGAGCAGGGTGATCGCGTAGAGGGCCGTCAGACTATACGTGTAGCCCGGTGGTGGCGGTGGCACGAACATCGGGTGGTTCGTCGTCATCCAGGGGATCACTGTTCCGAAGCGCACGATCGAGAGCAGCACGAAGATCAAATGGATGAGCGGAATGTGCAGCATGTAGTAGAAGAACGGGACTCGGCCGAAGACGGTGAGCACGCGCGCGACGGGTCCGCGTGAGCGCTCGAGCAGCGGAACGAGCAGGATGGTGGGGCCGAGGGTCATGAGGAGGAACAGCAGTGACGCCGGGTACTTGTTGGTCCCCAGGAACTGAAGCAGGGCAGGCGTTCGCGGTGGCACCCGCCGAGGCGTCGCCGTGGCGGGCGGTTGGGCCACCGTCGTCGGCTGGCCGGCGCTGACGTTAGGTTGTGCGGCCGCTTGCTGCGCAGCGAGCTTCTGCGCGGCGGCCCGACGCGCCGCGTCACCCCAGGGCCGCGGGTCGCCGTAGAGATTGAAACCCCGAAGGACCAGGAACGCCACGATCGCTCCGCCGCCTAACGCGAAGCAGACGCGACGGCGTCGTGCAGCGTCGAGCCGCATCACGCGGCCAAACGCGTAGCCCGCCGCCATTACGCCGATCCACGGGATGATCGAGTACAGGACCGCGAGCTGCGGACCGTCCTCACCTCGCGCGGACAGCGCGATGTTGCCGCCGAAGTAGAGGGTCTGCCACAGCCACGACAGGCTGCTCGCGCTCGCGGCGTGAGTGAGCTGGAAAGTGTAGAAATCGGTGACGTTATGCAGAGCGATGATCGCTACACCGATGGCACCGATCGCGGCAACCGGCAGAAATACCAGTGCCGCCATGAGGATCATGCACCAGCCAATCACCCAGATGACGCCGGCCAGCGCGTAGTGCGCGTAGTCGAAGTTGAACGTCCACGCGAACCGAAGCACCGTGAGCTCGAGCAGGACGAGCCACGCACCGCGCGTGAGAAGGAATCGCGCGAGCGTGCCGCGATCCCTGACCTTCTCGCCATACAGGTACGCCGAGGTGCCGGCGAGGAAGATGAATGCCGGCGCGCAGAAGTGGGTGACCCACCGTGTGAAGAACACACCAGGCGTCGGCCCGCCCGCAGGCACGCCGGAGAAGACACGAACGTGGTCGATCGCCATGAGGACCATCACCGCACCGCGGATGATGTCGATGGAGCCAATGCGGGAACCGGCGGCCGCGAGTTGGCTCGATCGACGCGGAGCGGCGTCAGGCAGCGTGTACGAACCAACGGGCGTGCGCGTGCCGGTCGGAGAGGCGACGGTGCTCATCCTCGGTCCTCAACGAGTGGATTGGATTCCGACAAATGGACCAGGATACCGGGGCTCGCAACGGCAAGTCAGGGAGCGGTGCTGGCGGGTGGCGAACGGACTTTCCTCTGCAGCCAACGGAGTCAGATCCCGGGGTCACATGACCGGATCTGACGCCGATACCGAAGACGATGGGTCTCCGCTTCGACCGGCTACGATGCACGCAATACTCAGAAAGGGGAAACGGAAACGGCCGGAAACAACGGATTTTGCGGATCGTTCCGCTTGGAGGAAAACTCCACCCGCAACGAGCCGTGTTTTTTGGGGAACAGCCTCGGGAAGCATGGGCGTCCCGAGGTTGTTGTTCCCCTTCAAAATGAGCTCGTTGCGGGTGGAATCGTCCCGTCCTCGGAGCGATCCGTCCGATCAGTAGTTTCCGGCCGTTTCCGTTTCCCCTTTGGGGTTTGGACGCCAGGCCAAGCCTGGAGGAAGCATCCGTCGCAGTGGTAGCCTCCCGGGATCTGACCCCCAATCTGACCCCGCCAATGGCTGGCGGGGCTAACGCGTCAGCCGCCGAATCAATTCCGTCACCTGCTCGCGACGGCGGCGGCTGACCGGGACACGCGTACCGTCCCGCAGGATCAGCACGGATTCTCCCGGTCCGGTCGACCGGATCTCGCGCACGCGGTCCAACCTAACGATCGCTGACCGGTGTACGCGCACGAAGCCGTCTGGGTCCAGACGCCGCTCGAGCGAGGCGAGCGACTCGCGGATGAGGTGCCGCCGGCCGCGCGCATGAACGGCCGCGTAATAGTCCTCGGCCTGGATCCAGTCGATCTCGTCCACGTCGAGCACCAGCTCACCAGTCGTCGTGGGGACGATAAGTCGCCGGGTCGGGAGGAGCGACGAGACGCGGTCCGAGAGGTCGTCGCCTTCGACGCGAGCGTCACCACGTCGATCGTGCGCGGCGAGCAGGTCGCCGATCCGCCGGGTCAGCTCGAGCGCTTGGGCGAATCGCATACGCTCGCGCGCACGATCGAGCGCAGCGGCAAACCGCGCCTCATTCACCGGCTTCACGAGGTAGTCCAACGCATGCGCCTCGAACGCCCGGACGGCGAACTCGTCGTACGCCGTTACGAAGATGACGTACGGCATGCGCGCCGCCCCGCGGGCACGCACCACCTCGAAGCCATCGAGCTCCGGCATCTGGACGTCAAGGAACACGAGGTCCGGGGCAAGCGTATCGAGCGCGGCGAGTGTCTCTCGGCCATTCCGGCACTCGCCCACGATCTCCACGTCGTCGTTAGGCGTGAGGAGCTGGCGGATGCCTCGCCGGGCTAACGGCTCATCATCGACGATAAGGGTCCGAATCATGTGCGGGAATCGGGAATCGGGAATCGGGAATCGGAACTACGAAACCCCAATCGCAGCAACACGGTTGTCAGCGTCCCCAGGCAATCGGCGGAAAGGGATCATTATCGTGGCGATCGTGCCGCGTTCGGGTCCGGGACGAGCGTGGAGCTCGAGCTGCGCGCGCGCTCCGTACAAGGTCGTCAGGCGCTCCCGCATGTTCGCGAGGCCAAGGCCAGTGCGATTCACGTCGCGGCGATCGGCGTCAGGGCCCGGGCCGTTGTCCGTCACGGACAGCACGAGCGTGTCGCCATCGCGCCGCGCCGAGACCTCGACGGCCCCCGCGTCAGCGCGCTGTGCGATCCCGTGGCGCAGCGCGTTCTCCACGAGCGGCTGTAGCAGGAACTCCGGTACCGCGGCGTCCAGAAGCGCCTCGTCGACATCGAACCGGACCGCGAGCCGGTCGGAAAAACGCACCTGCTCGATGGCGAGATACCGCTCGAGAAACCGCAGCTCGTCGGCCAGCGACACCTCGTGCGCCTGGTCGCTCCGAAGTACCTGACGCAGGACGTCACTCAGGAGGTCGAGCATGCGCCCAGCCGCAAGCGTATCTCGATCGCGCACGAGCACGGTGATCGCGTTGAGGCTGTTGAACAGAAAATGCGGGTGCAACTGCATTCTGAGCGCACCCAGTCGCGCCTCGGCCACCTGTGCTGCGAGTCGGGCGGTCTGCGCCTCTCGTTCCTTCGCCTCGACGAAATACGCGAAGGCGTGCACACAGCCGAGGGTCGTGAAGTACATGAACGTGCCCCACGGAATCGTCGTGAGAAGCCAGCCGGTGAGATGCTGGGTCTTCGTGATCTGCGTTGGTCCAATGCCGAGCGCCCAGCGGAGCGATGCGCCAGCGGTCGCCCAACCGATACAGAGCAGCAGCGCACCTCCAACGTGCGCAAGCAGGTTTCTGCCGAGGATGGGTGGTCGTAGCGGATATCGGCGGGCAAGCCAGTAAACGAGCGGCGTGAGCGCCCCGAGGATGAGCCACTCGTTCGCCTGCCAGAATACTTCAGGCCACGATGGGGATCGGCCGGCAAGCACGCCCTGGACGTACGTGAGCGAGCCGTCGAGAACGGCCGGCACGACACACGCGGCGGCGATGATCAACCAGAGTCGACCGATCTTCACTTGAGGAAGCTACCAGCCGGCCGAGTCGTCGGGCGAGGCAGGCAGTGAGTGGCTGTACCGGTGCAGCCGACGGTCAGAAGCGTCAGCGCGGATCAACGCGGACGGAAAACAGCCACGGACGCACGCGGACCGACAATCCGCGTGTCGCCAGCTCGATTCCGTCCCTGGCGCGTAAAGATGTCACCGCCGAGGGAGGATCTGAGTAATCCGAGGGATCCGAACACCCTTTCGTCTGTGGGGTCGGCCCCTCTCAGGTCCGACATCTACGACGAGGGCTGTTCGGATTCTTCGGAGTGCCACCGATCAGCCGGATCGCTCCCGGATCAGCCTAACGTGGAAGCGGAACGAGCCGGGATCTCAACAGCTCATCGATCGTGGTTGGCGTCACGCCGAAGGTGCGAGAAACCTCGG
>DATCGG010000013.1:0-5304 GCA_036509075.1 Gemmatimonadaceae bacterium
GTCGCATCCGTGCGCCCACGCGCCGAGCGCTCCGTCAGGGCCGGTGTCGCCGGTGTACACGATCCGACGACCGCCGACCTCGACGGAATATGCCATGCTTTCCTCGGTGTGTGGAACCTTCGTGCAGCGAAGGTGCACGCCGTCCGCCAGGGCGAGACTATCGCCGGGCGCCAGCTCGCGGATCGAGAGCGGGTACCCGAGGGCGAGGAGGTCGTCGCCGAAGATCGCGGCGAACCGCGACAGCAGCTGCACCGTGCCGGCAGGCCCGATGATGTCGAGCGGTTCCGATCGAGGTGGCAGCTGACCATAGCGCCATGCGTACAGCAGTGTGGGAATGTCGACGACGTGATCGGCGTGGAAATGTGTGATGGCGAGATGCGTGATCGTCTGCCACTCGATGCGAAGGTCGGCAAGACGCGTCGCGATGCCGCTCCCGCAATCCATGAGCAGTCGAACGTTTCCCGCGTCGATGAGATGGCCGCTCTGGACGCGACCGGGCCAGGGTGCGGCTGTTCCGGTGCCGACGGTCGTGAGTCGCATCACGGCCCCTGGAACACTGCCTTCTTGATCGACTGGACTCCGGCCGCTCGCAGCCGAATCAGGTAAACCCCCCGCGGCACCGCAGAGCCATCGGCGGCGGTTCCATCCCACGTGAACGCCGGGTCGCAGCCGGCGCCGGACGACGGCGCTCGGCCGTAGCGCCCGGGCGCGAGGAACTGCGGCGAGGAAGCGTTAGGCAGCAGCGTCCGCACGAGGTTGCCGCGAACGTCATGGATCGTGAGGCTCACCGACGTGGTGCGGTCGAGGTCGAACCAGATGCACGTGGCTCGCGACGTCGTGCCCGGAAAGGGATTGGGGAAGTTCTGGTAGAGCACGGTAATCGCAGGGCGCCCGGTATCGGGGGGTGTCCCTTGCTGTGGGGGAATCCTCGGGTGTGGAAAAGGGCTCGCCGCGGCCATAGCCGCGGCGAGCGCCACTCCGGAGAGCGCGACCAGCCGCGCCGCCAATCTCACGCCGGCGCCGCCGCCGTCGCGGGCTCCTCGCCGAGAAGCTCGGCGATGTCTTCCACAGCCGAGCCGCGCATGCGCACGCTGACGATGGATGAGACTCCGGGCTCCTGCATCGTGACGCCGTAGACTGCGTCGGCGGCCTCGGTCGTCGTCCGCGGGTTGTGCGTGATGACGATGAACTGCGTCCGGCTCTTGAACTGGTTCAGCATGCGCACGAAGCGCCCGATATTCGCGTCGTCGAGTGGCGCATCCACCTCGTCGAGGAGACAGAACGGGCTGGGCTTCGTCAGGAAGATCCCGAAGAGCAGCGACAGCGCAACGAGCGCTCGCTCCCCGCTCGACAACAGGTGGATGCGCTGCGTCCGCTTTCCGCGCGGCGAGGCGTGGATTTCGATGTCGCAATCCAGCGGCGCCTCCGGGTTCTCGAGCCGAAGATCGCACTCTCCGCCGCCGAACAGCGTCATGAAGATCTGACGGAAGTTTTCCCGGACCTGGGTGAATGTCGCGAGGAACAGCTCGCGCGCCGTCGCGTCGATCTCACGAATCGCCAGAGCGAGGGAGTTCTTCGCCTCGGCCAGGTCCGCGCGCTGCGACGTGAGGAAGTCGAGTCGCTTCGTTTCCTCCTCGTGCTCCTCGATCGCCAGCGGGTTCACCACACCTAACGATTCGAGCTGGGCACGCAGCTGCTCCACTTCACTGCGCAGCGTCTCGTCGTCCACCTCCACCGGCGTGAACGACTGCAGCAGATCGTCCAGCGGCTTCCGCCACTCGGTCTCCAGTCGCTCGCGGATCGCCGTGCGCCGGCCGGCCAGCTCGGTGAAGCGCAGCTCGGCGTGGTGAAGCTCGTCAGCCAGCTGGTGCGCCTGGCGCCTAACGTCGTCGAGCGTATGCTCGGCGTCGGTGAGCGCCTCGTCGGCCAGACGAACGGACTGCTCGGCCGTGGCCAGTCGATCGTCCGTGTCGTGGAGCGTCGCGTCGCGTGCATCGAGATCGAGTTGCCACGCCGCCATCTGCTCGGCCAGTGAGCGATCCGCGTCGGCGAGCGTGCTGAGCTCCTGTCCCAGCGACGCGAGCCTGGCGGATGCCGAGGTCAGCTCCTCGGCGAGGCGACGCTCGCGGTCGGACGCCACCTGAAGCCGTGCCTGCGCTTGCGCCTCTGCGATCTGGCCAGCAGTCCGTTGCTCGCGAGCCTCGTCCTGTGCTCGTTCGGCGTCCGCCAGGCGAGACCGCGCACTCGACGTGGCGCCGTCCTGCTCCTCGATCACCTGCGACAGCTCCGCCGCTGACGCATCGATCGTTGCAATGCGCGCACGAAGCTCGTCGGCGCGAGCTTGCAGCCGGCCCGCGAGCACCGCGGCATCTGCCACCTCGCGCTCCGCGCGCTGAAGGCGACGCGCGAGCTCAGATCGCTGCTCGCCGGCACGCCGAAGCTCCTGCTGGAGTCCCGACGCATCGTCCGACGCCGCCGACACTCGTTCGCTCGCGGCGTTCAACGCAACGTGCGCGGCGTCCGCCGCGGCCGATGCCGCCTGGCGCGCCTCCGCGCTTGCACTGAGCTCGGCGCGAAGCGCAAACAGCTCTGCACGTCGGCGCAGGGGGCCCGGGCCTCCGGTCGCGCCCGGGAGCCACACGGCACCACGCGCGTCCACGAACGCCGCGCCATCATCGAGCGCCCGCACGTTGCCAAGCAATGCACGAACCCATGCTTGTGCCGGAGCGGCGGCGTCCACGTCGGCCACGAGCTCGCCCGCGGCAGCCGCTTCATTCGCGTCGCGGACCGCATCGAGCGGTAAGAGAAGCAGCGGCCCCGGATTGCTCGTCGCGTGCCACCGACGGATCGTCTCCGCCGCCTCACGATCGCGCACGACCACGGCGTGCACCGTCGCGCCCAGGTAGCGCTCGACGAGTAGCGCGGACGCAGCGCTGGCATTCACGAAATCCGAGAGCGGCCCGAGCACCGACCCATCGCCAAACTGACCGCGCTCACGGAGAAGCCGCGCCGCGGCAGGCGCCAGCCCGACGCGTTCGCGCTCGAGCGACTCGAGTGCGTGGACCTTTCCCTGAAGCGCGGTGAAGGTTTCATCAGCGCGGAACAGCGCGTGCCGGGCCGCCGCTTCACTCTCCTTCGCGGCGTTCATCGCCTCTCGCGCCTCGGTCAGCGCGGCCTCTGCCTGCTCGACCGCGCTCTTCGCCAGTTCTACGGCTTCATCGGCGGTCGACACGTCACGCGCAACGAGCTCCGCCGCATCGGCGAGCGTGGCGCGCTCTGACTCGAGCGCAGCCGCACGCTGCTCAATCTCCCCGAGCTCGCGCGCTCCACCTTCGCGATCAATCTCGAGGCGCCGGAGCTGATCGCGGCTCTCGCGCGCGAGCCGCTCGGTGAGGTCGACCGTCGTCCGCAGCTCCGCGACGGCCCGACGCGCTCCCTCCTCCGCGCCGGCGCGACGGCCAAGCTCCTCGGCCGCCTCACGCACGTCGTCATCGAGCCGCGCTCGCTCGGCGACCGCGCGTTCGCGGTCGGCGTGCACTCGCTCGCCTAACGCTTCTCCCTCGCGCTGCTCCTCTTCCGCGCGCTGGCGGCGCATGAGCGCATTCCGCTGCCGCTCTTCGGCGACGGCGATCTCGCCCCGCAGCCGCTGCGCCGACTCGCGCTGCGCCCCGGCGAGACGCGCCAGCTCCGCCCGCTGTGCCTCCGCGGCGGCACGTGCCGAGTGTGCGACGTCGCGTCGGACTTCGTGCTCGCTCACGTCGGCGTCCGCCGTCGGCACGAGGTCACGGAGCTCCGCCACGCGGACCTCGAGCGTCTGGAGCTCTTCATGCCACGCGTGCATTTCACGCGATGCGAGCGTCAGCTCCACGGAGAAGCGACGAGACATGAGCTCCGCGTGCCGCTCTGCGCGCTTCCGCTGGCGCGCGAGCGAACGCACCTGGCTCTGCACCTCGCCAATCAGATCGTCGATGCGCGACAGGTCGAGCGTCGTTTCCTCGAGCCGCCGTTCGGTGCTCCGGCGGCGATCGCGATAGAGCCCGACGCCAGCCGCCTCCTCGAAGAGCTCACGCCGGTCGTCGGGGCGGTCGGAGAGCAGTGCGTCGATCGCCTTGGCCTCGATGACGACGCCGGAGTCACCACCGAGCCCGGTGCCGCGCAGGAGGTCGTGAATGTCGCGGAGCCGGCAGGGCGCGCGGTTCAACAGGTAATCGCTTTCACCCGAGCGAGAGAGCCGTCGCGTTATGACGACCTCCTTGAACGCGATTGGTAGCGCGCCCTCGGAGTTGTCGAAGTGCAGGGACACCTCCGCCACGTTGACCGAGCGCCGCGCCGACGACCCCTGGAAGATCACCTCTTCCATCTTCGCGCCGCGAAGGAGTCGCGCCCGCTGCTCGCCTAACACCCAGCGAACCGCGTCGGACACGTTGGACTTGCCGCACCCGTTCGGGCCGACGATCGCCGTGACGCCCGGTTCGAACGCGAGGTACGTCGTGTCGGCGAACGACTTGAATCCCTGAAGCTCCAGCTTTGTCAAACGCACCTAGTAGGCTCTCCCGACCCGGTATGCGAGGGTCGCGTCGATGTTCTTCGTGCTCTTGAGCGCCGATTTGAACGGCGCCGCTTCGTCCGGTGACTCGAATGCGCCTGCGTACACGCGGACGGAGCCGTCGCGCTGCAGCAGCCCGTACACGGGAACGTTTCTCGATTGAAAATCGGCAATGATCGGCGCAGCCTGCGCCTGCGACGGAGCGGTAGCGACCTCCAGCCCGAATGGCGCGCGAATCACCGTGCCCCATCCCTGGGGCACGAGCCCACGCTGCCGCAGAAAGCCTAACAGCTGATCGGCTCTGGCGCGATCCACATACGCGCCGGTGACCACCTTGTACCAGGTGCCCCGATCCGCGCCGCGGCTGACGGGCGCGTACGTGCCGACCGGAAAGTCGCCGGCGCCGGAACGAACTCGGAGCGCGGCACCGTCCTCCGTATCGACCATGGCGATCTGCACCGCAAAGCGCGACGCGAGCGCGGAATCCGCGGGGTCCGCGATCACGAGTGGCGGCGACGAGTCGATCGCCGGACTCGCCGAGACGAGGCTGTCGGATGCCGCAGCCGAGTCGCGGCGGAGGACCGTTGCCGGCGGCTGTGGCCTCGTTAGGTACATGCGCCCGAGCATGACGGCGATCGCGGCGGCCGCGATGCCCACCACGGGAACCACCCATCGACGTCGCGGCCGCGCGGCGCGAGCGGCCGTGCTTCGCACCGCGGCCCGTGGCGACCGCCGAGTGGCGGACGACACCTCCGCGA
>DATCGG010000014.1:0-10605 GCA_036509075.1 Gemmatimonadaceae bacterium
CGAACGGCACGGACGAATTCAGAGTTCACGCATCCCCTCCATGGGGCGCAGGTATAGCCAGACACTCGAGATAGGTAGCTTAGCACGGCGTACGCTCGCCGGACAAGCGCGCGCGGGCCGCCGGCTGCCTAACGAGACCCCCCGCCGTCGGTCCCATCGAGTCGTCCGGCCACGAAACGCCTTGTCACCCCGCGATTGTCGTGAACGAGGTGCCCGTTCACCGTACGGTCCATGCCGCACCCCGGGAGCGTACACGTGAATCGGACGCAGGCGTGGTGGCCGCAGCTGAGGAACGCGATCCTCGGGATCGTGTGCCTGATCGCCTGCTCGAGTGCCCCGCCGGCGGCGCCGCCGGTCGTCGGTGAGGGAATCCGCATCTTCTTCATTGGCAACAGCCTCACCTACGTGAACGACGTCCCAGGGATGCTGCAGGCGCTCGCGGATTCCGCCGGCGACGAGCGCCTCGCGGTCGCCAGTCTGGCGCTCCCGAACTACGCCCTCATCGACCATTGGACAGACGGCATCGCGCAGCGTGAGATCGCCCGCGGCCGCTGGGGTTGGGTCGTCTTGCAGCAGGGCTGGACGCCGCCGGGTATCTACCGAGACACGCTCCGACTGGCGACGCGGAATTTCGCCGCGGAGATCGCGAAGGTCGGCGCCAGGACGGCGCTCTACCAGACGTGGCCGCCGTCCGACCGGCCTGGCGAGTTCGCCGGCTCGATCGAGTCCTACGAGGTGGCTGCCGCAGACGTTGGTGGCGTGGTGTTTCCCGTGGCGCGTGCGTGGCTCGCCACGTGGGAGCGCGATCCGTCGATCGTGCTGTACTCCGACGGACTGCACGCGTCAGTCGCGGGGTCGTACCTCGCGGCGCTCGTGATGTACGCGCGGATCCTGGGTCGAACGCCGATAGGCCTTCCGTCGGCAATTCGCACCCGGTCCGGCGTAATCATGCGCGTTGAGCCGGCCGTTGCTCGAATCCTGCAAGACGCGGCGGCGTCGGTGACGGTCGAGCCAAGCGCGCGGTAGTCACCGTCCGACGCGCCAGGTTGGTTACCGACGGCTAATTTTCTCCGCATGCAAGTCTACACGTTCAGTACGAAAAACCGGGTGGTCGCCACGCTTGCGGCGCTCGTTGTGCTCGGTACCGGCGCGGCGCTGCTGCTCGTCGGCCTCGCTCTCCTGGCTGGGGTTGCGATCGCGGGTGGCGTGCTCGGCGCAGGAGTGCTCGCCGTGCGTGCGCTGCGCGGCGAGCGGAAGGCGCCGCTGCGAGCGTCGTCCCCCGGGGGCGCGCTGGATCCCTCCCTGGAAGTCTTCCCGGAACCACGCCGCATCGAACAACCGGAGCCTAACGACGATCCGCGCCGGATCGGGCCGGAGTGAGGTCCGCGCCCACCGCCGCGTTTCTCCTGGGTCCCTGGAAGAGCACACTGGTCCTTGGCGCCTGGCTCGCCGGTGCCGGAATGATTGCCTGTTCGGCGGCCGAACCGCCGAGGACACGTCGCGGCGCACGGGCGCCGTATGTCGGGACCGACACGATGGGTGCGCTCCCCGCGACCACGAGGTTGATACGTGTGCACGCGCGCGGGGATCTCGTCGAGAACTCCGCGGCGGCGCAAAGCTTCGAGCAGCACGGCGTGATCTTCACGGTCAATGACTCCGGGAACGATCCGCTGTTGTTCGCGCTCGATACCACCGGCGCCGACCGCGGAGCCTGGCGTGTGCATGGCGCGACCAACGTGGACTGGGAGGCGACGTCGGTCGGGCCGTGTGCCGGGAGCCGCGCCATCGTCCCGGGGGTCGCCATGCCTAACGAATGCGTCTACATCGGCGACACGGGAGACAACAAGGAAGCGCGAATGTCGCGCGTCATCTACCGGGTTCCCGAGCCGCCGGCACAGCAGGCCGGCTTCAC
The DNA here is from genome assembly GCA_036509075.1 of Gemmatimonadaceae bacterium. GTDB lineage: Bacteria > Gemmatimonadota > Gemmatimonadetes > Gemmatimonadales > Gemmatimonadaceae > JAJKIV01. Next base: position 1,913 of record DATCGG010000014.1, read on the forward strand.
CGGGGACGTCACGGCCGAGGCGCTCCACTTCCGCTACCCTGACGGCCCGCATGATGTCGAGGCGATGTACGTCCCGCCTAACGGCTTCATCTACCTGATCACCAAGCGACCGCGCCGCGACGCTGCCCGCAGACTGCGGCCCGCTCTGGTCTTCGAGCTGCCGCCGGACTCGTGGTCCAAACCGAGTCCCGTCGTCGCCCAGCTCGTGGATAGCTTGGCCGTATTCCCCGGCTCAGCGCCACTTCGCGTGATTACGGACGCCGCGCTCTCGCCCGACGCCAGCGTGCTCGCCGTGCGCACGTATGCCCAGGTCTACACGTTCGCGACTGATCCAGCCACCGGCCGGGTGATTGGCGCGATTCCTCCAGCGGTGTGTAACGTCGTGGCACTGGATGTCTGGCCCGGGGAAGGCGTTACCTGGCTGGGGCCGAGCGGGAAGCTGCTCCTCACCAGTGAAGGCAGGGACGCGCCAATGCAGGTCGTGGATTGCCCAATGCCGAGGAGAGATCCATGACGGTGGAGCACGACGAAAAGGAAAGTCGCTTCTTCGTGAGCCTGGACGGTGACGAGGCCGATCTGGTGTACACGCGGATCGGCCCCAAGCTGATCGATCTCCAGCATACCTACGTGCCGGAGAGCGCACGCGGCCACGGCGTGGCTGATGCGCTTGCCGAGGCGGCATTCGCGTACGCGCGCGAGCATGGAGACCGCGTCGTGCCGAGTTGTCCGTTCGTTCGGGTGTGGCTCCGCCGCCATCCCGAGCAATGGAAGCTGCTCGACCCGCCGTTCGCGGAGTCTCTGGAACGCCACGCGCGACCGTGACCGGTCTCGCGCTGGATTCCGCGGCGGGCCGCCGAACGCTGGCGGCATCGATCGTCGGGTCCGGTGCGGCGTTTCTCGAGGGGACGGTCGTCAACGTCGCGCTGCCCTCGATCGCGCGAGACCTCGGGCTCGGACTCGAGGGTGTGCAATGGGTGATCAACGCATACCTCCTCGCGCTTGGCGCGCTCACGCTGCTCGGCGGCGCACTCGGCGATCGGTATGGGCGGCGCCAATTGTTCATTGTCGGGTCGATCGGTTTCTCGGTGATGACGGTCGGCTGCGCCATCGCTCCGGGATCCCTGGTGCTGCTGGTGCTGCGGTTCGCGCAGGGCGCCGCGGGGGCGATGCTCGTGCCGAATAGTCTCGCGATGCTCGAGGCGTCGTTCGGCGAACGGGACCGGGCCACGGCCATCGGTCGGTGGGCTGGCTGGTCCGGGACATCGACGGCAATTGGGCCACTGCTTGGCGGATGGCTCATCGACGCCGCGTCGTGGCGCTGGGTGTTCGCGGCGATTGCGCCCGTTGCGCTCGCGGCGGCGTGGCTCGCGTCAGGCCGCGGCGCGGTGACCGACCGCGGCGGTCGCCAGCACATTGACTACGTCGGTGCCGTGCTGTTGGTCCTCGGTCTCGGTGGCGTGACCGCGGCGTTGATCGACGGGCCGCGCCTCGGGTTTGGTGACCCGATCATCGTCGCCATGCTCGCTGCGGGCGCGATCCTGTTGGTTGCTTTTGCGGTGGTCGAACGCCGATCCGGGTCGCCGTTGCTGCCGCCGCGGCTGTTTCGGTCGCGCGCGTTCACCGGAGCCAACCTCGCGACTGTTCTGATGTACGCGGCGTTAGGCGGCGTGCTGCTGCTGCTCATGCTCCAGCTGCAGGGGAACATGGGCTATTCGGCGCTGCAGAGCGGTGCGTCGCTCCTGCCCGCGAACGCGCTCATGCTCGCGCTCTCGCCCGCGGCGGGTCGGTTTGCGCATCGCCACGGTGCACGTGGACCCATGGCCGTCGGCGCACTCGTCGCGGGCGTTGGTATGCTGCTGTTTTCGCGCGTCGTTCCGGGCGCGACCTACGTCGGGGCAATCCTGCCGGCGGCAGTGGTATTTGGTCTCGGGCTCTCACTGCTCGTGGCCCCGCTCACGGCGGCGGTGCTCGCCGCGGCGCCGGATCGCGACGCCGGTGTGGCGTCCGGCGTGAACAACGCGGTGGCACGTCTCGCCGGCTTGATCTCCGCGGCGGCACTTCCGGCGGCGGCCGGATTGGGCGGGTTGGCAAAGCTGTCTGGCCTGCAGCTCACGCAGGGTTTCGCGCGCGCGATGTGGATCTGCGCGGGGCTGGCGGCGCTGGCCGCGGTGGTTGCGTGGACGACAGTCGGGAATCGGGAATCGGGAATCGGGAATCCGGGGAACGGGGAACCGGGAACAGGGAACGGTGACTCCGCGTGGATCCACTGTTCCCGGTTCCCTGTTCCCAGTTCCCGCTCTACGCTCCCGCTTGCCTCGCAACCTCCACAACAGTCCGGATGAGTCCCTCCACATCGGCGGCCGTCGTGCGGAACCCGAGGATGCAAAGCCGAAGGGTGAACGCGCCGCGGAGACGTGTGGACGAGATGAGGTACCGCCCATCCGCGCTCATTGCCGCGTTCACTCGCTCGTTGAACGCGTCGAGCGCAGGGCCATCGTCCATGCCCGCCGGGTGTACGCGGAAGCAGAGCACACCCAGCTGGGCCGGCGACATCACCTCGAGCAGCGGCTGCGACCGCACCAGGTGCTCTGCGTACGCTGCGTGGTCGATGGCGCGATCGATCTCGCCGCGGATGGCGGCGAGCCCGAAGTACTTGACGCCTAACCACACCTTGAGCGCGCGCGACTGACGCGTGAGCTGCTCGCCGTAGTCCGCGAAGTTGACGGCATCCTGGCCGGCTGCGACATCACGCAAATAGTCGGGCAGGACGTGGAACGCGGCGCGCAACCGCTCGGGTTCACGCACGAGGAGCGAGCCGCACTCGAACGGCACGAAGAGCCACTTGTGGGGGTCGAGCGCCACGGAGTCGCACCGCCCGAGTCCCGAGAGCATACGGGCGCCACGCTCCGTGAGCGCGGCGAATCCACCGTACGCCGCGTCCGCATGCAGCCAGGTGCCCTCCGCAGTGCAGACGTCGGCGATCTCATCGAGCGGGTCGACGGCGCCTGTATTCGTCGTGCCCGCGCTCACCACGACCGCGAGTGGAATGAGCCCTGCCGCGCGATCGCGGGCGATCGCCCGGCGCACGTCGCTCGCCCGCAAGCGATAGTCCGCATCGCTCGGGAGCACGCGAACCTGGTCGCGCGGAACGCCCGCGATCCACGCGGCGCGCAGCGCCGCCGAATGCGCCTGGTCGGATGCGTACAGCGTTAGGCGCGCCAGGCGGCTCGCATCGTCGCCCACGGCCGCGTGACGCGCGGCGATGATCGCGGTGAGCGTCGCGCCCGAGCCGCCGTTGGTGAGAAGGCCGCCGGTGCCGGCGGGCATGCCGATCCATTGCCGGAACCACTCGAGCACCGCCAGTTCCAGCGCGTTAGGTCCTTCGGCCACAGGCCAGACGCCGGCGAAGAAATTGTATCCGGTCGCCAGCCAGTCCCCCATGACCGCCGGGAAGCTGGGACAGCCGGGGACGTACGCCATGAATCGCGGGTGAGACTCTCGCGCCGAGTACGAAAAGACGTCGGTCTGCAGCGTTTGCAGCAGATGGTCGAACGAGACCGGCGTTTCGTCGGGCGGCGCCGCAATGCGCTGGCGCGTTGCGGTAGGTAGCCCGTTCGTGAGCACTCGCTGGTCGCGCAGCGACGCGAGGTGTCCGGCAACCGCGTCGGCAACCTGGCGGCCGAGCCGCTGCATGGTCGCGTGGTCGAGATCGAGTGGGGAGGGGGAGCGTGTGGTCATGGCGGGCGCAGTATGCCCGCGTCGGTGTGCCGGGTCAATTGGACAACTGCAGGCGGCTGGCGGCTGGCGACTGGCGGCAGGTAGCAGATCGGAACTGTGTCCCACCGCCCTCTGCAACCGGCCGTCTGCTGTCTAGCGTCTGCCGTTGCCTGCCGTCTGCGGTCTTCGGTATAACTCATGGGCATCGCGCTTGGTATGACGTTATGCACCCATCCGGCGTCAGCTTGTCGTACAGATCTCGAGCCAACACGACCATGGTCCGATCCGAAGCGCTGGCGCTCATTTTCCTCGGTGCCATCGCGCTCATCATCTCAGGCATCAATCCAGCCGACCGCACCACCTGGTGGCTGGAGGTGTTCCCGATCTTCATCGCCGTCCCGATTCTGCTCGCCACCGCGCGCCGATTTCCGCTCACGCCGATCGCGTATCGGCTCATCTTCCTTCACGCCCTGATCCTGATGGTCGGCGGCCACTACACGTACGCGAAGGTGCCCCTCGGCTTCTGGATGGAGCAGTGGTTCGGCTTCACCCGAAACCATTACGATCGAATCGGACACTTCGCGCAGGGGTTCGTCCCGGCGATCATCGCGCGCGAGATCCTGCTCAGGCGATCGCCTCTGACGACCGGGAAGTGGCTGTTCACGATCGTCACGGCGCTCTGTCTCGCGATCAGCGCGTGCTATGAGTTCGTCGAGTGGTTCGCCGCGGTGCTCGGAGGCTCGTCGGCCGACGCGTTCCTGGGCACGCAGGGCGACGTCTGGGACACGCAGTGGGACATGTTCATGGCGTTCATCGGTGCGATGACCGCCCAGATCCTACTCGCACGGGTTCAGGACAAACAGCTCGCCCGGCTCTGACCGGCTTTGGGACGGGGTGTCCGTCTCCGCGCCACTTCGTCGACCTTGGCGCCTAACGTCGAAATGCGACAACTCCATGGAAATACAGTGATTACGCTACTGTAGCGGTTAGGCACGCATGTCGCCTTGGGGTTCGAACGCTCGCAGTCGCAAGCTCGACCTCGGACACTCGACCACCGCATGCGCGCCCTCCTCGACGACCTCGCCTTCGCTGCCCGCACGCTCCGCAGCAACGTCCGCTTCACGGCGGCCGTCACGCTCATCCTCGCGCTCGGCATTGGCGCGAACAGCGCCATCTTCAGTCTCGTCGACGCCGCCCTGTTTCGAGGGCTCCCGGTCGAACGGCCCCACGAGCTGGCTCGCGTGTTCTCGAGCGAACCTCAGCGTCTCGATCTCGCGGAGACGTCCTACCCCGGGTACCTCGATCTCAGAGACAACGTGCCCGCGTTCTCGGGCCTCGCGGCGTTCTCGACGGATGTCCACGTGCATCTGGCGAGCGATGCGCGGCTGCCCGAGCGCGTCACGAGCACCGTCGTCAGCGGGAACTTCTTCGCCGTCCTTGGCGCTCGCGCGAATCACGGGCGTCTCATCGCGCCGGCGGACGACGCACGCGGTGCCGCGCCCGTCGCCGTGTTGAGCGACGCGTTCTGGCGTCGCCGGTTCAACGCCGACCCCGCCATCATTGGCTCGACGGTGCGCTTGAACGGCATTCCATTCATCATCGTCGGCACCGCCCGTCGCGCGTTCGTTGGTGCCACGTTCGATGCGCCGACGGATGTCTGGCTCCCGCTCTCGACCATCAACCTCGCGGACCCGGAGCTCGCCGAGCTCAAGCCGCTCGAGCGCCGCGGGCTCACGTGGCTCTCGATCATTGGACGGCTCGCGAAGGGCGCGAGCCTGGCGAACGCACAGGCCCAGATGGACGTCGTTTCGGCGCGTCGAGCACGTGAGGCACCGAATGTTTCGAGCAACCGATTGGCGAAAGCGCTACCGGCGGACGAGGCGGCGATCCAGCTCTCGCAGCGCGCGGAGGCGCGACGCCTGTCCTGGCTGCTCCTGAGTGTCGTCGGGATCGTCCTGCTCATCGCCTGTGCCGATGTCGCGGGATTACTGCTCGCGAGAGCCGAGCGCCGACGACGGGAGCTCGCGATCCGGGCCGCCCTCGGCGCCTCGCGCTTGAGAATCGTTAGGCAGTCACTGGCCGAAAGCCTCGTGATCGCGCTCGCGGCCGCCGGCGTCGGTCTCGGGATCGCGATGTGGCTCACTGACTTCGTGGGGTCGGTCGCGCCACCGGATCTCGCCCTGCCTGTGAGCGCATCGACACCGATTCTTCATCTGCGCACACTCACGTTCGCGATCGTCGCCGCGCTGGTGACCGCGGTGCTCGTCGGGATGGTACCATCGCTCGCGGCGTCACGGCCCGATCTCGTTCCCATGCTCAAGGGTGAGCGCGCAGTGTGGGGGGTTGGGCGACGCCGCCTGCCGTTTCGCGACGTGCTGGTGGCTGGGCAGATGGCGCTGGCGATGCTCCTGCTCGTGGGCGCGGGCCTCCTCATTCGGACGTTAGGGACCGAGAGCCGGCTGGACCCTGGATTCCGTCCCGACGGTGCCGTGATCGCGACGATCGATCTGTCGCGGAGCGGTTACGACAACGACCGAGGGCGCCGATTCTACGAAACGCTGCAGCAACGGCTCGCTGGCGTGCCCGGGCTGACCGCCGTGGCGCTTGGACGGTCGGTGCCGGTGCAGTCTGGCGGGATCGCGACGACCGCGGAGCCCGAGGGCTACCAGCCGAGGCCTAACGAGGCGATGGAGGTCGAGGCGAGCATGATCTCGCCGGGGTACTATCGAGCGATCGGCACACCGCTGCTCCGTGGACGCGAGTTCACGGAAGCGGACCGCAAGGGAAGCGAGCGTGTGGTGATCGTCAACCAGGCCTTTGCCGATCGCTTCTGGCCAGGTCAGGACCCCATCGGCAAGCATGTGGGTGCGATCTCGACGCCGCCATCGGTCGTCGTTGGCGTCGTCGGGACGGCGAAGTATCGGAGCTTGCGTGAACCGCCGACGCCGGCGCTCGCGGTCCCCGTCCAACAGATGTACTCGGACGCGATGACGATCGTGGCGCGTACTTCGCTCGAGGCCGACGTGGCGCTGCGACAGATCACGGATGTCGTCGCCACGCTGGACCCGGACCTTCCGCTGATTCGTCCGGGACGGCTTGCGGACAAGCTGTCGCTGGCGCTGGCTCGTGAACGGCTGATGGCACTACTGCTCGGCGCGTTCGCCGCGCTCGCGGCGGCGTTGTCGGCGGCGGGTCTGTACGCTGTGGTCGCGTACCGCATGCAGGCCCGAACGCGTGAGTGGGGCATTCGAATCGCCATCGGCGCTCGGCCCGAGAGCGTGCTGTGGCTCGCGCAGCGTCAGAGCACGGTGCTGGCCCTCGCCGGCCTGTGCGTGGGCCTGGCAGCAGCGGCGTTCGCATCGCGGTTCATGACCACGCTGCTGTATGGAGTTCGGCCGCTCGACGCGTGGGCATTCGGCGGGGCCGCTCTCTTGTTAGGCGTGGTGGTGGCGGTCGCCGCCTACGTACCGGCTCGTCGCGCAACGCGCATCGATCCCACGGTGGCGCTGCGCGGGGAGTAGTTCGGCACGCGTATGGCGCCCTTTTTCAAAGGCTGGGTGAGAGGCGCTGTGGATGACGTTGGAGCCTCTGCGTCCGTCTGCGGGCGCAGCGTCCGCGTCCATCTGCGTCGTGCTGTTGGGCCTAACGAAGCACTGTCCCCGTTTCCAGCGTTTCATGGTTCTCGGGTGGAACTCCCGTTTGATGTCCGCCCCGATTCCCGTTCCCGAGTCCGTATACTTCCGGGATGCGCAACGAACCCCTGTCCGCTCCCGACGCCGTCGTCGCCGCGAGCGAGCGGCTCGCTCCATTCGGTCTGGCCACTCCGCTCCAACCGGCGCGCTCCCTCGTGCCTCACGCGCACTACAAGTGCGAGAACCTGCAGCGCACCGGCTCGTTCAAGATCCGCGGCGCGCTCAACAAGCTGCTGCTCCTCACGAGCGACCAGCGAGAGCGCGGCGTCGTCACGTCGTCCACCGGCAACCACGGTCTGGCGGTCGCGGAGGCGCTCAGGTTGACGAGCGGCCGAGGGACGGTGGTGGTGTCGTCGTCGGCGTCCCGCTACAAGATCGAGCGCCTAACGAAGGCCGGCCTCGAGGTGGTGGTGTCCGACGGCGACCCGATGGCGGCCGAGCTCGAGGCGCGCGCGCTCGGCGAGCGGGAAGGGCGTGTCTACATCTCGCCGTACAATGACCCCGACGTGATGGCCGGTCAGGGGTCCATCGCGGTGGAGCTACTCGAGCAACGTCCGGCGGTCGAGGCGGTATTCGTCGCGGTGGGAGGTGGTGGGTTGATCGCGGGTATCGCGTCGTACCTGAAATCGGTGCGGCCGGATGTGCTCGTGGTCGGCTGCTGGCCCGAGCAGGCGCGGGCGATGTACGAATCGGTCCGCGCCGGCCGCCTTATGGAAGTGCCTGACGAGCCCACGCTATCGGACGCGACCGCCGGCAACATCGAGCCAGGGGCGATCACGTTCCCGTACTGCCGCGATCTGATCGATGAGCTGGTTCTCGTGACCGAGGCCGAGATCGCGCAGGCGATGCGCGACGTGATGTTGGCGGACCACATGGTCATCGAGGGCGCCGGCGGCGTCGCGGTCGCGGGCTGGCGGAAGTTCATGGCCGGCCGCCCACGTCTCGCGGATCACGAGAGTGTCGTCGTGCTCTGTGGGGGGAATGTGAGTGCGGAGACTCTGGCCCGAGTTCTCGGGAATCGGGAATAGGGAATCGGGAATCGGAGCTGCCGGGAGGCGGGAGATGGGAGAAAACGGGAACGGGGAACCGGGAACAGAGACTCCACGAGAGATTCCGGTTCCCGGTTCCCTGTTCCCGCGGTCGCGCCTCCGGCGCGCCGCTTCCCGGTCGTTCCGGTTCCATTTTTCCAAGCTTCCGCGATCAACGATCGCTAGCTTCGGCCCCAGCACCTCAACCGGAGCAACAACCAACCATGCAGACCATGCAACAGAGCACGATGAAGAA
>DATCGG010000015.1:0-9810 GCA_036509075.1 Gemmatimonadaceae bacterium
GCCCCGCCACGAGATCGACGAGGCGGTGGCCGCGCCAATGAGTCCCGTTAGGCGCTTCACGCTCATCGGCGGCTTCTGTGGCGCGTGCTTCGGCTACTGGATCGCGATCTGGACGTCGGACTATTGGCCGCTCGTGGTCGGTGGAAAGGCCGTCGCGTCGTGGATTCCGTACACGATCATCGGGTTCGAGGTCATGGTGCTCATCGGTGCATTGTCGACCGTCGCGGGCATGTTCATTAACTCGCGCGTCCCGAAGATCACATTGACCGTGGGCTTCGATCCGCGGTTCACGCACGGCCACTACGGGATCTGGGTGCCAGGCGCGCCCGATCGAGCGCGCGTCGTCGAGGAAACGTTGCGGAAGCACGGCGCCGAGGAGGTCCGTCATGAGGACTAGCCCGATGCCTGCCGCCCGCCTCGCGATGATCGTCGGATCGCTAGTGTCGCTGTCCGCGTGCGAGTGGTTCACGGACTTCAAGCGCCAGCCGTCTGTGGTGACTTGGGAGCAGCTCGATTCCGCCGGCGTCCGAGGCAGCCCGCAGTACTCCGTGCCAATCAACGGGACGGCGATGCCTGCGTTCGAGGTGTCGTACTCGAATTCGATGCAGACGATCGATTCGATGTCCGCCCTCGTGAACCCCACGCCGCCCGATTCGGCATCGCTCGCGAATGGCCGGAAGTATTTCGTGATCAACTGCGCCGTCTGTCACGGCATGGCCGGGAAGGGCGACGGTACTGCAGTGAAGTACGGCGTCTTTCCGTTTCCGCTCGTGAGTGGGCCGGCGTTGAGCCGCACCGATGGGTACATCTTCGGCATGATTCGCAACGGGCGTGGAAACATGCCGTCGTACAACCGCATCGAAGAGAAAGATCGCTGGGACGTCGTGAACTACGTGCGTGGGTTACAGGGCAAGCTGCCCGCGGCGGTTCCCACCGGTCCGCTCGCGGTACCGGGCTTCAATGGTCCCGCGGTGCCCGGCCCCACGACGCTCGGTCCAACGCGTCCCGTTCCACACACCGCCGCGGAGCTACAATCGATGAACGGTGCGAGCCAGCCGCCCGCGGCCGTCCCGGGTGACACGACGCGTCGCACGGGCGCAGACACGACGCGCGCTGGCGCTCGGCGCACTCCGGGCCAGGGAGAAGGGAAATGAGCGCTCACGACGCCCACATCCCGTCGCGCGACGAAGTCGTTCAGATCATCTCGCGGCCGATCCCGAAGCGACTGGCCACAATCAGCCTGGTGTTGGCGATCGTCGGCTTCGCAATCTTCCTGATCGGCGCGTTCACCGGAAACGCGCGCGCGTGGCTGGCGTTCCATGTGAACTGGCTGTTCTTCACGACGTTCTCGTCCGCCGGCGTGGCGATTTCCGCGTCCCAGCGCATAACGACGGCGCGGTGGTCGAGACCCACGATTCGATTCATCGAAGGGTACGTCGCGTGGCTGCCGGTGGCGTTCGTGCTGCTGCTGCTCACCGTTTTCGTCGGGAAGCGATCGATCTTCCCGTGGGCGGTGACGCCGCCGACGATCCACGAGAAAGCGGTGTGGCTCAACCCGACGTTCTTCACGGTTCGCGTGATCATCGTCTTCGCGCTGATCACGTTGCTCAGTCTGTGGTTCGTGTACCGCACCGTCAGGCTCGACGTCGGCGTCATCCCCGAATGGGGCGCGAGCTGGGCGAAGGGAATCCGCGATCGGATGCGAACCGGCTTCGGCGAGGAGCGTCGCGAGCTGCACTCGACGCACTCCACCCTCGGGAAGCTCGCAGTCTTCCTCATCCTGGCGTTCGCGTTCGGGTGGGTCGTGCTCTCGTGGGATCTGTCGATGTCGATGGACATTCATTTCCAGAGCACGATGTACGGATGGCAGATCTTCATGGGCGGCTGGGTCGTGGCGCTCATGATCCACGCCATTGTCGTGCGGCTCTGGCGGAACTCGCTCGGTGCGGAGGAGCTGATCCAGGAGCGACACCTGCACGACATCGGGAAGCTGTGCTTCGCGTTCACCTGCTTCTGGGGATACATCACGTTCGGCCAGTACCTGGTGATCTGGTATGGCAACATGCCGGAAGAGACGCACTACTTCTTCCTGCGCATGAGCCATCCGTGGGCCTGGGTCACCGTCGCGGTCGGCGTGTTGATGTTCGTGTTCCCGTTCTTCGGACTCATGGGGAAGTACCCGAAGATCTACACGCCCACGATGACGTTCTTCGCCTTGTCGTCGACCATTGGGCTGTGGCTCCAGCGCTATGTCGAGATCTATCCGTCGGCCTTTGCGGGGTCGGCGGAAGCGTCCGCCAGCGCTGAGGCCGCGGCGGCGGCGATTCCGCTGCCGTTCGGCCTGTATGAGGTCGGGGTGACGTTAGGCTTCCTGGGATTGTGGGGGTTGACCTACCTGGCGTTCATGAACGCGTTCCCGCGGATGCGGGTGTTCATGCTGACGTCGAAGTATCGGGACGAGATTCAGGTGCCTGTCGATCCGAAGACCATGGAACCGCTTCCCGCACACGAATAGGTCACTGGTAACAGGTTACTGGAACTGGTTACAGGTAATCAGAACCCCCGGCATGCTTCTCTCGCGAGATGCGCATCCCGGGGGTTCGAATAACCAATAACCATCTCCAGTAACGTGTTACCAGTGAGTTGCGCCGCCTACACGCCTGCGAGCTGCTGTAGAGCCTTCAACGGAGCGGCACCCGTCAGGCGATTCTCCTCCTTGCCCGCCCGGAACAGGATCGTGGTTGGGATCCCGCGGATGTTGAACGATTGCGCCGTTCGCGGCGCGCGATCCGTATCGAGCTTCGCCACCAGCAGTTTGCCCTGATTCTCCGCCGCCAGTTGGTCCACCGACGGCGCCATGATCTTGCACGGCCCACACCAGTCGGCGTAGAAGTCGACCAGGACCGGGATCTCACTCTCGGTGATCGTACGCGTGAACGTGTCGTCGTTGAGCGGGATGGGGCGGTCGATCAGCATCGGTTTCCCGCATTTGCCGCACTTCGGACGATCGCTCGCGCGCTCGGCGACGACGCGGTTCCACGTCTCACAGAATTGGCACCGCACAGTAATGTGGTGTGCGGTCTCCGAAGTCGCTGCGTCGGGTCGTGCTGTGCTGGTCATCGCCTCCCTCGCCGGTTGGTGCCTGCGTATATTTAGCGCTGCTCGTTGGCGGCGGTAGCGGGGCGTTAGCTCAGCTGGGAGAGCGCCGCATTTGCAATGCGGAGGTCACCGGTTCGATCCCGGTACGCTCCATCCGCACCGCGCCAACGTTAGGCGGCCCGCCACGCGCTCGCGACACTCCGGTCGCGGGCGCGTTCGTGCGATGGTGCCGCGATCAGTCGCCGGCGCGATCGTTCATTTCTGGCCTCTCGTCGCGCTGCCGGATCCGGCCGTCTCCCCCTGGGTCGAGTCCTGGCGTCCGCGGGTCGAGCTCGATTTTGACGGCGTTCCTTGGATCGCCGGCTGGCTTCCCGAGTTCTTGATCTCGATCCGGCGTGGCTGTGCCAGAGCGGCTTTCGGAATGCGGATCGTCAGGAGACCGTCGCTGAAGTCCGCTTCGATCCGCTGCTCATCGACGCCCGTCGGTAACTGGAACGATCGTGTAAAGCTTCCGTAGCTCCGCTCCACGACGTGGTATCGCCCCTCCGATCCTTCGGTCGACCCGCTCTGCTTCTCGCCGCGGATCGTCAACACGCCGTTCTCCGCCATCACCTCGACGTCGCTCGGCTTGATTCCTGGAAGCTCCACCTCGAGCGCGATCTCGGTGTTGTCCTCGCGAATGTCGACGGCGGGCGCCCAGCCGCTTCGCCTCGAGTCACCACCAAACGTGTCCTCGAACAGCCGGTCGATCTCTCGGCGCAGTCCAAAGACGGGGCCAGTGAGCGATCCGCGATTCACCATGGCAAACCTCCTGCATTCAACCGTGAAGCATTTCTCGATCAACGTGAGATCAATGCCCGCAACGTCCGTTCCCACTGCGGCTTGCCGAGCCGAACAGTCGACGATTCGAGGTTCGTTGTGAGCGGCGTCACGAGTGTCGAGACGTGACGTCCGGTCTTCGTCGCCGGTCATCTTGTCCGAGGGGACGCCACGGTCGAGACCGGCGGCGCGATCCGTCCAACTTTCGAGGACCTTTGGGCCCACCTGCGATCTCCGCCGTCAACGCGGACGTGGTTGCTGCACCGCGCGCTCTCGCGGGAATCGCCGCTGTCGCGGCACGTCTCGCCGCGCGCGATCCCGAGCACGACCAGCTCGTCGCAGTGGTGGAGGCCGCACGAACCGCGATCAACGCCGAAGAGTGCGTGCTGTGGTCGTTCAGCCCTGGTGGCCTCGAGAAGCTCGCCTCGTCCGGACATCAGGGAACCAAGCCCGACGAGGTGAGCGCGCTGCTCGCCGCCGACCTCGCCGAGGCGAACGGCATCATCGTTAGGCCCCTCCTCGCCGAGGAGCCTCAGCCCCTCGGCGCCATTTCATTCCGCCGGTCGAGCGCGCTCGGGGTCGAAGACCATCTCGTCCTGCGCGTGATCGCGGACATGCTCGTGCCCTGGCTCGCCCACGCCGAGCGGGCGCGCCAGCTGGAGGTCGAGGTCGCGCTGCGCACGCGCCAGAATGACGAGCAGCGCCGCTTCATCGAGCGAATCATCGATTCGCTCCCCGTCGGCCTATACGTCGTCGACCGCGAATACCGCGTGCAGGCCTGGAACCGAAAGCGCGAGACCGGCATGCAGGGCGTCTCCCGCGAGGAAGCGATCGGGAAGAGCATCTTCGAGATCCTCCACCGCCAGCCCGCCGAAAGCCTTCGGAAGGAGTTCGACGAAGTCTTCCGAACCGGCCGAATCCAGACCGTTCACATGGAGTCGACGGCGAGCGGGGACGCGAGGACGTTCCGCATCTCGAAGATCCCGATGCGACTCACCGACGCGGGCATCACGCACGTGATCGCGATCGGGGAAGACGTGACTGAGTGGCGAGAGGCGCAGGAACGATTCGCCCAGGCCGAAAAGCTCGCCGCGATCGGCCAGCTGGCCGCTGGCGTCATGCACGAGATCAACAACCCGCTCGCCACCATTGCGGCCTGCGCCGAGAGCCTGACGATACGCCTCGACGACATGCGCGTGGACGGTGTTCGAACGCCGCGCGACGCCAACGAATACCTCGGGATCATCGACGGCGAGGTGCATCGCTGCAAGCGCATCATCGATGGCCTCCTCGACTTCAGCCGGCCGAAGCCCGTCACCAAATCGAGCACGGAAATCAACGAGGTCGTCGAGCACACGCTGTTCCTCGTCAAGCATCACGCGCGGTTCAAGCAGATGCGGGTCGAAACCGTGCTGGCCGACCAGCTGGAGCACGTGACGGCGAACCGCGAGCAGCTCGTCCAGGTTTTCATGGCGCTGCTGATCAACGCCGTGGACGCGATGGACGAACGGGGAACGATCACCATCAAGACCCGCCACGGCCGCGGCGCGCGTGAAGGCGTCGTTGCCGAGGTGATCGATGAGGGCGTGGGCATTCCGCGCGCGGACACGTCCAAGATTTTCGAGCCGTTCTTTACCACCAAAGCGCCCGGGCGCGGCACCGGCCTCGGGCTTTCCATCTGTTACGGGATCATCGCCGACCACGGTGGGCGCATTGAAGTCGATAGCACCCCGGGCGCCGGCAGCACGTTCAGAATCCTCTTGCCGGCCGAGGAGGCCTCGTTATGACCGCGCCCGCGACCGGACCGCGCATCAAAGTCTTGATCGCCGAGGATGAGGAACACCTCGGCACCATTCTCGAGCAGTTCCTGCTCGGGCGCGGCTACCAGGTTACAGTGACACGCGACGGAAAAGCTGCATTGGCGGCGCTGCGCAGCGAAGCGTACGACGTCGCGCTGCTGGACATCGTCATGCCGGAGATGGACGGGTTGGAAGTCCTGCGCAGCATCCACGAAGACGCGGCGCACCCGGAAGTCATCATCATCACCGGCAACGGCACGATCGAAACCGCCATCACCGCGATTCGGCTGGGTGCGTACGACTACCTGTCGAAGCCGTACCGCATGGCGGAGATCGATGTGCTCGTTAGGCGCGCCTGGGAGCGGCGGCAGCTCGCGCGCGAGAATGCCCTCCTGCACAATCGGCTGTCCCGCGTCGACGGCGTGCCCGAAGTCATGACGCAGTACGCCCCCATGCAGGCGGTGCTGCAGCTCGTCAGTCGCGTGGCCAAGAGCGATTCGCCGATCCTCATCTCCGGCGAGTCCGGGACGGGCAAGGAGCTGATCGCCCGAGCGCTGCACCGGCTGTCCGAGCGAGGCGCCGGCCCCCTCGTCGACATCAACTGCGAGGCGATCGCCGATGGGCTGATCGAGACCGAGCTGTTCGGATATGAGAAGGGGGCGTTCGCGGGCGCCGAAGCGCGGAAGGTCGGTCTGTTCGAGCTGGCCGGTGGCGGCACGCTGTTCATGGACGAAATCGGCGGACTCGACCCGAAGGTTCAGGGGAAGCTGCTCCGGGCACTGGAGCAGGGTTCCTTCTTCCGCGTTGGCGGAACACAGAAGGTCGAAGTGAATGCCCGCATCGTCACCGCAACGAACAAGGACCTCGCGGTGGCCGTGAGCGAAGGTCGGTTCCGAAGCGATCTCTTTTACCGCATCAACACGATCAGCATCGTCCTGCCGCCGCTGCGCGAGCGAGCGGTGGACATCCCGCTGCTCGCGAACGCGTTCCTCGCGCAGTTCGGTGGCGCGCATCCGCCGCAGTTGTCGGACGAGGCGATGCGTGCGCTGCAGGACTACCGGTGGCCCGGGAACGTCCGGGAGCTGCGAAACGTCATGGAGCGCGCGGTGCTGCTCGCGAATGGCGGCGTCATTCAGGCACGCGACCTTCCGCTGCACGACACCCACGCGCCGGCACGCGGAGGCACCAACGGCGACGTCGTCTCACTGGCCGAGGTCGAGCGCCGCCATATCGAAAGCGTCCTGTCGCGCACGAACTGGCACCAGGGCCGCGCCGCGACCGTTCTCGGGATATCCTCCAAGACGCTCTACCGGAAGATTCGCGAGTACGGATTTCATCGTCCCCGGGCGGCGAACGGATAGTGAAGGCCGGCCGGCGACTGCCTAACGTGTAGGCCGCTGGTGCGTCGCCCACATTGCCCTCGTCTGAGGTACCAACGGCGGTACCGTCGAGGGCAATTTTCACGTCCTGGAGCGGCGGCCCCATTACGGTACCCAGACACGCGCCGTAGACTTCCGCGCTACGCTACGTCATGTGTGTGCATCGGACTTCTTTCGCTCATTTCCGGGCTCCTGTCTGTAAATGAAAGTATTGGTCATCGAAGACGATCCCACCGTAGGCAATTTCGTTCGGCGAGGATTGGAGGAGCAGCGCTGGGGCGTACAACTGGTCGCGGACGGTGAGGAAGGGGAGCGGCTCGCGACGTCGGACGCATACGATGTTGTGATCCTCGACATGCGACTGCCGGGCAAGTCCGGAATGGATGTGTTGAATTCCCTGCGCGCCCGCGGGTTCGAGCGCCCGGTGCTCGTGCTGACTGCCCAGGACGCCGTTGACGCGAAGGTCAACGCGTTGCGAGCGGGCGCCGACGACTACGTCACGAAGCCGTTTGCGTTCGAGGAGCTGCTCGCACGCGTCGAGGCCCTCGCTCGCCGCCCGCGCGCCATGGCGTCCCCCATGCTCCACGTCGGAGACCTGGAGCTGAATCGCGATACGCGCGAGGTGCGGCGCGTCGGTGAGCTCATCGAGCTCACACCCAAGGAGTACGCGGTCCTCGAGTACCTGATGCGCCACCAGGGTCGTGTCATGAGCCGAACGTTGATCACCGAGTATGCTTGGGGGTATCACTTCGATCCCGGGACCAACATCGTCGACGTCGTGATCAACCACCTGCGCAAGAAGATCGATTCCAAGCACGACCGAAAGCTGATTACGACAGTCCGGGGAGTCGGGTACGTGATCAAAGGGTGAACGTATGGCGACAATTCGCGCGAAGCTCACCGTCGCATACGCGGGTGCGCTGCTCGGAAGCGTCGCGGTCTATTCCGTCGCGCTGTTTGGAGAGCGTCGGGCGAACGCGCGTCGCGAGATCGGGCGTGAGGTTGCCGTGCAGGCGGACCTCGCCCTCCGCGTGCTGCGGTTTGCCGCGACCGCGAACGAACCGGTCACGACCAGCACGAGCCAGGTCATCGGCGCCGGCACGCAGCAGTTCGTGCAAACCTCGGCGCAGATCACGCCGAGAATTGCCGCCATCCTCGACGGGCTGCCCGACTACGTCGTGCTGATGGACTCGATCGGGAAGGCGCTCTATGTGTCGCCGTCGGTCCGTCTGCTTCAGTCGCGAGACCCGACGAGCGGCGACTACGACCGGCTGATGCGCGAAGCCGTGAGCCTCGCACCCGGCAGACAAGTCTTCCCGGTCCCCGTGGGGAATAGCAGCGTCCTGCTCGTGGCGCTGGCGGAAACCGACTCCAGCACGCGCGTCACCCGCGTCGTTGCCGGACGCGAGGTGGATCTCACCGCCGATTGGGTGCGGGAGTTTCTCGCTACGATCCTCGTGGTCGCGCCGTTGATCATTGGTGCGTCGGTGGGTGCGGCCTATCTCATCGCCGGCCGCGCCGTCGAGCCAGTCGGGCGGATGATCAACGAGGTGGAGGCGATATCGGACGGCCGCAGTCTGCATCGACGCCTGCCGGTCGAAACGACTGGCGATGAGCTCGCGCGGTTGGGCGCGACGCTCAACGCGATGATCGCGCGTCTCGAGACATCATTCGCTGCGTTGCGGCGCTTCACGGCCGATGCGAGCCACGAGCTGAAAACGCCACTCGCGGTGCTTCGTGCGGACGTAGAGCGCGCGATGCATTCGTCGCCGACGTCCACCGAACATCTCGTCGCGCTCGAGGAGGCTCTCCAGGAGACGACGCGGATGGCGGACCTCGTGGATAGTCTCCTGACGCTCGCTCGCGCGGACGAAGGGCGGTTCGACCTGTATCGCGAGGCGTTCCCGATCGAGCCGCTCGTCCACGACGTGTTCGAGACGGCGGTGATCCTGGGCGAGCACGCGGGCCTTCACGTCTCGCTGCCGACCGTCGAAGGGGCGGTCATCCTCGGCGATCGTCTCCGGCTGCGACAGCTATTCCTCAACCTCGTGACGAACGCGATCAAGTACACGTCGCGTGGCGGTTCCGTGGAGGTCACATTGCGTCGCCGCGATGGAGAGGTACAGTTCGCGGTCCGCGATACGGGGATCGGCATCGCCGCGGCCGACCTCCCATACATCTTCGAGCGCTTCTGGCGCGCGGACCGCGCACGCTCGAGACTTTCCGAGCGCGGCGGGTTCGGGCTCGGCCTGGCGATCAGTCAGTGGATCGCGCAGGCCCACGGCGGGACGCTGACGGTACAGTCACGACTGCACCGAGGGTCGACATTCACCGTCTCGTTGCCGATCGCCGGCGACATCGCGCTGGAATCCGCCGCCGACGGCACAACACAGCAGCCCGCACCGACAGAAATAGCGGCTCCCGCGGACGCATGATCATGCACGAGCCGCCTGCTCGTGCATGATTCGTTAATGAGCGCTGCCGAGGGACCAGCCGTTCGGTTCACGGTTCGAGCGGTTTGGGCACCCTGCGGTCTAATCACATTGCACCACGCACTTTATGTCACGCTGCTCAATTCGTTTCGCGCGTGGCGACCCGAGGCGTGACGTGACGATGCGCACTAACGAATCGTAATTCCCGCTTCACCGTTTCTTAATCTTTTTTCCATTCCGCTGATAACTCTCCCGGCTAGAATCTCGCGAGTGACTTCGGGT
>DATCGG010000016.1:0-7339 GCA_036509075.1 Gemmatimonadaceae bacterium
CCTGCCGCCTGCCGCCTGCCGCCTGCCGCTAGAACGTGAATCCTATGACGACCGGCACAAATTTCGTCCGATCCGGTGACGTCGCGACCGACACGTACCGCGCTTCGATGAACAGCGACGGGCCCAGCCCGCCGATCGAGATACCGACGCCGCCGTTGTAGCCCAGGTCCGTCTGCGTGTCCTCGAGGCTCCGAAACTCGTCGACCGTCCCGCTGATGTCCTGCGCAACACGGCGGCGATAGACTCCCAGGCCCCCGATCACGTACGGCTTGATGGTCGATTGCGACAACGGCAGAACGAGGTTCGCCACGGCGCCGACGAGATCCACGTTTCCGGTCACCTCCCCCGGCACGTCCGATGGCAGGACCGAGTTGCCCAGCTTTCGGATGAATGCGTTGTCCAGATCGCTGCGGCTCCAGAAGAGCTCGCCCCGCAGGCCGAACTTGCCCGTACCATACCCGGCAAATCCATTGACGACGAGCCCCGTCTGCGCTCCGTCGGCGAACTTCCCGTTAGGTACGTTCGCGCCAATCGACGCGCCGAATCCGAGCCCGGCCTTCTGTGCCGCCAGCGGCGTTGCGGCCGCCGCGAGACCCGCCAACGCGACGCCCAGCGCCGCTCCCGATATACGTGTGCCTGCTCTCATCGCAACCGATTCTCCAGTCTTGGGAAGGTTCGTAGTTGCACCAACCACACCATCAGGACCCCACAGCGCTGAGTTCGTTCGTCGACGCGCGTAGAACCGCTCGGCCGTTGTGACGCACATCACGTGGCCGGTACAGCAGGCCCGTCACGTTCTAGAATAGTGGCGCGACGGGGCGTCTCACCACGCGTTCAGAGGCCCGCGTCAACGTCCCTTCGATCATCGTTAGGCTGCCCGGATCCGGCCACCAGGGCTCGTGAAGTGGTCCGCACCCGATACCGCGTTCGGTTCATCCCAACCAGACCGGTATCGCGTGACCGGGCATTGCATCGCGAGGGTTCGGCAATGAACGTGAGGCGCGGCGCTCTCGGGTGGGGAGCGTCGCTTCGGTCGTTGCACGCCGCATCGTCGGAGATCGCGATGTCAGACGAAACGCAGTCGATCCTGTCGCCGCGGGTCCTGAGAGTCGTCGCCGGCATCGCCGGCGCGGCGTTGATTGGCCAACCCGCGTCGGCGCAATTCGCGACGGCGATCGACCTGTCGTCGGCCAGCAGCCAGCCTATGGCGAGCGAGTGGCGCAGTCAGCTGGCCGTCTCTCCATTCATGCGGTTCGACCACCCGAAACTCGCTCTGGACGCGCGCTGGACCGCGGTGGGCGGCGACGGCCAGCGGCTCGATGGATTCGGCGGGCTAGCGGCGACGTACTTCTCACCTACGCGCGCGGGCTTGCAGCTCTCGGCATCGGGATTCGGTGATCGCACCTATCTCGACGAATCGTTGGCGGTCTCTCGAATTGGCGCCGACGCTCGCCTCTCGTATCGATTGGGTGGCTCCGGCGCCTGGCTCGGCCGAGAGGTGGCGCGCGACAACAAGTCGACGCCCGGGTCGCCGGTGCCGCATTACTCGGTCGGCGGGTGGCGCCAGTGGCGGAGCGTGATCGTCACGGTATCGCTCTCCTCGTTCGGATCTCAGGAGGGCGCGCGAGCGGCAACGACCCGCCAAATAGTGCGACCGACCTCGGCCGGCCCACTTACTCCCACCGATACTGGGCGCAACTTCCAGTCGCTCGACACAATCACCGTCGTCGACAGCGGGAGCGCCGGACGGGCGCACGACTGGCGTGATGCGGAGCTCGGGCTGCACTGGAGCGCCGGCCGGCTCGCGCTCGACGGCGTATTCGGGACGCGCTACGCGGCGACGAACCAGCCTAACGAGACATGGGCGCGGGTCCAGAGCGCCGTCGCACTGGCACCGAACGTCGCGCTCATTGCATCGGCGGGTGTGCGTCCGTCGAGCGCCGCGTACGGAATCGGCCGCTCGCGCTTCATGGAGCTCGGCGCGCGCGTCTCGCCGGGCGCGCTCAGGCGGCCGCGATTGCCGCGCGGAGTCCGACCGACCGCCGCAGCGTTTCAGGTCGAGGACGACCGCGGTGGCCGTCGGCTGCGCGTTCGTGTCCCGGGCGCGCGTTCCGTCGAGCTGGCCGGTGACTTCACCAACTGGCAACCGGTCGCGCTCCGGCAGGGCGACACGGACGAGTGGGAGGTGACGCTTCCAATCACCCCCGGCGTCCACCGCGTGGCCATCCGTATCGATGGCGACAGCTGGACGACACCTCCTGGTGTTGCCGCCGTGGCGGACGAGTTCCAGGGAACCGTCGGAGTCATCGTCGTTCGGTAAGTGGCCGTGACGCATCCGGAAGTGCCGGGGTTCAATCTGGCGACGATGACGGATGCCATGCTCGTGCGCCGGGTGCTCGATGGCGACACGGCCGCGTTCACGACGCTCGTGGATCGGCACGCCGCGGCATGCACACGGTTTGCGACGCGGATGCTCGGCAACCGGGAGGACGCCGAAGACGCGACCCAGGAGACCTTCCTTCGCGCCTACCGATCGCTCGCACGGTACGAGGAACGCCAGGCGTTTCGAACGTGGCTGTTCCAGATTCTCATCAATCGATGCCGTACTGCCGCCGTCCGGCGCCAGCGCCGGCATCGTATGTTCCTCGTGGATGACCACGCGGTCGCGTCGGCGAGTGTGAGACCGGCGGCCGAGGCGAGCGACCTTCGCGCGGAGTTGCAGCGGGTGGTGGACGCGCTCGACGCGGACCAGCGCGAGGCGTTTCTCTTGAAGCACGTGGAGCAGCTCAGCTACGATGAGATGGCAGCAGCCACAGGCGTCGGCGTGTCGGCGCTCAAGATGCGAGTCAAGCGCGCGTGCGATCGAATGCAGTGGATGCTTCGGGAGGGGGAGGCAAGCGATGTCGGAACCTGAAGACCCACGCTGGGTGGATGAGATTGCGGCGGAGCTTCGTCATGATGTGCCCGTGCGGCCAGCGTGGCGGGCACGGCTGCTCGACGAGGTCGCACGCGCCCCCAAACCATCCGTGCGCGCCGACGTCGATGACGCCTTCGGCGACCGCGGCGAGCGTGCGTTCGACGCAGGCCGGCGACGGTGGTCCGTCACCATCGGCCCAGTCGGGAGTCTTGCCGCCGCGACGCTGCTCGTGGCGCTCGGTGCCGGCGCGACATACGTGGCAATGTCACGCGTCGGAGCCAACGCAGGCCAGCGTCCCGCGCAGACCGCTGCGAGGGCGACCTCACCGCAACTCGTGTCCGGCGCGCCGCCGTCAGCCGCACGAGAGGTCGTGCGGTTCGAGCTCTCCGCTCCACGCGCCTCGCACGTCGCGCTCGTCGGCAGCTTCAATGAATGGAACCCGGTGGCAACGCCGCTCTCACGCGAACCGGCGACTGGGAAGTGGGTGGTATCGCTTCGTCTCCCGCCGGGGCGCCATGTGTACGCCTTTGTGGTGGATGGCGACGTGACAGCCGACCCGTCGGCGCCGCGCGCCGCGGACGACGACTTCGGCTCGCCGAGCTCGGTCGTGCTCGTCTCATCGCCGCGGACATGAGCGTTAGGCTCCTCACTCTGGGGGTGGCGTTCGCGGCGTCGGCTGGCGCGGCACGCGCGCAGGAGGTCGACCGGACGCTGCCGTCGCAGCTCTCCGCACCGACTCGTGCAACGCTCGACCGCCTGATCGATTCGGCGCGCGTCGCGGGCTTGCCGGTGGACCCGCTGTATTCGAAGGTGCGGGAGGGCGTCTTTCGTTCTGCGGAGGAGCCGCGCGTGATCGTGGCCGTTCAACGGCTCACGCGGGATCTCGGCGACGCGCGTGCAGCGTTAGGCGACAGCGCCGGTGCCGAGGAGATCACGGCTGGCGCGAATGCGCTGCGCGCGGGCCTGCATCCCGCGGACCTTTCGCGGCTCCGTGAGTCGCGCGCCCGCCGGTCCGATCATCCGCTGACGGTTGCGCTCGTCGTGCTCGCGGACCTGGCAACGCGCGGCGTCCCGCCGGCCATGGCCGCCGCTTCTCTGAACGAGCTCGTCGCGCGAAACGTCTCGGACGGGTCGCTGCTCTCGTTCCGTCAGAACGTGGAACGCGATCTCGTGGGGGGCCGTTCTCCGGCGTCCGCGCTCGATGCTCGAACCCGAGCCATGATCGACGACGAGCGTCGACGGCCGTAGGGAGTTGGAAGCGGGAGTAGTGGGAACGGGGAACAGGGAACCGGGAACCGTGAGTCCGCATGGAGCCTCGGTTCCCGGTTCCCTGTTCCCGCTATTCTGATTCCCGACAAGCCGTCGACTCCCGTACATTCCGATCGGCATGCGACATCGACGCCTATGACCGATCTGCGGGACCGCCTTCAGGCCAGTCTCGGCGAGAGCTACCGGCTCGAGCGTGAGCTCACTGGCGGCGGTATGTCGCGTGTGTTCGTCGCCCAGGACACGCGACTCGGTCGCGAGGTCGTCGTGAAGGTCCTGTCGCCTGACCTTGCCGCGGGCGTCAACAGCGACCGGTTCCACCGCGAGATCCTCGTCGCAGCGCAGCTGCAGCACCCGCAGATCGTGCCGGTCCTCGCCGCTGGTGAAACCGATGGGCTGCCGTATTTCACGATGCCATACGTCGCCGGCGAGTCCCTTCGCCGTAGACTCGACGGCGGCAAGCCGCTGCCGGTGGTGGACGCCGTCGCTGTGCTGCGGGACGTCGCGCGCGCGCTTGCCTACGCGCACGAGCACGGTGTCGTCCACCGTGACATCAAGCCCGACAACGTCCTGGTCGCCGGCGGGTCCGCGGCGGTCACGGACTTCGGCATCGCGAAAGCGCTCTCGTCGTCACGGACCTTCGGCGGCGGCGAGAGTCTGACGCGCATCGGTAACTCACTCGGGACACCGGCGTACATGGCGCCCGAGCAGGTTGCCGCCGATCCCAACGCCGACCATCGCATCGACATCTACTCGTTCGGTGCGATGGCATACGAGCTCCTCTCTGGCAGTCCGCCGTTCGGTGGGCGGCCGCCCCATGAGATTCTTTCGGCGCACCTGACCGAACAGCCTGCACCGCTCCAGAGTCGAGCGCCAGACGTGCCGCCAGCGCTCGCGGCACTCGTGATGAAGTGCCTGGCGAAGAACCCCGCCGATCGTCCGCAGACCGCCGACGAGATTGTCCGCGCGCTCGACCGCGTCGATCTCTCGAATGATTGGACTGCGCCGCCGCCCGCAGCGACGGCCAGCGTTCGCGGGCGCACGATCGCCGTCGTCGCCACGGTCGTCATTGCTGTGGCCGCCGGCGGGTGGGCAATCTGGGAACGGTTCCGAGACCGTGGTCCTGCACCCGACCCCGCGACGGTCGCGGTGGTCCCGTTCCGCGTCGCGTCTGCCGATCCCGCACTCTACTACCTGCGCGAAGGCATGCTCGACCTGCTCGCAGCCAAGCTGACTGGTGAAGGTGGGCTTCGCGCGACGGATCCGCGGCAATTGCTCGCTGCCTGGCGGAAGGCCGGCGGCTCGGAATCAGCGGAACTGTCTCGTGATGATGACCTGGCGCTCGCGCGGCGCCTCGGCGCGGGACGTCTTCTGCTCGGCGACGTCGTGGGTACGCCGAACCGCATAGTGCTCACCGCGTCGCTGCTCGGCTCCGCTCGCGGCGATTCGATCGTGAAGCTGAGTGTCGAGGGGCCGCCTGACAGCCTGGCGTGGCTGGTGGATCGACTGGCCGCCCGACTCCTCGCCGAAACGTCCGCGGAGGGGGCGGCCGCACGGGCCAGCCTAACGAGTACATCGCTCCCTGCCCTGCGCGCGTACCTGGATGGCCAGGCCAAGATGCGCCGGGTGGACGTGGTGGGCGCCGCGAAGGATTTCGAGCGCGCACTGGACGCCGACTCGACGTTCGCGCTGGCGGCGCTCGGGCTGCGCATGGCGTCGTCCTGGTACGGCGACGCGACGCTGCAGCAGCGCGGGCTCGACATCGCCTGGCGCGAACGGGCCCGGCTCAGTCAGCGCGATCAGGCGCTGCTCCTCGCGGTGGCGGGCCCTCGCTATCCGGCGGCACCAACCGCGCCGGAGCTCTTGCAGGCACGCGAGCGGTATCTCGCCGTCGCGCCGGACCGCGCGGATGCCTGGTACTTGTTAGGCGACCACGTCTTCCACTTCGGCTGGGTCCTCAACGTGCCGAACCCGGAAGAGCGGGCGCTCGAGTCATTCAAGCGTGCGTCCGAGATCGACTCGACGTACGTCGTCGGCTACGTGCACGCGCTGCCACTCTCGCTTTCGCTCGGCGACACGGCCGATGCGCGTCGCTTCGAGCGACTGCGGCTCGCAGCGGACACCTCGCGCTATTGGTACGTCCTGCACCGATGGCAGAAGGCGTACGTGCTCGGCGATTCCGCGCGCGGCCGCGCTATCGCCGACTCGACCGACCTGTCGCAGTACGTCTACGGGATGGATCAGGTCGCGTTTTACGACGGCACGGGGACCGCCGACGTGAGGCGCGGGATCGATACCGCGCTGAAGAAGGAGACCGGTGATCCGGTGCGCCGGAGGATCGAGCGGCTCGCGCACGATTTCGAGCTCGTCTCGGGCCGCCCATCGTCGGCGCTGGCTCACCTCCTGGCTTCGGGAGACAGCTCGAACGACACGAACATCCCGGTCCTCGAGGTCCGCGACGCGCTCATTGCCGATGGGGACACCGCGGCAGCGCTCGAGGGTGTGCGCGCGCTCGCGCGTTGGGAAGTTGCTCCGGTCGCGACCGACTCGGCCCGCCGTGCCAACCAGCGCGCCGCGACGCGTGTGCTCGAGCCGTGGCGTCTCGCCCATGGGGATACGTCGCAGACGCGTCGCAGCATCGATCGCCTTCGCGCGATCGCGCGCCCGCTCACCGGTGCGACAAAGACCGAGGCCGAAGTCGAGATCGCGGCGATCGAAGCGATGCACGCTGATGTCGCGCGCAGCCCGGACCTCCGCGCCATCACGTTGCGTCTGGACTCGCTTCTTCGCGTGCTGGACTACGCGACGGCGAGCGCCGGCCGCACCTCGTTCGAGAATCTCATTGCGGCGCGATTACTCGAGAAGGTAGGCGACACGCGCGGCGCGCTCGCCGCGGCGCGCCGACGTACGGATGCGTGGGTCCAGGACAATCCCTATCTCGCGACGCAGCTGCGTGAGCAGGGTCGTCTCGCCGCACTCGTCGGCGAGCGCGAGGAGGCGATCAGAGCGTACAGGCATTATCTCGCGTTCCGCACGGACGTCGATCCGGCGCTCAGGCCACAAGTGGAGGGGGTTCGGCGGGAGCTCCGTCAGCTCGAGAAGTCGAGTGCGGGAAAGTAGGCGGCAGGCGACGGGCGGCAGGCGACGGGCGACGGG
>DATCGG010000017.1:0-8625 GCA_036509075.1 Gemmatimonadaceae bacterium
CTCCCGATCGACGACGCGGCCCCCTGTGGGCGACGCGTTCGACAGCAGCCCGAAGCGGTCCATCGTCCGCAGGATGCGGCGAGCCGTTTCAGTCAGCACCGCCTCGGGGAGGCTGCCCAGCGCCACTGAACCCTTCAGCGCCGCGAACCGGTCGCTCATGAACTCGATGTCCATCCCGGCCTGCAGCGACTCGACCGTCGTGTGGTTGGCCCCGTAATCCGA
Source organism: Gemmatimonadaceae bacterium (assembly GCA_036509075.1). Taxonomy (GTDB): domain Bacteria; phylum Gemmatimonadota; class Gemmatimonadetes; order Gemmatimonadales; family Gemmatimonadaceae; genus JAJKIV01. Next base: position 223 of record DATCGG010000017.1, read on the forward strand.
CACGACGAAGCCGTCGAATCCCCATTCCCAGCGCAGAATGTCCGTGAGGAGCACGGAATGCTCACACGCGAACGTCCCGTTCAGGCGGTTGTACGCGCACATGACCGAGCCCACGCCGGCCTTCACGGCTGCCTCGAACGCGGGGAACTCGATCTCTCGGAGCGTCCGCTCATCCACAACGGCGTCGATGGACTGTCGCTCGTTCTCCTGGTTGTTCGCCGCGAAGTGCTTCGCCGTGGCGATCACGCCCTCGTGTTGTATCGCGCGCAGCTGCGCGACGCCGAGCTGGGTTGTGAGCGTGGGGTCCTCCCCCAGCGTCTCGAAGTTACGACCGGCCTGCGGTACACGGACGATGTTCAGCATGGGTGCGTAGATCACATCCTGCCGCATCGCGCGCGACTCGTGTCCGAGCACGCGCCCGTAGCGCTCCGCAAGCTCGATGCTGAACGTGGCGGCCAGCGCCACCGGCGCGGGCAACGCGGTCGTGGGAGGCGTGATTCGCACGCCGGCCGGTCCATCGGTGAGACGGAGCGGTGGAATCCCGAGTCGAGGGATGCCAGGAAGGTACCCGACCTCGCCTAACGGGTCGGCCGGTGACGGCCCCATGACGCCGGGCATCCCGCCGCGCACGAGCGAGATCTTTTCATCCAGCGTCAGCGCGGCCAAGAGCGCTTCCACCCGTGCGTCGGCCATCCTTCCGCCTAACGCACGCCGTCGATTGCGAGCTCCAATGCGTCCGCGAGGCCACCGTCGTCCACCGTGCCCACCGATCGCGACGCGAGCTCCCGCGCGACCTCTTCGGCGTTGCCCATGGCCACGGGGTGTCCGACGATCCGCATCGCCGGCGTGTCGTTGAACCCATCGCCAACATACATCACGTCCTCGAGCTCCACGCCGCACTGGGCCGCGATGATCCGCACGGCGTACCCCTTGTCCACGCCCGTGGACGTCAGGTTCACGAAGACCCCGTCCGGCATTGCCGGCGCAAGCGATGGCGACACCTCGAGCTCCGGATGTGGTTCCGCCAGGACCGCCGGGGCTTCCTCATGCGTGAGGAGCCACTGCCCTCGCACCACCGCGCCGCGCAGCGACTCGTACGCGCGTGGCGCGAACGGGACGCCGAGAAAGCCGGCGTGCCGCCGCAGAATTTCGGCATCGCACTCCGTGACATACTCGGCGTCGGAGTACAGCTCGAGCGGTCGATTGCCGCGGCGTGCGCGCTCGATGAGCATCGCCACGGCGTTAGGCGGCAGCGCCGCCGAGCGCGATTGACCGCTCCCCAGATGGACGACGCTGGCACCGTTCTGAAAGCAGTGCCAGCCCGACGGATCGACCTGCGCAGCGAGCGCGCGCGTGACGCCGAAGCCTGGCCGCCCGGAGCAGACAGCCAGTGCAACGCCGGCTTCACGTGCCCTGGCGGCCGCAGGCCATACGCGCTCGTTGACCGCACCTCCCGAGCCGACCAGCGTGCCGTCGACGTCGATGCACACGAGCCGGATTGTCGATGCCACGACGGTCAGCGCACCGTCGCCGGCGCCGCCCCGGTCGCCATAGCTGCCGCGAGCCCCGCGGCGTCCTCCCCAACGATCACGTGCACCACACGGTCCGACACGCGCATGACACCGCCGGCTCCCGCTCGCTCGAGCGCCCGCTCGTCGATTCGCCCCTCGTCGCCGAGCGCGACACGCAGTCGCGTAATCGCCACCGCCTCCACGGACTCGATGTTGTCGTTGCCGCCGAGCGCCGCGGCGAGTGCCGCGGCTCGCGCACGGTGCCCGGGCGTGACCGTGACCGCTGGACTCACGGTTCGCGGCGTGGAGACGGGCGGCGCCGCCACCACTGCACCCGCGGACTTCATGTAATCCTCCATGTCGGTCTTCAGGTTTTCCGACCGCGTACCGAAGATGGCTTGCATGCCGCTCCCGACCTTCATGACTCCCGCGGCGCCAAGCGCCTTGAGCGCCTCCGGGCTTGCACGCGAGACATCCGCGAGCTCCACCCGGAGCCGCGTTATGCACGCATCGAGACTCCGTATGTTCGCGGCACCGCCAAACGCCGCGACGAGGCGCGCCGCCATGCCATCCGCCGCGGCACCCGCGGGCACCTCCACCGGAACTGCAGCTCCCGCGTCCGCGGTCGCCGCCTCGGCGGCCTCGACCTCGCGGCCGGGCGTCTTGAGATGCATCCGGTGAATGAGCGTCGTGAACAGCACATAGTACACGCCGGCCCACACGAGCCCGAGCGGGATCAGCCACCACCCGCGCTGCGAGTTCGGGTACAACACCACGTAGTCGATCAGGCCGTGCGAGAACGTCGTGCTGTGGTGAATGCCCAGCGTGACCGCGACGAAGTACGCCACGCCCGCGAGCAGCGCGTGTATGCCGTAGAGAACCGGCGCGACGAACAGAAACGCGAACTCGATCGGCTCGGTGATTCCGGTGAGGAACGAGGTGAGCGCCGCCGAGATCATGATGCCACCGACCTTCGCGCGGTTCTCGGGGCGAGCCGCGCGCCACATCGCGATCGCGGCCGCTGGCAGTCCCCACATCTTGAAGAGGTATCCGCCGGCGAGATGGCCGGCGGTCGGATCGCCCGCGGTGAAGCGGTAGATCTCGCCGTGAATCTCCTTCCCCGTGGCCGGATCGAGGTACGTGCCGACCTCGAAGAAAAACGGGACATTCCAGATGTGGTGCAGCCCGAACGGGATCAGCGATCGCTCGACGACGCCGTAGATCGCGAACGCCGCGGCGGGATTTCCGTTCGCGGCCCAGTGCGAGAAGTGATTGATCTGGTTTCCGATCGGCGGCCACACCAGGCTCAGCACAATGCCGACCACGATCGCGAGGAACGCGGTCATGATCGGCACCGAGCGCTTGCCGGAAAAGAACCCGAGGTATGAAGGGAGCTGCAGCCGGTAATAGCGATTGAAGAGAATCGCCGCGACGGCGCCTATGAGAATGCCGCCGAATACGCCCGTCTCGATCGACGGGATGCCCATGATCGACTTCGGCTCGTAGCCCACGAGCGGAGCCATGACGCCCATGGTGGCGAGCATCACCGCGAAGCCGACGACAGACGCGAGGGCCGCGACGCCGTCGTTGCCGGTCAGCCCGAGAGCGACCCCGATGGCGAAGATGAGCGGCAGGTTGCTGAACACCGCGCCTCCGGCCTGCGCCATCACGCTCGAGACACTCTCCGGCAGCCACGTAAACTTCGCGCTTCCGACGCCTAACAAGATACCGGCGGCTGGGAGTACCGAGACCGGGAGCATGAGCGACTTCCCGATCTTCTGCAGCCACCCGAAGGCAGCACGCCATTGACTCATCTGGGGTCTCCTGTGGGGAGCGTTGTCATTTCACCCATGACGCCGCGCAACGATGGCTCTCACTTCCGCCCCATCAGCGGCGTCGAGCGCCTCGAGAGCAGTCGCGCGACATTCCTCCATCGACAGGGCTCGAACGCGCGCCTTGACCGCCGGGACGAGCGGCACATCAGCACTCAGCTCGTTCACGCCGAGTCCGAGGAGGACCGGGATGGCCTGGGGGTCGCCGGCGAGCGCGCCGCAGATACCCACCCACCGCCCGTGCTGGCGCGCCCCCGCTACCGTCCGCTCGATCAGCCGCAACACGGCCGGGTGGAGTGTGTCCACCTGCGGCGCGAGTCGCGCATTCGAGCGGTCCATGGCCAGCGTATACTGTGTCAGGTCGTTCGTCCCGATCGAGAAGAAGTCCGCCTCGCGCGCGAAGCGCTCGGCGATGAGCGCGGCAGCCGCCGTTTCCACCATGATGCCGACGGGGATCGGCGGCACGCCTAACGCGACGCGTTCGCGCTCGACGAGCGCGCGCGCGGCACGCCATTCCGACAGCAGGGCGATCATCGGGAACATCATGGCCACTTTCCCGGCCGGGGACGCGCGGAGGATCGCGCGCACCTGCGCGCGGAACAGTTCCGGCCGGGCGAGCGTGAGGCGCACGCCGCGCTCGCCAAGGAACGGGTTCTCCTCGGCGGGGAGGGCAAGATACGGGATCGGCTTGTCGCCGCCGACGTCCAGCGTCCGGATGACGAGAATACGCTCCGGGCCCAGCGCGCGAGCAATGGCCTCGTAGGTCTTGGCCTGCTCATCCTCGTTAGGCGCCGTCCGGCGATCCATGAACAGGAACTCGGTCCGCAGGAGCCCGACGCCTTCTCCGCCGACTTCGGGCACGCGGCGGGCCTCGCGCTCCCCGCCAATGTTCGCCACGACCTCGACGCGCTGTCCGTCGCGAGTGGTCGCCGGCTCGGCGGCCGCCGACAGCTCGCTGTGTCGCCGCCGCTCGTCGGACTGCTGCCGCTCGACAGCCGCCGCCTCTTCCTCGGCGGTGGGCGCAGGCTTCAGCGTGCCGTGGTCACCGTCGATGATGACGCGCGTGCCCGGCGTCAGGTCCAGGACCCGCGGGTCCGTCCCCGCGATGGCGGGGATGCCGAGCCCGCGTGCCAGGATCGCCACATGGGACGTTGCGCTGCCCATGGTCGTGCAGAGCCCGCGTACGCGCGTGCGGTCCAACGACGCGGTGTCCGAGGGCGTGAGCTCCTCGGCCACGATGATGGACTCCGGAGGCACGTCGAGACTCGCTTCGCCGTGCCCGACCAGCAGGTGCAGCACGCGCCGGCCAATGTCGCGCAGGTCCGTCGCGCGCCCCGCCAGCACCGGATTCTGGAGTGCGACGAGGCGTTCCGCCTGCGACGTGTAAGCCTGTTGCCAGGCAAAGGGGGCAGAAGCGCCTTCGCGGATCTGCGTCGCCGCACGCTCCAGCACCTCGGGATCTTCGAGCAGCTCCTGGTGCGCGGCGAAGATGGCCGCGCGGTTCGCGTCCGCTTCCTCCGTCAGTCGCCGCTGAAGCGACTCGAGTTGGACGCGTGCCGCGGCGACCGCGGCGTCGAGGGCACGCTGCTCCTGTGCCGGCTCCGCGCCTCGCTCCTCGAGGACGACGTCGTCCTGACGCAGCCGAAAGACCTGGCCGACGGCGATGCCTGGCGAGGCCGGCACTCCGACGAGTGCACCATCGGCACGAACCGGCCTTGGCACGTCCGACGCCGGCGCGGTCGATCGAGCGGCTGGCGCGGACGGTGTGGGTGGGGCGCCCGATGCAGCATCGAGGTTCGTCGCGAGCTTGTCGGCGATCGCTGCAAGCGCCGCGGGCGCGTCGTGGCCACGCGCGACGATGGATACCGTATCGCCGCCCCCGACCTCGAGCGCCATGATGGACACCACGCTGCGAGCGTTCGCCTCGCGACCGTCCTTCACCAGGCGCACGTCTGCGGCGAATCGTCGTGCGGTCGCCGCGACCACCGCGGCCGGCCGGGCGTGCAACCCGGTCTCGGAGGCGACGATGATCGGCGCAGACCTGACCATGTCAGCGCTCGCCGGTTCGCCCCCCTGATTGCCCGTCGGCGCTGCCGCTGGGCGCTGCTCGTTCAGCGAGACCTCGAGCACCACGTCGCGGCCTCCGACGACACGACCGGAGCGCGGGCGCAGCGCCGACACGACGTCCATGTTCGTGATCACCATCTCGGTGAGCAGACTGCGAGCGCGCCGCGCGACGAGATCGATGTCGAAACGCAGGAGTGGATCGCCGGCGCGCACAGAGTCGCCATTCTTCACGACCGGGTGAAAGCCCTCTCCGCGCAAGGCCACGGTATCGAGGCCGATGTGGATGACGATCTCGAGGCCGAACGCCTCGATCGTCACCGCGTGGCCAGCTCGGTGGACGAGGCGTACGACCGCATCGCATGGCGCGACGACGACATCGCTCAGCGGGTCGATCGAGACACCGTCGCCCGCGAGCCGCTGTGCGAAGGCAGGGTCCGGGACCGCATCGAGCGGAACGAGAACGCCGGAAATGGGCGCGACCAGCGTGAGCGCGCCGCGATCCGCTGTCGTCGGACCGGGGGCCGGTGGCGTCAACGAGATGGACATGCGCGGAACGTGTTGCGGTGGCGTCCTATCCGCCAGATCAACCTAAGGTCCGCATTCGTCCAATCCGTTGCTTGGCGGGGCGCGTACCATGGGCGAGCGTCACTCATACTGCGCTGCCCATGTATCGCCTACTTGCTCGGGCCGTCCGTCCCAGCCTCCTTCTCGCGTGCTCGGCGAGTGCCGCATTTGCCCAGGCCGACACATCTCGTCTGTCTGCGCGCGACACGACGAGAGCTCGATCGCTCGCGATCATCACGGTGACGGGTCGCGCCGATGACCTTATCGGCGTCGCATCGTCGGCCTCGGAAGGGCATATCGGCTCGGCGGAGCTGCGCCTTCGACCCCTAACGCGCGAAGGCGAGCTGCTCGAGGCCGTGCCCGGCCTCATCGTGACCCAGCATTCCGGCGACGGGAAGGCGAACCAGTACTTCGTTCGCGGCTTCAACCTCGACCACGGCACCGATTTCCAGACGCGCCTCGAGGGCATGCCGCTCAACAGCCCAACGCACGCGCACGGGCAGGGGTACACGGACCTCAACTTTCTCATCCCCGAGCTCGTCGACTACATCGACTACCGCCTCGGCGTCTATCACACGGAGATCGGGGACTTCGGAAGCGCCGGCGGAGCGGAGCTCCACCTCAAGTCGAAGCTCGATGGTCCCTTCGCGACGGCCGAGGCCGGCGAAGACGCGCTCGCCCGTCTGGCGTTAGGTACGTCGAAGCGCGCCGGCCACGGCGATCTGCTGCTGGCAGGCGAGCTCAAATCGTACAATGGACCCTGGGCGCTCGCCGAGGAAACGGCCAAGATCAGCGGCCTGGCGCGCTACTCGTGGCAGCGAAGCGCGTCTCGCTTCTCGCTGTTAGGCATGGCGTACCACAACCGATGGAACGCGAGCGACCAGATCCCCGAGCGCGCCGTCGAGAGCGGTGCGCTCGACCGCTTCGGCTACATTGACGGGACAGACGGCGGGACCACCCAGCGTTATAGCCTGTCAGGCACGTGGAATCGTGTCGGAGCGAAGGCCGCACAGTCCGTACAGGTTTTCGGCGTTTACTCTGATCTGAGCCTGTTCTCGAACTTCACGTACTTTCTCGACAATCCGACGCAGGGCGACCAGTTCAACCAGCGCGAGAAGCGCCTGATGGCTGGCGCGAATGCGAGCCACGCCCAGGCGCTGCAAGCGTTAGGCGTAGAGCACACGGTGACGTTGGGTCTCCAGTCGCGCGCGGATTTTCTGTCGCCCGTCGGGTTGTACCGCACGGAACGGCGCGAGCGACTGTCCACGGTTCGGGAGGACCAGGTCATCGAGACCGGCACCGGCGTGTACATCGAGGCGCAGTCGCGCTGGCGACCGTGGCTCCGCACGACGTTAGGCGCGCGCGGCGACGCGTACACGTTCGACGTCACGAGCGACCGAACCGAGAACTCCGGCCGGCGGTCGGCGGCGATCGCGAGCCCGAAGGCGTCGCTCATCTTCGCACCCACCGCGACGACGGAGCTGTATCTGAGCGCCGGGCTCGGCTTCCACAGCAACGACGCCCGCGGTACCACGATCACGATCGATCCCTCCACAGGCGATTCCGCCCGGCGGGTGGACCCGCTCGTTCGATCGCGGGGAGCCGAGATCGGCCTGCGCGCGAACCCGAGGCCGGGATGGCGATCGACGCTCGCGTTGTGGGCGCTGAATCTCGACAGTGAGCTGCTCTTCGTTGGCGACGGCGGCACCACCGAACCCTCCGACAAGAGCCGCCGGAGTGGCGTGACGCTCGCGAACCTCTACCGACCCCTGCCCCAGCTCTCGCTGGACGCCGACATCTCGTTTGCCCGTGCGCGCTTTGTTGGCACCCAGCCCGGCGCGGATCACATCCCGGGCGCGCTCCAGATCGTCCTGGCTGCCGGAGTAACGTGGGAATCGCCGAAGTGGGATCGTTCGGCCTACTCCGGGTTCGCCACTTCGGCTCGTACCCGCTCGTGGAGGACAACAGCGTTCGAGCCACCGCCACGACGCTGGTGAACGCCAGCGTTGGTTACCCGCTAGGCAGGATGCGTCTGCAGGCGTCGGTGCTCAAGCTGCTCGACGCTCGCGCCAGCGACATTCAGTACTACTACGCCTCGCGTCTCCCCGGTGAGGCGTCCGGCGGTACAACCGACGTCCATTTCCATCCCGTGGAGCCGCGACAACTGCGGATTTCGTTAGGTTGGGGAGCGAACTAGCGGCGTTCCTGAGTTTTCAGTTCCACGTACTCGACCCGCGACCGTTCATATCGCTTCGTACGAACGTGTGCTAACCTACCAACCCACATCCAACGGCTGGTGGCGAATGAAACGCAGGGTTCTCGGGCTCCTCATGCTCGTTGTCGGCGTTCTCGTTGTCAGCGTCACGACGCTCGATGCGCACGACCTGTTTCTCAAGCCGTTCGCGTTCTTCGTCACGCCGGGCAGTGAA
>DATCGG010000018.1:0-11317 GCA_036509075.1 Gemmatimonadaceae bacterium
CCGTGATGAACGATGGTGTTCTCGGTGTAGCCGGACGTGTAGAGGACTCTGAGCTCCGGCCGGCGCTGGCGCAGGCGGCCCGCGAGCTCTTTGCCGCTCATCGCCGGCATGACGACATCGACCACGAGCAACGCGACCGGAGGAACGATCGCGTCGAATAGCTCGAGCGCCTTCCACGGATCGCCCGTCTCGTGCACCGTGTAGCCCTTGTCGCGCAGGATGCGCACGGCGATCCGCCGCACCATTTCGTGGTCCTCGACGAGGAGGAGGGTTTCCGTGCCCGCTGCCGCAACCTTCGCGGGCGGCGCCGGGGTGTCGGTCGGTGAAGCCGAGACGCGAGGCAGGTACACCTTGAACGTCGTTCCCCGACCGAGCTCGCTGTAGACGAAGATCGCCCCGCCGCTCTGCTTGACGATGCCGTAGCACGTGGCAAGCCCGAGGCCCGTCCCCTTGCCGGCCTTCTTGGTCGTGAAGAACGGCTCGAAGATCTGAGCGAGGGTTGCCTGGCTCATCCCAACGCCGGTGTCGCTGACGCTCAGCATGACGTACGGGCCGGGCAGGACGCTCGGGTGAACCGCCGCGTATTCCGCGTCGAGCTCGACGTTCGCCGTCTCGATCGTGAGGGTGCCGCCGGCCTCGAGCGCGTCGCGGGCGTTCACGACCAGGTTGATGAGCACCTGTTCGATTTGCCCGGGATCGGCCCGAATCACGCCGAGATTCGGCTCGGGCACGACCTCGAGCACGACATCCTCGCCAATGGCGCGCCGGACCAGCTTTTCGACCCGGGCCACCAGCTCGTTCACATCGAACACTTTCGGTTCGACGATCTGTCTGCGCGCGAACGCCAAGAGCTGGCGGGTGAGCTCCGCGGCGCGCTCCGCCGCAATTCGGATCTGCCCGAGCTCGTCGACCTCGCCGCGGCTCCGCGGCTTTTCCATCAGGAAGTTCACCTGCGACAGGATCACCGTGAGCAGGTTATTGAAGTCGTGAGCGACGCCGCCTGCGAGCCTCCCGACGCTTTCCATCCGCTGCGCGAGTCGCACCTGTTCCTCGAGCGTCTTGCGCTCGCTGATGTCGCGGATGGCGGTGACGCGGAGATTCCGATCGCCGATCTGGATGGATTTGGTACGGATCTCCGCGGGCGCGCGGCTGCCGTCGGTGCGCAAGAGCTCGTGCTCGGTGACGTGCGACGCGCCGCGCGTCAGGTGCTCCGCCACCGCCGCGCGCGACTCGGGCGCGACGAAATCGAGCACGTCCCGTCCCACGAGCTCGTGGAGCGGTGCACGGACCAGCTCCGCGGCGCGTTCGTTGGCGTCGATCACGCGTCCTTCGTCGGTGAGGACGATGCCCTCGAACGCGGCGTCGGCGAAGATGCGGGTGCGCTGATCACCCTCGCGCTTCGCGCGTTCGGCTTCGCGGCGCTCGGTCGGATCCCGCGCCACCACGCAATCCACGATGCGACCGTCGATCTTGGTGCGTCCGATGATCGTCTCGATTTCCAGCATCGATCCGTCTTTACGGCGAAATGAGCGTAGACCGATCGGTAGCTCGCTCGTGGCTTCGAGCGTCTTCATCACTTCCTCGATGCGCTTCGGATCGGTTGCCACGAAGTCACGGACCGAAAGCGTCGGAATTTCCTCCGGCGTGTAGCCCAGGATCTGAGTGAAGGCGCGGTTGGCCTGAATCACGCGCAGCGAGGGAACCTCGACCACGTAAACCATGTCCCTGCCGAGCGCCATCACCGCCGCGCCCATGACCCGCAGTAGATCCTCCTGCCCGGAGCCCTCGCCGCCACTCATTCGCCTACAATCCAGGTAGCGGGTGTCTTGCGTCAAGCCCGCAGCCCGCCGACTGGTACGTCCCGGGCAGCGAGCCCGGCGCTACTTCGATGCGGACTTGTTCGGATTGTCGGCGGGGTTGAGATAGTGGATGTCGAAGGGCCCGGTGCCGTGCAGCTGCAGGATGGTCTCCGCCTTCGTTTCGGCCGCGTGATGCATCTTGCCGGGCAGGAAGTGGTACGCGCCGGTCTGCAACTCGTGCGCTGGCGCGTCGAGATTGTCTCCCATGTGCAGCACGAACACACCCGAAAGGACCGTCAGGTGTTCGTCCTGAGTGTGCCAGTGCCCGGGGATCTTGTAGCCGTTCGGCAGCTTCAAGCGCACAGAGAACGGGCCCTTCTTCGAGGGATCGCCGTACAGGACGGTAATCCGTGCGCCCCGCGGCAGATCAGGGGGCGCGTCGCCCCACTTGATCTCGTTCGCGTTGATGACGATCGCTTCCGATTTGCCGGCCCGCGCGCGGTCCGCGCCCATGGCGATTCCTGCGATCGCGAGCGCAAGCGCGGCGAGTTTCAGTTTGGTCTTCATGGCGTGTCTCCTTCGATGCACGAGTTCGTCGTGCCCGTCGCGTAGTTACCTCGCGACGTCGGAGCGCACCATGACCGATCGTCCGGATCCGTTGCTCCAGCGTCCAGGCGGCCACGACAACGAAACGCAGGGAACCCGCGGCGCGTGGCGGTGTCCCCAGGGCATGCGTGCCATTCGCGCGCTATTCGGCGCGTCCGTGATGGGACCTCGGTTCCTTCTGGCGGTAGCAGTCGTCCTCGTCGGGGTCCCCCGCGGCGCGGGTGCGCTGATGATGGACAGCACCTTCGAATCGGTGTTGGAGAGCGCGCAGACGATCGTGATCGCGAAGTACTCGTCGCCTTCCAATGGGAACAGCATCGAGACGTACGAGCTCCGTGTCGAGCGCACGCTGCGCGGCGTCCACCGGAGTCGGCTCAAGGTCAAGCCGTCGCCCAACGGACGCCCGCCGTTCGCGGACGGCACCCGCGTCGTCGCGTTCATCGACGCGACGAACCGGTGGATCTTTTACGCGACCGAGGTTGCCGGGTCCGACCTCGAGCATGGCGTGCTGGAGGTCCGCGGGTTCCGCGACTTCAACGTGCATGTCGTCACCCCCGGCGTCATGACGCTCGCGCAGCTCGAGGCGCACCTTGCGACTGGCGCGCCGATGTCCTGGACGTTCCGCGGCTCCGTTATGGTCCTTTCACCGCGGGGGCTCGTGCGATCGGGCATCGAGATCGTCGCGACGGTTCCGGGCGACAGGGTCGTCGGCACGACGGCGATCGCGAGCTCCCCCAAGCCCACGATCTCCGTTGGAGATGGCCTCTCTAGCGCCGTCGATATCACCTGGGCGCGGGAGGTGGATCACTCGCTGGCCCTGGAGGGCGTCGCGACGGGAAAGGCCCCCGACGGCGCGATCACGGTTCAGTACCGGCTCCGAGACGTCAGCCTCACCGAGGCCCAGCTGCGCGCCTACCTGGCTGATGCGAGGCGCGGACACCCGTATTACGTCCTCGAGTTGAAGAAAGGCGCGGCCAAGATCCCGGTCGTCCTCGGCAAGGACAGCTCGGGTATCGGGACGATCGGCTCCATCCCGATCACCGCTACATCGGGGCCCAACGAGATCCAGGGCGTCGTGACGAGCGGCTCCAGCAGCCCGATCATGTCAACATCTCGCGGTCGTCACTTTTTCCAGGCCGGAGACATTATAGTGTGGACGAACCAGATCGGATATCGGGCGAAGAGCGGCGGGGACACGCTGATCGAGGAGCTGATGGTCGTCGGTCCGATCAAGTGCACCTACGCGGAGGCCGGCGCCCGATCGCCCTGCACGCTCAGGTACGTCGCGACGAAGTTCACGCCGCTCTGAGCATCACTGCGCCATCTCGCGCATCGGGGACGCGGAACGAGTCGGTCGGATCCGGCGCGGGTGATACAGTCTGACCGATGTCGATCATCGAAAGCTTCAGAAAGCCGGTGATGTCGATGTTCGAGCTGGCTGACGTCTTGGAGATCGCGGCGCTTGCTATCGGAGAGCCACGCGAAGTCGAGGACCTTACTGAACGCATAGATGGTGCGACTCTCTCCAGATTCGAGATCGACGAGCGCGCACTCGAGGAATTCTCTTCGCTTCGCTCACTGGTGCGGGCCCGTAGGGGGCAGATCGACGATCACGAAGCCGGCGCTCAGAGAGCGGTCGGCGGCCAAGACAGGGGCGCCGTCGGGATGCGCGTTCCAGGGTCTGACGAGCACGCCGACCTCGTCCCTGTCGGCCCGGTGGTCCGGACGGCGGCTCGAGACGAGCTGGCGCCATGCCGCCCGATTCTCGAGCGACACGGCCCAGTCGACCCGCGGCTCGTTACGCGGAGGGGAGCAGCACGTCTCATTGCTGACTCTTTCGAGATCGGCCCCCTCATACAGAGCCACCGACGGTTCGAGCCAGGCGATCTCGAGCCGCGACCAATCGTTGGGATGGCCCGGCAACCGTGTTCGCTTGAAAAGGCCGAGACCGTCCTGCCAAGGGCCTCGCTCGCATCCTTGCGGCACCATCGTGTTGGACAGCCGGAGCGCACGCAGCGCCTCGCTGTCCCGAAACGGTCCAGCCGCCTCGCTCCCGACGGTCCAACCGTCCTCGACCAACCAAAGTCCCGGCCGCGCCGCGTTCTTCACAACTACGTAGCGCGCACCTTCGCCGGGTCGATAGAGCAAGCGACCATGCGGTACGTTCTGCGTCATGGCGAATTCACCTGTCATCATACCGACACCGACGACAGTAGAAGCCGTGGTCCTCGCCGCCAAGTCCTCGTGACAAAATACGCGCATGGCACTCGACAACGGCGGCCGGTGATGGTCGGGCGCGTTCTCCTGTTCCTCGTCGTGGTGGCCGGATCCGGCTGTGGCGCGGGTGGCGGCGCAAGCGGCAACGCGTGCGCCCAGGTGGCGACCATCAACCAATCGTGCACGACCGACACCGATTGCGTCGCGGTCATGCACACGACCAGTTGCTGCGGCTCCGAGCACTGGATGGGAATCCGCGTCTCGGAGCAGAGTCGCTTCGCGTCCCTCGAGAGCGCGTGCGACAAGACCTATCCCGGTTGCGGCTGCGCCGCCGGGCCGCCCGACACGGACGACGGATCGATCGTCGAGCTCACGGCCACGGCCGGCGTGAGCTGTCAGGCGGGGACATGCAGGACGTTCGCGCAGGCGTGTGGCCAGCCCTGCGAAGCCGGCCGCAGTTGCACGACGTGTACGGGCGATGCGGGCGCGGCCAGCTTCTGCACGCTCCGCTGCACGCAGGACACGATGTGCACCGAGCCGGGACGCACGAAGTGTCAGTTCTCGTTCGCGAACGGAGTCTGCGTCGATCCCAGCACGGCGTGCGGCGCGTTCTAGCGGTACGGGGCTTGCTCCATGGGTCCAACATGGGAGCAACAACCTCTTTCCACGCAGACATTCGAGAGCACGGCGCGTCGCGCGTAGCCTGGTTCTCGACGGCGGCGTCAGCAATCCAACAGCGGCGGAGGCATCGCAGCGTCGTATCGGTCGTCGGCGCAGCGCTTCTTTCTATCGCTGTGACGGCATGTGGGTCCGACCCCGACAAGATGACGCCGGTTCGAGCCGGCATCGTCGGTGGCCCCACCCAAGCGAGCACGGACTACGCCGTGCTGCCGCAGACCGAATATTCGTTCTTGGTCTCGTGGACGGCGTGGTGCACCTACGACGGCGTACTCCCCGACACTTCGACCACCACCGCGTGCGACGAGCAACCATTCTTGGCCCGGGTGTCCTGCGAGGGCGCACCGTGCGCGACCGACCCGGCCGACGCCGTCGGCGGAATCATGCTCCGTGGGGCCGCGACCATCCGCGTGCGGCTCACCGCGCCGGGGGATCTCCGGCTCGTCGTGGAGCTCGAGCACGCCACGACGCACGAGACGATCAAGAAAGAGATGGCGATCGCGGTTCGCACGCCGGAGAAGCTGGTTATCGACTGCATCTATAACCCCGCGCCCACGGCCGGCACCAACTGCGTTCCGAGCGGGGCGGGAACCGCTTGCACCTACGACCCCGCCAAGGCGGTTCCCTACATGCCGTGCCCGGCGACCGGAACCTTCGACGGCGAAACCGGCAGCCCAATCTCGATCTGGATTTACGGTGAGACCGGCGAGCTGCCCGTCCTGCTCAGCCCCGCCGCCGAGGTGACTTTCGGCGGCTTTCAACCGGAGCTGACCAGCTACGTACAGGCCGACCACACCCAGCCGCGAGCCGCCGGCGCCGCCGCGAGATTCAGCGCGACGATCAAGACGGCAGGCCTTTACCAGGTAAACGCACGTTTCGGTGCCCTCGAAAGCCAGCTCCAGACGGAGCTGCGGTAGGCGCCCAGGCTGCTCGATCGGCCATCACCTCCGCTGGCACCGCCAGGGTTCAGGCGTCGCTTCGGCGCAGCGATGTGAACGCCGCCCTGAGCTCCTCTGCGAAAACTTGCGGCTCCTCCCACGCGGCGAAGTGACCTCCCTTGTCGACCTCGTTGAAGTAGGCGACGTTGGGATAGGACGCCTCGACCCAGCTGCGAGGCGTCCGCCAGATCTCGCCGGGGAAGGTGGTGAAGCCGACCGGGAGCGACAGCTGCGGAGGAGCCTGGCCGGACGCGAGCGCTCGAGCCAGGGCCAGTCCGTCCTCCCAGTAGGACCGGGCCGCCGACGCGCCGGTGCGTGTCAGCCAGTACAACGTGATGTTGTCGACGATGTGTTCCCGGGTGAGATTGCCCGCGGGTTCGCCGTCGATGAAGGCACGGGCGATCTTGTAGTAGCTGTCCGTGTCGTGATCGAGCAGCCAAGCGGCCAGGGCGATGGGTGAATCATGCAGGGCGTAGCCGATCGTCTGCGGCCGCGTGGCCATCTCCAGAAAGTAGCCGAAACCGTTTTCTTTGAATGTGGCTAGCTGTTTCGCAGCCGCGCGTTCTTGCTCGGAGTCCGTCCGCTGGGGAGCGGCCAGCACTGTCACGAGCAAGTTCATATGAACGCCGAGCAGCCCCTCGGGTGCCTGCCGTCCCATCGCGTCCGTGACCAGGGCGCCCACGTCGCCGCCCTGGGCAACGTAACGGGAATAGCCGAGTCGGCGCATCAGCTCCGCCCAGGCCTGCGCGACGCGGCCGGCGTTCCAATCGAGCTCGGCCGGTTCGCCAGAGAAGCCATACCCCGGTAGGGACGGCAGCACGAGGTGGAACGCGTCCTCCGCACGCCCACCATGCGCGGTCGGGTTTGTCAGCGGGCCGATGGCCTCGAGGAACTCGATGACCGAGCCGGGCCAGCCGTGGGTCATGATGAGCGGCAACGCGTTCTCGTGGCGCGACCGCACATGGATGAAGTGGATGTCCACCCCATCGATCTCGGTCGTGAACTGCGGGAACCCGTTCAGCCTCGCTTCGCACTTGCGCCAGTCGTAATCGTTCGCCCAGTAGCGGGCGAGCTGCCGCATCGTCGCCAGTTGCACGCCCTGCGATCGATCTGCGACGAGCTCCTTGGTAGGCCAGCGCGTCGCGGCGATCCGGCCCTTCAGGTCGGCGATGGCCTCGTCCGGAACCTTGGCCTGGAACGGTCGAATGACCTCGTCGGCCAACGGTCCGGTCACTTTGGGCTGAGTTGTTCTGGATTGTGTCGCATCCATGGCAGGCCCCCTTCCTCACTCGAAAAGTTGAACACCGGCAGTTCGATGACAACCACGGGCGCTCCCGTTCAAGTGCGGCCGGTTCTGCGCCACAGCGCCACGGCCGCGGCCGCGCATCGAAACTCAGCTCGCTGCGCGTACTTCGTCGGCCGACGGTCAACTTCCGAGCTCACGCGACGACCCGTGGAAGAAAGACCCGTGGACGAGGCCGAGGCCTTCACATCCCGCGCCCGCTAGCTGGCAGGTCGTCGACCACCCACGCGCTGATCAGATCGAGCGCCGCAAACAGCAATGATCCGCGTCGAAAGGGACTGCAGGCCGCAGGCCGCAGGCAAGCTTGACATGCGAATCCGGTCAAACGGCCCGAATGCCAACAGCGCGGCTGGCAATTCCCGGCGTTTTCTGTAGAACCGGCGCATGACAAACGGCCGCTTCGACCACATCGACGATGGCCCGGTCATGGGCGCGCTGCGCGAGCTGTGGGCATGGCTGCGCGCGCGCCCGCGCCTGCTCTGGGGTGGAATCGCCGGCGTGGTCGCGCTGATCGCGCTGGTCGGCTCGTACTACCAGGTGGAACCCGACGAGGTCGGAATGGTGACGCGCTTCGGCCGCTTCGTGCGGTCCACCAGCCCCGGTCCGCACGCGAAGCTTCCCTTTGGCATCGAACGCGTGCAGAAGGTTCCCGTCGAACGCCAGCTCAAACAGGAGTTCGGCTTCCGCACCACGTCCGCCGACATCCAGAGTCACTTCAGCAAGGACGAGAAGACGGCCGCGGAATCGCTGATGCTGACCGGCGATCTCAACGTCGCGACCGTCGAGTGGATCGTCCAGTACAAGATCTCGGACCCGTACAAGTATCTCTACAAGCTGCGCGACGTGGAGGAGACGTTCCGCTTGATGGCGGAGGCGTCGATGCGCACCGTGGTCGGCGACCACAGCGTCACGGAGTTGCTCACGGTCGGCCGCGAGGCGATCGCCGCCAACGCGAAGGAGCTGCTCTCCGAGCTGTGCCGCCTCTACGACAACGGCATCTCGGTCCAGCAGTTGGTGCTTCAGGACGTCGACCCGCCCGAATCGGTCAAACCATCGTTTAACGCCGTCAACCAGGCGATCCAGGAACGCGAGCGCGCCATCAACGAAGCGTGGGCGGAATACAACCAGGAGATCCCGCGGGCGCGCGGGCTCGCGGAACAAAAGATCCAGGCGTCGGAAGGTTACGCAGTCGACCGCGTGAACCGCGCCAAGGGTGACGCGCAGCGCTTCATTGCGCTCGAGGAGCAATACCGCAAGGCGCCCGATGTGACGCGTACGCGCCTCTACCAGGAGACGCTTTCCGCGGTGCTGCCAGGCGTTGGAAAGAAGCTGATCTTCGACGAGAAGGCCAGGGGGATCCTGCCGATGTTCCCGCTCGGCGTGACGCAAGAGGCGCCCGGCCCGAAGGAGGCGCCGTGACGCTGCGGACGCTGCTGATCGGCGGCACGCTCGTGATCGTCGCGATCGCGACCATCTCGTCGTCGTTCTACACGGTGGCCGAGACGGAACAGGTCGTGATCACCCAGTTCGGCCAGCCGATCGGCCAGCCGATCACGCAACCCGGCCTGCACGTCAAGCTGCCGTTCGCGCAGGACGTGAACGTGTTCGATAAGCGCTGGCTCGAATGGACCGGCAACCCGAACCAGGTGCCGACGCGCGACAAAAAGTACATCTGGGTCGAGACGTACGCGCGCTGGCGCATCTCCAACCCACTGCTGTTCTTTCAACGACTGCGCGATGAGCGCGGCGCGCAGTCACGCCTGGACGACATCATCGACGGCGATTCGCGCAACGTCATCGCGAACCACAACCTGATCGAAGCGGTGCGGGAGAGCACCCGTGCCTTCGAGAAGGCGGACGACGTCGAGGACGTGATGGAGACCGAGGCGACACGCCAGGCCGAGCTCGGGCGCCACAAGCTCACCCGGCTCATCCTCGAGCGCGCGTCGAAGGTGATGCCCGATTACGGCATCGAGCTGGTCGACATCCAGATCCACCGCATCAATTACATCGAGAGCGTGCAGGCCAAGGTGTTCGAGCGAATGATCTCCGAGCGCAAGCGCATCGCCGACCGCCACCGTTCCGAAGGCCAGGGCAAGAGCGCCGAGATCCGCGGCAAGAAGGAGCGCGAGCTCAAGGTGATCGAGTCCGAGGCGTACCGCAAGACGCAGGAGATCATGGGTCGCGGCGATGCCGAGGCGACGGGCATCTACGCTGCGGCGTACAATCGGGATCGCGAGCTCTATCGGTTCGTACGCACGATGGACACCTACCGCGCGACCGTCGACAAGAACAGCTGGCTGGTGCTGTCGACCAGCGCCGACATCTACAAATACATGCAGACGGTGGGGGGCGGCGGGGGCGGCGGCGGACACGCCGCTCCGCATCCGCCCAAACGCTGATGGCGGCTGGCGCGGACGATCCCTACGTCGTGCTCGGGGTGGCGCGTTCGGCCACGCCGGCGGAGATCAAGGCGGCGTACCAGGCGCTGGTGGGCAAATACCACCCGGATCTGCACCAGCAGAACCCGCTCGCCGATCTGGCCAGCGAGCGCATGGCGGAGATCAACCGCGCCTACGAGCTGCTGTCGGATCCCCGGCAGCGCGCCGCTTACGATGCGGGTTTTCGGACGTGGCCGGGCAGCAGCGGCACGCCCGCGCAAACCGCAGCCGGCGGCGCCAGGCGCACGGGCCTCACGATCCTGACGATCGCGGCGCTCCCGCTCATCTTCTGGGTGGCGATGTTGCTGGTGCGCGCGCTGCGCCTGCTGCTGGTACGGCTGTTCGGCGAGGCGGTCGGGATCGGCGGCGGCCGCGTGGCCGCGCTGGTCGTGATCGCTGGCATCGTCGTGCTGGTTGTCGCCTGGCGAAAACGACGGCGGTAATTCGTCGAGGCTGAGTCGTTATTCGACGACGATCGGCGCGACCGTCGTGGTGCCGGCGGATCCGCGTGTGATTTTGCGTATCGCTGACGGACCTGAAACGCTCCGTTGACGAATCCGGCTGGATACTCGCGTCTTGAGGGCCCGGCCGCCTAGGAGGTTCGTCATGGGGCTACTTCGTCTGAGCCACGAGAGACCGGAGGTCACGCCGGACGTCAGCGTGCGCGAGACCACCCGCATCATGGCCGAGTCGCACATCGGCGCGATCGCGGTGCGCAAAGGCGCGGCGATCGTCGGGATCTTCAGCGAGCGCGACCTGATGAAGCGCGTCGTCGCCGAGGGCCGTGATCCTGTCACGACGCGCGTCGGGGACGTCATGAACACGGACATCGTCAAGGTCTACGACTCCGACTCGGTCGAGACCGCGGCGTCGGCGATGCGCTCGCACCACGTCCGTCACGCCGTGATCATCGACCAAGCGGGAAGCTATCTCGCACTCCTGAGCGAGCGCCACCTGCTCTATGACGTCATGACCG
Organism: Gemmatimonadaceae bacterium; assembly: GCA_036509075.1. Taxonomy (GTDB): domain Bacteria; phylum Gemmatimonadota; class Gemmatimonadetes; order Gemmatimonadales; family Gemmatimonadaceae; genus JAJKIV01. The sequence goes on from DATCGG010000018.1 coordinate 10,959, forward strand.
CGCTCGAGGCGAAGGTCGGCGACCTCACGGGCTACATCATGACCGATGGTCCGGGCGGCTGACCTTTCTCGGCGATTTCATCGGCCCCTCTCAGCTTCTCGAAGCCCAAGCAGAAACGCCGCTGATCGGCAGAGCGGATCCGATAATCTGAAAGCGTGCACTCGGACGATCCTCGTATCGGCACGATCCTTCAAGGGCGCTACCGCGTCCTCGATGCGATCGCCGCCGGGGGGATGGGGATCGTCTACCGGGGCGAGCGCGTCGGGCTGGAGCGGATAGTCGCGATCAAGTTTCTGCATAGCGAGGTCGCGGCCTCGGAACAGTTCCGGAAGCGCTTCGAGATCGAGGCGCGCGCGATG
>DATCGG010000019.1:0-10710 GCA_036509075.1 Gemmatimonadaceae bacterium
GGGGTGGACGACGTTCGTGTCGACGCCGGCGCCGGCCTGGAAGGACTCGACCTACGGCGCGATGGTGTGGGTGAACGCGCGCGGTGTATGGCCCGAGCTCCCGCGCGATGCGTTCGCATTCCGCGGCGCGGGCCTGCAGGACGTGTACGTGATCCCGTCGCGCGACCTGGTAATCGTGCGCATGGGCCATTTCATCGGCATGCAGCCCGGCACGGCAGATCTCCGGCGCGCGAACGCGCTGCTCATGGAGGCAATACCCGCGCGGCAGTGATCACCGGGGCTTTGCCCGGTCGCCGTGCTCCGTGAGCTGGGCCAGTTGCGTGGCGTAGCGGTTCGACGCCGCGGCGTTGCCTGCTGCTTTGGCCGAACGCATTGCGCCCGCGACGGCACGGTAGCGACGCGGCTCCGTGAGCAGTGTTGCCTCGAACTCCTTGTAGGCGCCGCGCGCGTCTCCGCTCGCGAGCAGCATCTCGCCTAACAATTCCCGGGCGGGAAGAATGGGTCCCGGGGTGATCGCGTTCTTCTCGGTGGTTGCCTCCAGATCGGCGGTCGCGCGCATGGCCGTCAGTGCTTCGGTCCGCGCACCGCGCGCGAATGCGCGCCATGCGTCGACGCCCCGGCTCTGAATGTCCACCTGTTGGCTCCAGTACGTTTCCTTGCGCTGGGTCAGGGCATCGCGGAGTCGTCCGAGCTGCCTAACGGCTTCCGCGCTCAGCACCGTGTCGTCCATCCGCGCCGCTCCGATGCCTCGCGCGAACCACGTGATCGCGTCGGCGAACGGGAACGCGGTCTGGTGCACCTCGAGTTTCGTCGCCGCGCTCCAGTCGCCTCGCTCCAGGGCGTAGCGCGCGGGGACGGCCGCTATTGCGTAGTACGCCGCGGCGGGCGGGGCACCGGTAGTCGGACCGTTCGGATCGTAGCGTGCCGCCAATGCGGGAAGCGCCGCCAATACTCGCGCGGCCGCGCTGTCCTGACCGGTCTGCAGATAGGCGTACATCAGGTAGTCGTTGGCGTGCAGCGCTTCGCCCACCGCCCCTTCGGCGCTTGCTGCACCCGCGGAGCGGATGTTCGTGGCGATGGACTCTTGCCATTCGCCCACGCGGGTATAGGTGTGCGACGGCATGTGGAGGGCGTGCGCCGATGACGGGGCGATGGCCGCGTAGCGGTTTGCGGCGGGAATGCCCTTCGAGGCGAGCGCCGGAACGTCGTACGCGTGGATCAGGTAGTGTGCGATGCCCGGGTGGTCGGGAAGACGCACCGCAAGCGGCTCGAGGATCGCGGCCGCCTTGGTCTGGCTCTCGTACGACTTGTCGTTAGGGTCGGCTGAAAAGGCGAGCGCGGCGGCGTAGAAGATGGCTGCTTCCTCATCGCTTGGGTTTCGGCGGGCCACGTCGGCCATGGCGTCACGGTAGGCGAGGATGCGTGTGCGCTGGTCGGTGCTCTGGTAGTTCTCGTAGAGTTTGGCGGCGGCGGCAAGGTAGCTCTGCTCGCGCTCCGTGCCTCCGGTGAGTGCGCGGCCTCGCTGGACTATCTGGAGTCCGCGCTCGAGCTGTGCGTTGGGCTTGATTCCGGCGGCGAACGGGTTCCCCCAGGCGCTCAACGCGAGGCCCCAGTACGCGGCGACGCAGGTGGAGTCGGCGGAGAGCACGTCATTGAACGCCTGGACGGCACCGGTGAACCCGAACGAGTGGAGCAGGGCGACACCCTTCTCGAATGCCGGCCGTGTGGCGGATGCGCACGACGTCTCGAAGTGCACCGTCCCCAAGTGCGAGGCGTCGTGGCCCGGAGTCTGGGCAGCGAGCGCGGGCGCCAGGAGCGCGAGGGCTGCGAGGAGGGAGCGAGACATGAACCATCTCCGCGAGTGGTTATCTCTTGTCGGCAAACATAACCTGACGAACAGCTTCTAACTGGGAGAACCTCGTCCCCGACCGACTGGCATCGCGACCCGGACGCCAAAAACGAAGGAGGACGCAGAATACGCTGACCGGCGCTTCGCGCCGGACGCAGATTGACGCAGAAGGCCCCCGGCCATCCACCGTTCATCGCACCGGGCCGTTTCTAAGGGGAACAACCTCGGGAAGCTATGAGCTGACCGAGGCAGTTCACTCAAAATCGGCTCGTTGTGAGAGGACCAGCCATCACGAGGAGCATTCTGCGTCGTCAGCGTCCGCCCGCGCCAGCGGGCGGTCTGCGTATTCAGCGTCTCCTTGCTCTTAAGCTGTACCTAACGCGATGCCTAGCCTGGGGCGTAATGGTTAGCGGCGGCAACCGACGCAATCTTACCGGCGCTGGACGCACGGCGCGTGGACCAGCATCATGCAGGAACCATGTCTCCACCGGCCTCAACCACTGGTTCCACCGACCCACACTCCGCCGAGCGCGCACGCCGCTGGCGTCTCGTGCTCGGCAACGACGCCGAGCAGTCGACCGGCGTGTCGCTGAGTGGCGCGGATGCGGGAATGGATCGCGCGCTCGAGGCACTGTACGGCGCTGGGGGCGGAGGCGGCGGCATGCCCGGCACGGCCGGAACGGACCGGCGCGGCGGACTCGGAAGCTCCGCGCCATCCGTCGCGCGATGGTTGGGCGACATCCGATCGTACTTCCCGTCGTCCGTCGTTCGCGTTATGCAGAAAGACGCCCTCGAGCGGCTCGATCTTAAGCGGATGCTCCTCGAGCCCGAGATGCTCGAGGCCGTCGAGCCCGACGTCCATCTCGTCACGACACTGATCGCGCTCAAGAATGTCATCCCGAACAAAACGCGCGACACGGCGCGACTCGTCGTGCGACGCGTCGTCGACGACCTGCAGCGTCGGCTCGCGAACGCAACGCGCCAGGCCATCATCGGTGCCCTCAATCGCTCGGCCCGCAACAACCGTCCCCGGTACTCGGAGATCGACTGGCACCGCACGATTCGCGCGAACCTCAAGCACTACCAGCCGGAGTACCGCACGATCATCCCCGAACGGCGCATCGGCTGGGGACGCAAGCGCAGCTCGCTCAGGGACATCATTCTCTGCGTCGACCAGAGCGGGTCAATGGCTGCGTCGGTCGTCTACTCGAGCGTGTTCGGTGCCGTGCTCGCGTCACTGCCAGCCGTCTCGACACGCTTCGTCGTGTTTGACACCGCGGTGGTAGATCTCACCGAGACGATGACGGATCCCGTCGAGCTCCTGTTCGGCACGCAGCTCGGCGGCGGCACCGACATCAACCGCGCGCTCGGTTACTGCGAGTCGCTCGTCCGGCGACCCGGCGAAACGATTCTCGTGCTGATCAGCGATCTGTTCGAGGGGGGTCAGCGCGACGAGATGCTCAAACGAGCGGCGTCACTTGCCGCGTCCGGCGTGCGCGTGGTCGCCCTGCTCGCGCTGGCGGACACCGGCGCGCCTGCGTTCGACCACGCGAATGCGGCAGCATTCGCGGCCCTCGGCATCCCGGCGTTCGCGTGCACGCCGGACCTCTTTCCCGATCTCATGGCAGCCGCCATCGGTCGCCACGACCTTGGGCAGTGGGCGTCGGCGCGCGGCATCGCGATGGGCGGAGGTGCGCCGCGGTGACGTGGACGGCGGATACGGTCGTGGCCCTGGCGCCCGACCCAGCGTCTGCAAAGGCCGGACGCGACCTGGCGGTGCGTCGCAAATGGACGACGTTAGGCGTCAGCCAGACCGGCGACGGTGCCCCGGTGCTCTGGGGCGCCTGCCAGGGAAGCGGCAAGGATCCGTACCTCACGCGCGCGGACACGAGCGAGCCGGCGTTCAAGTGCACGTGCCCGAGCCGCAAGTTCCCGTGCAAGCACTCGTTAGGCCTGTTTCTCCTCTTCGTTCAGTCACCTGGCGAATTCGCGTCGGGTGCGCCGCCCGAGTGGGTGGCGGAATGGCTCGAGAGCCGGTCGGCGCGGGCCACGAAACGTGCGGAACGCGAGGCGCGCGCCGCGGAATCCGAGGGCGACGGCACACCGGCCGATCCTGCACAGGCCGAGAGGGCCGCGAAGCAAGCGGCCAGCCGTGCGGCGGAGCGAGAGCGACGTGTCGCTGCGGGAATTGCGGAGCTCAGTCTTTGGCTGCGTGACCTGGTTCGACAGGGGCTGAGCACGGCGCCACTGCGGCCCGCCTCGAGTTGGGAAAGCATGGCGGCGCGACTCGTCGACGCCCAGGCGCCCGGTGCGGCGAGACTCGTCAGGCAGATGGCAACGATTCCCGCCAGCGGCGACGGATGGCCCGAGCGGCTGCTGGACCGCATGGCGCGCCTGCACCTCCTGCTCGAGGGTTACAGTCGGATCGACTCGCTGCCGCCGGACCTTGCGGCCGATGTGCGGGCTGGCCTCGGTTGGACAACGGCTCAGGAGACACTGTTCGAGCTCGACGGTGTGCGCGACCACTGGGCGATCGTGGGGCGCCGCCTGACGGAGGACGACCGACTGCGAGTGCAGCGGACATGGCTGTGGGGACGGGAGACGCGCCGCGGCGCGCTGCTCCTGCACTTCGCACCCGCGGGCGCCGTGCGTAGCGAGACCAAGCCTGTCGATCCGACGTTCGTGCCGGGCACCGCGTTCGACGGCACGCTGGTGTTCTTCCCGAGCGCTGCACCACTGCGCGCGATCGTCAAGGAGCGAACCGCCGCCGTCGATTGGCCCTTGGGGTTAGGCTACGCGGACGTGTCCGAAGCCGTGGCCGCCACTGCGAGCGCCGACGCGCGAATGCCGTGGCTCGAGGGCCATCCCGTTCTCCTTCGCGAAGCAACGCCGACGACCCTAACGCCGGCCCAGGTGAGAGACGCTACTGGCCGTGGAATGCCGCTCTCCACGCGCTTCCGCGATCGCTGGCAATTGCTCGCGGTGAGCGGCGGCGCAGCGGTGCCGTTGTTCGGCGAGTGGGACGGCGAGACACTGTTGCCGCTTACGGTGTGGGGTGAGCACGGCGTCGTCTCGCTGGCATGACATCGGCACCTTCTGACCTCGCGATCTGGTCGGCAGCCGTGAACACGGCATTGCTCGGCACCGACCGTGCGCCGCCGACCGCGCCCGCGTCGGACGGCGCGTTAGGCGCTGCCGCTGTTGCGCTCGTGCGCCCCGAGTCCGACGCCGCATCGAACCTCCTGCGCGTCGCCGCCGCGGCGAGCGCCTATCAGCGCTGCGGCCGCACGCCCGGTCGTACTCAGGAACCGCCGCCCGCGCCGTGTCCACTTGATGATCGGCCGACGTGCACGCCGGCCGCTGCTGCGTTGCTGCGGCGAATCCTTCAAGGCGAGCACGAGAGCCTCCTGCGAACTTGGCTCATGCTGGCGACTCGGCACGACGTGAGAGCCCCGGCCGATACGCTCCCAGCGATGCTCGATCTCGCGGGCAAGGATCCGAAGCTGCGAGCGCTCGTGCGAGCGGCCGGCGGTACGCGTGCAACGTGGCTCGCCGCGCTCAACGAGGACTGGGCATTTGCGATTTCGGGCGAGAATCCGGATGCACTGGCGACCATCTGGGAGACTGGCACTGGCATGGCACGCATGGAGGCGCTTCAATGGTTGCGGCAGCTCGACCCCGGCCGCGCCCGCACGCTGCTCGAGGCGTCATGGGCGCAGGAAGATCCCGACAACCGAGTTTTCTTTCTCGCCATGCTCGCGCTCGGACTGAATCTGGCAGACGAGCCCTTCCTCGAGCGTGCACTCGATGACCGCCGGAAAGAGGTAAGACAGCAGGCGGCCGGGTTACTGGTACGGCTGCCGTCGTCGGCGTTGTCGACCAGGATGGTCGAACGAGCCAGGCAGTTGGTGACGTTAGGTAAGTCGGCGATTCTCCAACGGCCACGGATCGATGTGACGCCGCCTGACGAGGCGGACGCCTCCATGGTACGCGACGGCGTCAATCCAAAACCTCCAGCAGGTACAGGTCTGGGCGAGAAGGCGTGGGTGCTCGCGCAGATCATTGGCGGAGTCCCGCCAGCCACGTGGAGCGCTGCATGGTCGACCGAGCCCGCCAAGCTGATTCGTGCCGCTGACGGACACGAGTGGCGCGAGCCGCTGATGGCCGGCTGGCTCATCGCCACCGAACGATTCCGCGATGCCACGTGGGCACGGGCGCTCTGGGACAACGAGGGCATTTCTCGAATCGAGCCCAAATGGGGCGCTCCACCCCTCGAGCACGTCTTCACGCGCGCCGCCTCAGCCGACGTCGTTGATGCGGAGCTGCGGCGCGAAGTCGACGCTCGCCCGGACGCCCTGCGCGGCGCCCATCGCGTGACCGTCGCTCTCCTCCGCTGGCCTAACGACTGGAGTGACGCGCTCGCCCACGCAGTCGCCAAACGACTCAAGATCTACGCCGGCAGCGGTGGCGTGTCTTTCACGGGCGAGTTCAGTATGCGAGCGCTGCTCGAGCGCTGTGCGCATGCCGTGCCGGTCTCCGCTGCACATGCATTCCTCGACGGCTGGCCGGAGCAATCCGACGTCTGGCCCACGTGGGCTTCGGCCGTGGACAGGCTTTCATCCGTCCTCCGATTCCGCATCGATCTTCACCTCGCGTTCAACGAGGATTCCCAGGCATGACCATGTCCTCCGCGCCGACCCCGGCGTCCGGAAACGGCGTCGCGATCCTGCGAGCCCACGCCGAACAGCAGTTCGCCGGCGAGCTCGAGGAGCTCACTCGAACGGACACTCGCCCGCGGCCGCCGAGCTGGCGGTTGTCACCCTGGGCCGTCGCGACGTACCTGTTAGGCGGCCGCACGGACAGTGGGGCCGAGATCACGCCGAAGTACATCGGCAATCGGCGCCTGATCGAGATCGCGATTGCCACGCTCGCAACCGACCGCGCTCTGCTACTGCTCGGTGTGCCGGGGACGGCAAAGACCTGGGTCGCGGAGCATCTCGCGGCGGCGATCTCCGGCGACTCGACTTTGCTCGTGCAAGGCACCGCCGGGACGAGCGAAGAGGCCGTTCGTTATGGATGGAACTACGCCCGTCTTCTCGCAGACGGTCCGTCGCTCGCTGCCCTCGTGCCAAGCCCGATCATGCGCGCGATGAGCGAGGGGCGAATCGCACGGATCGAGGAGCTCACGCGCATCCCAGCCGATGTCCAGGATGCTCTCATCACGATCCTCTCGGAGAAGACGCTGCCGATCGCGGAGCTGGGGAAGGAGGTTCAGGCGGTCAAGGGCTTCAACCTCGTGGCCACCGCGAATGACCGCGACAAGGGCGTCAACGAGCTCTCGAGCGCGCTCAAACGCCGGTTCAACGTCGTGGTGCTGCCGGTTCCCGCCTCGGTCGATGAAGAGGTCGATATCGTCACGCGGCGAGTGGATGCGTTAGGCAAGGCCCTGGAGCTTCCGGCCGAGACGCCGGCGGCCGAGGAGATTCGGAGAGTGGTGACGATCTTCCGGGAGTTGCGCGGAGGTGTGACCGAGGACGGCAAGACAAAAGTGAAATCGCCAAGTGGGACGCTGAGCACCGCGGAGGCGATCTCGGTCATCAATGGTGGCCTGGCGCTCGCCGCACACTTCGGGGATGGGCAGTTGCGGTCGAATGACCTCGCGTCGGGACTGTTGGGAGCGGTCGTGAAGGATCCGGTGCAGGACCGCATCGTGTGGCTCGAGTATCTCGAGGCGGTCGTGAAGGAGCGCGATGGGTGGAAGGATCTGTATCGTGCCTGTCGGGCGGTGAGTTAGCGTTGATTCACGTCTTCGGCATCCGTCATCACGGCCCGGGCTCGGCGCGAAGCGTCGAGCGCGCGCTCGAGCGCGTCGCACCGGATATCGTGCTGATCGAGGGGCCACCGGAGGCCGATGCGCTGATCGCGTTTGCCGCGGACGAAGCGATGCGCCCGCCGGTTGCGCTGCTCGTTTATCGGCCCGACGCACCGCGACGCGCGGTGTATTACCCGTTCGCGGAGTTCTCGCCGGAGTGGCGAGCAATGCAGTTTGCGGTGGGACGCGGCATCCCCGCCCGGTTCATTGACCTGCCGCAGGCGCATCAACTGATCGACGAGCCGGCCGTTCCCGAGCCGCCGGACGCCGAGCCTAACGATGACGCCACGGGCGCGCCGCCCCAGAGTGGGCCCATGCGTCGCGATCCCCTCGCCTGGCTCGCGACGGTCGCCGGCTACGACGACGGCGAGCGGTTCTGGGAACAGCTCGTCGAGCATCGCCGAGGCGACGACGAGCAGCTCTTCGCATCCGTGGCGTCCGTGATGACCGAGCTTCGGACCGAGCACGTGGAACCCGATCGCCGTCACGAGGATCAACGTGAAGCCCACATGCGCCGCTCAATTCGCGCCGCGCAAAAAGAGGGGTTCAAGGAGATTGCGGTCATCTGCGGTGCGTGGCATGCGCCGGCGCTCAGCGACATGCCTCCGGCTGCGCACGACACCGCCCTACTCAAGGGGCTTCCGAAGGTGAAGGTCGAGGCAACCTGGGTGCCGTGGACGAACAGTCGCCTCTGCGCCGCGAGCGGCTACGGGGCGGGCATCGAGTCACCGGGCTGGTACCATCACCTCTGGACCGCACCGGACCGCATCACCGAGCGATGGCTCGCACGCGTCGCCGCGCTGCTTCGTGAGGAAGACCTCGACGCGTCCTCCGCACAGATCATCGACACGGCGCGGTTGGCGGAATCGCTCGCGGCGCTGCGCGGCCGCTCGATCGCCGGCCTCTCCGAGCTCATGGAGGCCACGCGCTCCGTGCTGTGCGGCGGCTCCGACGCACCGCTCGCGCTCATCGGTCGCAAGCTCGTGGTTGGCGAGGCGCTCGGTCAGGTTCCCGAGGCGGCGCCGATGGTCCCGCTGCACCAGGACCTCGTGCGCGAGCAGAAACGGCTTCGGCTTCCGGCGGAAGCGGTGGAGCGCCTGCTCGACCTGGATCTTCGGAAAGACACTGATCTCGCCCGCAGTCACCTGCTGCATCGCCTAACGCTGCTCGACATCCCATGGGGACGCGCGCAACGGGGCACCGGCCAGCGAGGGACGTTTCACGAGCTGTGGACGCTCCAGTGGCGACCCGAGCTCGCCGTCTCCCTGATCGAAGCGGCTGCGTGGGGGAACACCGTCGCCTCGGCCGCCGCGGCGCGAGCCACCGATGTCGCTCGGCAGGCGACGGAGCTCACCGCGCTCACCGGTCTGCTCGAGCAGGTCATCCTCGCGGACCTGGGTGACAGCGTCGGCTCCATCATGGACCGCCTGCAGGAAGAGTCGGCACGCGCTCCGGACATCGCGCATCTCATGATGGGGCTTCCGCCGCTCGCGCGCGTGCTGCGCTACAGCGATGTCCGGCGCACCGACCTCGGGCTCGTGGGCGATGTCGTGGATGGGTTCGTCGTGCGCATCTGCGTCGGGCTTCCGGTTGCCTGCAGCTCGCTGGACGATGACGCCGCGACGGCCGTTCGGATGCGCATCGAGGCAGTGCATGGGGCGATCAGTCTGCTCGAGCGCGCTGAGCACACTGCCGCCTGGCACGAGGCGCTTCGCCGGCTGGCCGATTCGGAGCAGGCGCACGGCGTCGTATCGGGGCGAAGTGCGCGGTTGCTGCTCGACGCGGGCGCGCTCACACCCGACGACGCGGCGTGTTACCTGTCTCGGACGCTATCGGTTGCAGAGGATCCACCGCGAGCGGCGGCATGGGTCGAAGGGTTCCTGGAGGGCAGCGGCCAGCTCCTGCTCCACGACGACACGCTCTGGCGTCTCGTGGACGACTGGCTCTCGTCCCTTCGCGAGGAGACGTTCGTCGCGTTGCTGCCTTTGCTGCGCCGTGCGTTCTCCACTTTCACCGCTCCGGAGCGTCGCCAGCTTGGGCAGCGCGCACGCCAGCCGGGCGGTCCCGGTCGCCTAACGTCTCCCGGTGATCTCGAGTTCGATCAGGCGCGGGCCGAAGCCGGCTTGCGAACGGTGCTGATGCTGCTTGGCATCACTGCGGAAGACCCAGCGCGGCATTGAGCCAGCGGACGAGCGGCAGAAGCCCGGCGAACTCCTTCGCGAGAATGGCGGGAAGCTTGGGGTCGGTGACCGTCGCGTCGGTGATCTCGCGGCCGGTCACGAACGACTGGTAGCGGAGCCACTTCGCCGCGGGGTGATCCTCCGAAAACCCGCGCGGCATCCTCTTGAGCACCGCCTCGTCATCGAGTCCGCCGAATCGTTTCGTGAGGCCGCGCGCGATGCGATCGAAGCCGGTCGGATCGTCGGCGATCGCATCGCGCAGCTTGTTGAGCGATGGTCGTGGAGGCATCCAGACCCCGCCACCGACGAACGACTTGCCTGGCTGGAGGTGGAAGTAGAACCCGGCGCTGCCGGTGTCGGCTTCACTGCCGACGCGGGTCGATGCGCGCCGGTGGTTGAACCAGCAGGCCGCGTGCGTCTTATAGGGTGACTTGTCCTTCGAGAAGCGAATGTCGCGGTTGATGCGGAACATCGACCGCTTCGGGTCGCCGCCGATCTCCGGCGCAAACGTCTTGAACCGTTCGTTCATCTCGCCGATGAGGTCGCGCATCGGCTCGCGCACTTCGGTCTCGTACTCCTCACGATGCGCCTCGAACCACGCCTTGTTGTTGTTCTTCGCGAGCCCGCGAAGGAAGCGCAGCGCGGCTGGGTTGAAACCCATCGAGTCTCCGTCGTGGTTTGCAATAACGGTAATACGCTTTGGGGGCCGCGTCGAAGCCATATGGAGTCAACAGGACGCATCCAGAACGGAGGGGTCGACCGCATGAGCGGCAGTTCCCCTTTTCATTTCGGCTCGTTGCGAGCGGGCG
>DATCGG010000020.1:0-6458 GCA_036509075.1 Gemmatimonadaceae bacterium
CTCCTCGATGCGAATCCGCTCGAGTCGCTCGACAACGTTGGCAAGCGCGCGGGCGTCATGGTGCGCGGACGCTGGGTGCCGAAGTCCGAGATCGATTCGGGTCTGGCCGCGTTGGCCGCGAGGTACGCTGCGCAGTAGTCCGCGTTAGGCTCCTGGCTGCCTTGCTGCTCGCTGGCTGACGGTCGGCGTCGCGGCCTGGTCGGCGGGGCATCGGGGTTCGTCGAGCGCGCCGCACCGACGAGGCCGCGCCCCCGCGCCCTGGCGCGATGATCTCGACGAGCCTCGCGGCGCGATGATCTCGACGAGAAGAGACCCGCGAGAACTACTCGACGACGATCCGGCGCTCGGTCCTCACGTGATACTGCTTCGCGACGTCGATCTCGAGCTCGACGAGATACGGCCCTGGCGGGAGCGTCGAGATGTCGACCTCCACCGATCGCGGCGACGTGGTCTTGCCGCGGGCCGAGACGTCCTGCACCTGCACGCTTACCGGCTTCGCCTCCTTCCACAGGTGAAGCGCGCGCTTCAGGCGCTGCGAACGCGTCGCCGCGTCCCGAACCTCAGGCGCTACCGTCACGCTGATCCCCATCGTCTCGCCGCCCGGGTTCGTCCCGTACGCCTCCCAATAGAACCCGAGCTTCTTGTCCGACCGCACCGTCAGCGTCGGCATCATGTGCGGGATCACCTCGTCGAGCGTCGCCGGGAGCTCGCCGTACGGCTCGAACAGCAGAAGATCCGAGAGCGACACGCGCACGCCGACCGCGTACGGCGGCCGAACGCCGTAGCGCGCCCGCGCGCTCCGCTTCACCGTCGGCGACGTCACCTCGGCGCTCATGAGCAGCGGCCCCCACACGCTGTGGGCGGTGATCACCCCACGAGACTTGTTAGGCATGCGGACGATCGTGGCGTCCGCCTCCTCGCCCTGCGTCAGCACGAGCGCCGCTCGCACGTCACTCGCGCGCGCCAACGCTGAATCGCTGCGCAGGTCGTACGCCAGCACCACCAGCGATGAGTCGCCGCGGCGGAACAGCGCCGACTGGTGCTCGAGTCGCAGCAGCGGCGTGGCGTACGCGGGCGCGTAGCGCGCGTGCACGACACCCGGCCTCGTGGTCCATCGCAGCGAATCCGTGTTCTCCGGGTTGTCGAACACGAACGCGTTAGGTAGGTAGGGGTACGCCGGCTCCGGCTCATGGCCCACGGTCGACGTGCCCCGGCTCCCGAATCCACCGCCGGTCTTCGACCACGCACGCGGCCAGCTGTACCGCAGCAACAGCTCGCGCTCGTCGTCGTCGAACCCGGCCTCGTGCGCCGACGGTGCGTCGGTCAGCATCTGCGCCATGGTCACACGCGCGTAATGCTCCGTCAGGGCGTCGTTCGCCGGCGTGGAGAACAGGGGCCGCGCCAGCCACCAGACACGGCGCTCGAACTTGAGCCGCGCCGGGTCGCCGCACGCCTGCGCGCGATAGCGCGGCAGCAGCTCCTCGTCCAGCAGCAGCGAGATGTCCTCCCACTGGCACCGCTGGCGCTCAGGCATCGCGGCGAGCGCCGCTCGGTACGCGCTGTCCGCCTGCACGTACGCCCCGGCGTCGTGATACGCGAACCCAACGAGCGTCCCGCACTGCCAGGCCTCCGTCGGTGCCTTGCACGCGAGCGCCGCGGCAATCGCATCCTTCGATCTCCCTCCTTCGGCGAGATACCGCACGCGCTGCGACGCGACCCAGAGATTCGCGGGGGCCGCAGCGGCGGCCGAATCGAGAAGGCTGATCAGCCGCGTCCGCGCGTCACGTACCCGATCGAGCTCGCGCGGCGGCGGTGGCTCCTTCTCGTCGTACCAGTAGCAGAACCGCCCTATCTGCTCATCGCACGAATTGCCGCCGCGCGAGCTCTTCGACTCGGGAAGGTTGGCCCGACGAAACTGCTCGAACTGCAGTTGAGCGGTGTGCGCGGCGCTCGCGAGCGCCGTAGCATCAACGGCCGTTTCCCTCAGCCTCGTCGAGTCACGATCGAATTTCTCCGACCCGCTCCGGACGGACGTCACCTGTGCGGCTACGGGAAACGCAACGGTCGCGGTCAGGGTGGTGACGGCGACGGCGGGCAGGAACAGACGACGACTGATCATTGCGAGACAGAACGGCCCGGGACACGTAACGAGGGTGGTAATGTGCCGTCGGGACCACGCGGGGGAAACGGCGCGTCCATGCCCACAAAAGGTGACCAGGAGTGCCGTCAAAGACGATTGACCCCTGAGCACCCCGGTCCTACCGCTAACCGGGCCTTGCCAGCCACGATGCGAAGGGCGGCGCCCGTCCGAGCGCCGCCCCTCTCCGAAGACCCGAAGACTCCGACGCGTCCCCTTCAGCGCTCCGGCTGAAGATTGTCCGCGACCCGCACCTTCTTGAAAGTCGGCGCCTGCATCTTGATCGCCAGGGCGGAGTCCGCCGCAGCTTTGGTACGCGCGGCGATCGACTTCACCGCGCCATCGACGTTGCGTAATGCCCGCTCGAGATCCGCCGTGGTTGGTACCCGCCGCTGCGCCGAGCGCGGCCGATACGGACCGAAATTGTCTGGCATGGACGGCTCCGTTTCCACCCTCCGTGCCTCACTTTCCGCACGACGGCCCGAGATGACGCGCTCCACTGTGCCTGCGTCGTCCGGCTCAGGCTCCGGTGCATTCGCAGAGGTCTGAGAAACAGGCGTGACGGCCACAGGCTGAGCCGCCGCCGTCGCGAGACTCACCGACCCAGCCGAAACGCCTCGCGCCTCGTCCGCTGTTGTCACGTAATCGCGAGCAGCGATCAAGCCGGCAACCAGCACCACACCCGCAACCACCGAAAACAGGCTCGATCGGCCCTTCCTGCGAGTTATCACCTCATCGAGAAGCTCGTCCCGGCCCATGTCGGAGAAACCGTGGTCTACGCTCGAGGTGGTCGGCTGCTCTGGCGCTACGGAAATGATCTCGACGCCCGGCATCACGACCGACCTTGGCTCCCCTTCGTAGCTGTACGTCTCATCGGGTTCTGGTACCCGGGTCTTTGCTGGCGCCGCAGCAGGTGCGCGGGCAACGATGGGCTCCGGCGCGATCTCGGGCTCTGGTTCCGGCTCGCGAACCGTCGGGATCGGCGAGCTGTACTCCGAGGTCTGGACCGTCGGCAGCGGTTCCTGGTCGATCTCGTCGTCGCGGTCGGCTGTGCTTTCCTGAGCGATCAGGATCGCGCGCAGCTCGGCCACGCGATCCCAGACGCGCTGCAGCGATGCCATGTCCGCGTTGGGGTCCTCTCCGCGGATGCGCAGCACCCGTTCGCGGAGCTCGAGCTCTTCACGCGCGGCGCCGAGGTGCGTGTACATCTCCGCGAGGTTGGTGAGAACGCCGGCCACCTGCACGTGCGTTGGGCCGAGCGTTCTCTCTGTGACTTCGAGCAGCCGGTTGAGGAGAGCGGCAGCGGCGAGATAGCGGCGCTGGAGGGAGTAGATGCGCGCGAGCGCGTTGAGCGTTGCGGCGAGCCGTGGATCGCCAGCGGCGAAATCTTCGGCAAGCTGCAGCGCGGCAGAAAACGACTGCTCGGCATCCTGAAGCTTCCGATCCTGGAGCGCCTGTCGCCCCGCCTCGTACAGAAGCTTCCAGTTATTGATTGGTATGTCAGGCATTGCGCCTCCTCGGTGTCTATCGACGCGCGGATTCGGGAGGTGCAACACACTTTTTCAACAGACTGATCTACAGTGGCAAGATTGTGACACGGGTCGCCAAAACAAAGAACCCCGCCCTTGCGGGCGGGGTTCTGAACAAGCCGTACTGTCTGAGCTTACGCGGCCCAGTCACGGCGGAGCGCCTTGGCAGCCTCTCCATCTCTCACGGCCGCCAATGCCCTGTCGCGAAGCTGCCGAACGCGTTCGCGGGTGACCCCGAAAACGGTTGCGATCTGCTCCATCGTCATTGGCTCGCCGGTCTCCAAACCGTAGTACATCAGCAGGATCTTGCGATCCCGGGGCGGCAACGGGCTGAGAGCCCGAAGCAGTGCCTCACGACGCGACTCGTCCTCGAGTCGGGCGTCAACGTCGGTGCGCTCGTCCGCCTCAGCCGGCAGGATGCTGGCGAGGGTCCGGGCTTCCGATCGGCCGCTACCGTTGCCGAGCGGTTCGTCGAGGGACCGCTCTGGCTGAATCGCGATGCTCAGCTCACGCACCACGTCGAGCGGTAGCTCCGCCACCCGAGCGAGCTCCTCAATCGTCGGTTCGCGCTCCAGCACTTCCCGGAGCGCGGTCCGGGCCCGCGCGATCTTGCGAACGTCGGTTGCCCGTCCGAGCGGAACGCGGACCGTGTGTGTCTTGGTGGAGATCGCGGAGAAGATCGCCTGGCGGATCCACCAGACCGCGTAGCTGATGAAGTTGACTCCGACGTCGGGGTCGTACTTGTCTGCGGCGCGGCAAAGTCCGCCGTTGGCCTCACCCACGAGGTCCTCGAGGGGGAGTCCACGGTTCTGGTATTGCTTGGCGACCGAGAAAGCGAAACGCAGGTTGGCGCGGATGAGCTCATCGCGCGCCGCTTCACGCTCCTCGGCGCTCAACTTCGTGTTGCGCATGCGGCGCGCGAGCGCCTTCTGCGCTTCCGCGGTTGCGACCGGCTCGTTCGACAGCTCCTCGATGTAGAGATCGAGAAGGTCGGGAGGGGTCGTATCCGCGATTGCTACCGGACGCGGCTTCGCGGCCGCCCGGCTCTTCGTTGTGGCCATCCTCGGCACCTCGTAAAGGGCAGTGGTACTAGGGCTCACTGACCCTGGTAATCCTTTTGAACGCTCTTTCGACCATTGGAGAGCGCCCGCGTGCGGACCCTCTGGGATCCGACCGCGGGCGCCTGAACGCTACAATCAAATAACACGAAGGCCTGAGCGAAAGTTCCGTATTGCAATCTCTTGGCTCGAAACAGTCGCAGTGGTCAATGTAAACGGTTACAATATTCCGGCGATAGTGGGTGTGTGGTATGACTTAGCCTCCTCAACCTGCTGAGTCCGGTGGCGACGATCAAGGATGTTGCTCGCGAGGCGAAGGTGTCGGTGGCGACCGTTTCGCGCGCGTTCAACGATAGTGGACCCGTGAGCGAAGAGACCCGCCAGCGAATTCGGGATGTCGCTGAGCGGCTTCGATATTCCCCGCACGGGGTTGCTCGTAGTCTGATTACGAATACGACCCATACGATTGGAACGTTGTTGCCGGAGTTGTATGGGGAGTTTTATGCCGAGCTGATCCGTGGAATGGACCAGGCGGCGCGGCGGAGCGGCTACTATCTCCTCGTCTCGAGCTCGCGGGATGCGAGGGACGAGTTCGAGGCCGCGCTCCGTGCGATGCGGGGGCGAGTGGATGGCCTCATCGCCATGTCACCGCATCTGGATGCGGCATCCGTCGTGGCCAACGTGCCGCCGGCAGTGCCGACGGTGCTGCTGAACTGCGCCGTGTCGGGCGATGGGTACGACGCGTTCACGATCGAGAACCGTCGCGGCGCGTACGACATGGTGCGGCATCTCCTGGGCCTCGGTCATCGCGCAATCGCGATGATCACGGGCGCGGCAGGGACGTATGATGCGGCGGAACGGCTCCAGGGATACCACAAGGCAATGCGCGAGGCGGGGATCCCGGTACCTAACGAGTGGGAGTTGGCAGGCGATTTTTCCGAGGCATCGGGTCATCGCGCAGTGGAATCGCTGTTGGCGCTCGACCCGCGTCCGACGGCCATCTTCGCGGCGAATGACTCCATGGCGATCGGTGCGATGAGCGCGTTGCGCGAGGCCGGGCTTCGAATCCCGGAAGACATGGCCGTCGCGGGATTCGATGACATCCCGATCGCGCGATACACGAGCCCGCCGTTGACCTCGGTTCACGTTTCGATTGCCGAGCTTGGTGGCCGGGCGGTGGAGACGCTGCTCCACGCGATGGTGAACAAGGGAGCACACACGCGTCGCCATCAGCGTCTGGACACGACGCTCGTCGTTCGACAGTCGTGCGGCTCGGGTGGTCCACGGACGACCGACAGCTGATGACCCGCTGACGGCCGCAGGCATGCGCGCCACCGACGCACAGGCGCGCACTATGCAGACACTCTCTCCGTCGCAGATTGACCTTACTCGATGCCTAACGAGTAGAGTCCGGTCTGCGCACGCGACGCCGTGTAGCCCTGGGGCGTCCGCGACAACAAAACGGAGGGGAATCCATGACCAGTGGTGTGAGGTTCACGTCGCTCCGGCGCTCACCTAACCACGCCGCTGGGCGTGCGTTCGTCGTCGCAGCCGTAGTTGCCCTCACGGCCATCGCGCCGCCCACACACGCCCAGACCACCACGGGCAACATCCGCGGCTACGTCCGCGGCCCCAACAACGCCCCCGTTCCCGACGCACAGGTCGCAGCGCGCGATCCGGCAATGGGAACGAACCGCGGGACCGTCTCCAACTCGAGTGGCTTCTACACGCTCG
>DATCGG010000021.1:0-21408 GCA_036509075.1 Gemmatimonadaceae bacterium
CGTTCGTACCGAAACATCCCCCGCCGACCCCAATTGGTCCGACCATCAGGTCTCGCTGGGGCCGGTCCCGCGCGGCTGTACCGAACCGTAATTTTCGGCGGAGCAACCCTGACCCCTTATCGATGCCTTTGTCTCTCGCTCATCGCCGCGCTCGCGCCGCCGCTAGGGTGGCGTTCTTCATTGGCCTCATGGCCACGTCCGCGTGGGCTGCGCCATTTCATCTCCATCTCCTCAAGTCGTCCCCGGCGGCCAATGCCACCATCGCCGCCGCGCCCGATTCGATCCGCCTGTCCTTTTCCCAGACGCCCGAGTTGAAAGTGACCACCGTCACCGTGACGGGGCCCACGAGCGCCTCCGTCGCTCTTGCGCCGCTTGCCAGCGCGGAGTCGGCGACGGTCGTTGCCGCGGTGAAGGGGAAAATGTCCCCGGGGGCCTACACGGTGGCGTGGCGCACGATGGCGAAGGATGGCCACGTCGCGCGCGGGACGTTCGCGTTCACGGTCGCGGCGAAACGTTAGGCGCAGCGTCGCGCGTGCGGCGCAGGAGCGCCGGGTCGTCCGAGACGATCCCGCGCACCCCCACGCTCCAGAGGCGCCGCGCCTCCTCAGGGTCGTTGATCGTCCAGACGTGGATGAGGCAGCCTGCTGGCCGCGTTAGGTTCACGAGTGCCCCGATCGGTATGGGCAGGCCGCGAACTCGTGGTGGCAGGCACATGACGGAATACGGGAGCGACCGGACCGGCCGCCTCATCACGATGCGTGAGAGCAGGCGTGCCACATCGGCGCGCGACGCACCAATCGCGATGCGTGATCCGCGAAATGGCTCGAGCGCTCGCGCGTCGAACGACTCGATCACGCATCGCGACTCGGCGCCGTGACGTTCGATGACGCGGCGTGTCACCGCGGAGGTTTCGGGGGTCTTGATCTCGAGGAGGAGCGGCACATCGACGAGCTCGGTGAGCACGTCCTCGAACGTCGGCACGCGGAGCCCCTGGTCCCGATAGGGGAAAGTTCGTCCGCCATCGCGTGTGAACCGCGCCGCCGCGTTGGCGGCTCGAATCCGTTCGGCTGAGTGCGACGCGACCGCACCGACAGCGTCGGTCGTGCGATCGAGTGTCGCGTCGTGCATGATCACGGGGACGCCATCCGCCGACAGGCGCACGTCGAGCTCGACGCACTCGGCGCCGCCCGCGAGCGCCTGCCGGAACGACTCCATCGTGTTCTCGGGCGTGTGCGCCGCGTTGCCGCGGTGCCCGACGATGGGCCGCCTATCCGGATCCAGCAGGGGATGAAGCACGGGTGTTCAGCCCCTTGTCGGCCCTCACTCAAAACGTCTGGTACTGCACGCGGGTCATGATGAGTCGCCCGATGTCTGGCGTCCCAATGAACGTCACGCGCTTGTTGTTCAGGATGTTCGTCCCCGTGATCGACCACGTGACACTCCGTCCCGGGAACGGCAGCCGCCAGCTGAACTGGGCATCCACGAATGCATTCACCGGCACGTTGCCGACGTACACGCCGGAATTGACCGGGAATGCGTTCGCGTATCGGCCGCGAAGCTCGAAGCTCAAGCCGCTCACTTCGTCGCGGTAGCGTGCGGTGATCGTCGCCTTGTTGTCCGGTGAGTTCAGCGTGAGCGTATCGGGGCCGGTCGACACTTCCGGGAAGAGCATATCGCTCACCCACGAATACGTGCCGATGAGCGTGACGCGGTCGGTGAGGAGGTAATCGAAGGCGAGGTCAACGCCGCTGTAGTCGATCGTCTGGTCGATATTGCGGTAGCTGAAGAACAGACTCGGGGTGTCGGCGAGCGGACTGTCCGGCACCACGGTCCCGACCGGCACCTGGGCCAGCTGCGTCGTTAGGGCTGTTGCGAGCGGCGCCACGGCGGCTGCCGGAACGCGTCCCGCTTGCGCCTCCGCGGTGAGCGCGGCTCCGATCGCTTGCCCGAGCGACGCCGGGTCGAGGAACGCGTTAGGCGTGACGTTCTGGGCCGGAGCGGTGAAGTTGGTCTTGCGCTGGTACCACAGGTCGATCGCGAGTCGCGCCCGCTTCCCGAGGATGCCCTTGTATCCGAGCTCGTACGCGTCGGTCGTGGTGGCCTTGAGTCGTTCCACGTCCTGCACGTCGGTTGGCTGCACGGGGATGAAGCTCGCGCCCTGGTTGGCGTTGGGTGGCCGGAACAGCCTTAGGGCGGTCTGCACCGCGGCCGTATTCGCGCCGAACAGCGCGCCGAAAACCTGCGGGGCGTTCGCCGGACTGACACCCGCGGCCAGGAGCGCTTGGACGATCGCGTTCTGGCTTCCGCCCACGAGCGTGCGGTAGTACTGCGCCGCGTTCGCATCGACCACGGTGTTCGGCGCGCCCGCAATGCCACCGGTCGGCCCGACGATTGGGAACGGCGACCGCATGCACAGGCCGCCCGCGCCCGTCGCGCAGTTACGACGGAACGTGAACCCGCTCGACGGGACGCCGAGTCCGCGCACCCCGTAGCCCACCCCGGTTCCGGGAATCGGGATGAACGCCTGTGGCAGGTCGAGGAAGAACGAGAAGTTCGCGGGCGTCGAAAACGCTCGGTTGTAGGTGGCGCGAATGTTCTGCGTCTCGGTTGGCTTGTAGATCAACGCGACACGCGGAGACCAGAACGTCTGATCGAGCACGTCGTGGTTGTCGACGCGGATAGCTGCCACGACGTCGAACATGCGCGAGACATGCGTCGTGGATTGGATGTACGCGCCGATCTCGTGCACATCGTCGTCGTTTTCGTTGCGGCCGTTGATCGTTCCACCGGTGCGAGGGTTCGTGAAGATGTAGTCCGCACCGTAAATGAGGTCCTCCCTGCCGCCGGCACTCGTGGCGTCCTTATTACCGCCAAAACTCAGGCCGTGCTGGATCTGCGCCGCGAAGACCCTCGAGTTGTCCACGATCGGCGTGCCGGTGCGCAGGAGGAACGTGCCCCGCGTGTCGAGGCTGTCGCTGTTGCCGGCGTCGCTGAAGTTGGCGAACACCTGCGCAAACAGCCGCCCCCAGACGAAGCGCTGTTGAATGCTCTGATACGTCCAGTTCTTTGCCTGCGCGGTGCCGTTCGTGCCCGTGAGCTCGAGTCCACTTCCGATCTTGCTGATGCCGTACGTCGTGATCAGCTGCATGTCGTTACGCGGCCGAATGTCCATCCGCGCTTCGCCGGCGTAGCGCTTCACGTCGAAATCGCGCACGTTGGCCACCGTGTCGCGCTCACCGGGCGTCCCGTTAGGCCGCGGGATCGTCGCCGGCTCGGCCGGATCGACGTACTCCCAGTCCTTCCCCGTGAACGCCTCTCCCGAGAGCTTGATTCCGAACTTCTGGCCGACGGTGGCCGCGTAACGGCCGGCGCCGTGCAGGATGGAACGCTCACCACCATCGAGCGTCAGGATGGCGCCTTTCGACTCGAACGGCGATTTCGTGATAACGTGCAGCACGCCGCTCGAGCTGTTCGGTCCGTAGAGCGCGGACGCGGGGCCGAGCAGCACTTCGATGCGCTCGATGTCGTCGCCCGTGCCGGTGAAGAGCAGTGGGACGTTGACGCGGAGTGATGGCACTGCCGCGAAACGATAGTCCTGGAGTGTGAGCAGCGCTCCTGAGAACGCGTTGTTGAAACCGCGCGTCACGATGTTTGTCTGCGCGATGCCGCCGGTCGTCGCGTCCACACCTGGCACGCCGCGGATGTTCTCGGTCACGGTCACAGCCGACCGTTCGGCGATCTCCTTGGCCTCCACCACACCCACATGTGCCGGTGCATCCATCTCTTTCTCCGACTGGCGCGACGCGCTGATGACGGTCGGGTTGAGTGCCGTCACCGTCCCCGCTATCCGGATATCGAGCGACACGTTCTGGCCAGCGGCCACGCGAACGGCGGGGATTCGGCGCTGCGCGTATCCGATGTATTTCACCACGAGGTCATAGGTGCCGGGCGGGACGTTCGGTATGCGATACACACCGTCACTGCCAGCGATGGCCGTCCCAGCGATGGAAGTCCCGGACACTGCGCGGACGTCCGCCCCTGCAACGGGAGCGGTCGTCGTGCTGTCGGTGATCCGGCCGCCAATGGAGCCGGTCTGTGCGAGGGCGGGCGTAGCGGTGGTGAGGGCGAGACACAGGAAGCGGCGGATCGAACGTCGGGTCATCCTGACCTCGTATCGACAGGGTGAAGACCGGTGATAGACTCCGGTCCCAAGCGTGTCCGAGCCGGCGGTGGTAAGGCGGGTGCTGCAGCCGCCGCCGTTGGTGCGTCGTGTGCGCAGGAAGGTATGAGCCTCGAATGACGCACAAAATCGTGACGATGACGTAGAAGCGCCAGAGCCGGTACGTCGGCGTGGCGCGTACATGAAATGATTGTAAGGAGACTATCAGGCGCCGATTCGGACGCGTTGAAGAATGGCTGGACGGGCTCTTCAGGGAGCCCGTTGGGTCTCTCGGGGTATCACCCGCTAGCCGCCCGGGGTTGCGCAGGTCGTACGCCGGGATTCTACTACGACGAGCAGCCGACGTCAGACGACCCGCGATGGCGCACGGCGTCAGCGTTGCGTGATCGAGTTCACGAGGTTCCGCGTGTGATTCAGAAAATTCTTTGGTGCTCCGTAGTCGCGTGTTTGCTAGCGACCCTGTCGGCGGCGCCTCGTCAGGCGCTCGGCCAGAGCGGCCCGCCGCCGGCCCAGGCTGCGCCGCCAAACCCGTTCGCGCCGGCCCCGTCGACCAAGCGTGTTCCCATCTCGAAAGCCGTGTTTGGCGACGCGGGGATGATCGTCAACGCCCGCGATGACGGGTTCATCGAGGTCGCGGCGGCGGGACCTCAAAAAACGATCTACCTCAAGCTCCGCACGTCCGCGGCCCGCGCGTGGATCGACTCGACCCAGCGGATGCTCAAGGCGCGCGCACGCAAGGCGGACCCGCCGCGAACGTATCGCTCCGACGTCACCGAGTACGGATCGACGACGACCATGGCGATGACGCGCTCCGTCGACGCGGGGGAGTCACAGTACGCCCTCGCGTTCTCGGAGAACCCGCAGTCGGCATTCACTGTTCCGATCGAGGCCGAAGAGGCGGACGTGTTCGTCGCGATCATTCGCAAGGCGGAAACACAGGCCGCGAAGATGCTGGAGAAGACCGACACCACGGCGGCCCGCGCCGCGGATTCCGCCCGCGCGGATTCCGCCGCCAAGGCGAAGAAGAAGAAAAAGCCGGCGGCGAAGCGTACTGCCCCGCCACCGGCCGATTCAGCCGCGAAACCGAAATCCGACTCCGCCGCGAAACCCAAGCCGGATTGACCGCCGCGCCGGCCTGGCTCGAGCCGGCGCGGGCTGCCTAACGCTACTGCACCGCCACCTTGTCGTCCTTCGTCGCATACTTCTCGAACCAGCTCCGGAGGTACAGCTGCGTTCGGAGATAGTTCGACGGGCGCGATGACGTGCCGTGCCACTCGTCGTTGAACCGGATCATGGCGGTTGGCACCTTGCGAACCTTGAGCGCCTCGTAGAACTCCTCGGTCTGTGAGATGGGCGTCCTGAGGTCGTTCACGCCGGTCATGAGCATCGTCGGCGTCTTGACGTTCCCGACGTACATGAGCGGCGACCGCGCGAGATGCTCACTCGGGTCCTCCCACGGATATTTCTTGAAGTTGTAGTACCACGACTGCCCATCGGTCGTGCCCACGAAGCTGACCCAG
Organism: Gemmatimonadaceae bacterium; assembly: GCA_036509075.1. GTDB lineage: Bacteria > Gemmatimonadota > Gemmatimonadetes > Gemmatimonadales > Gemmatimonadaceae > JAJKIV01. The sequence goes on from DATCGG010000021.1 coordinate 5,701, forward strand.
TCGATGACCGGGCACTGAGACACCGCCGCGGCGAACCGGTCGGTGTGGCCCACCGTCCAAGCCGTGAGCACGCCGCCGCCGGAGCAGCCGTAGACGAACAGGTTGCGCGCGTCGACGTAGCCACGGCCGATGACCGTGTCGACGCCGGCCATGAGGTCGTTGAAGTCCTTCCCGGGATATGCGTTCTTGATGGCGTTGCCGAACGCGCTCCCATAGCCCGTGGAACCGCGTGGGTTGGTGTAGAGCACCACGTACCCGTTCGCGGCGTGCTCCTGCCACGCGAAGTTGAACGCCCCGTTGTACATCGAGTGCGGCCCGCCGTGGATGGAGAGCATGAGCGGGTACTTCTTCTTGGCGTCGAAGCCCGGCGGCTTGATGATCCAGCCCTGGATCTTCATGCCGTCGGCCGTGGGGTACCAGAATTCTTCAACCTGCCCGAGCGTCTTGCCGGCGAGGATGTCGTCGTTGACCGCGGTGAGGGGGCGGATCATGGCAGTCTTCGCGCTCAGCGTGACGACGTCGTTAGGCTTGAGCGACGTCGACGACACGCCGACCATCTCGCCGCTCTTGTTGACCGACGTGACGGTGAGGAGCTGTGAGCCCTTGGTGATCGGACGCACCCCGCCGGCGAGTGGCACGAAGTACAGGTTGCGCCAGCCGTCGCTCTCGACGTTGATGTAGATGCCGCTCTCGTCGGGCGCCCACAGGATGCCCTGCGGCGACCGATCGAACGTCTCGGTGAGGATCCGGCGGTTCGACCCATCCGCGTCCATCACGTAGAGGTGCGAGTCCTGCCAGGTCGCGTCCGTCGAGTCATAGCCCGTGAACGCGATGTATTTGCCGGTCGGAGAAACGCGGGGGCCGTTGTCGGGACCCTTGTGGTTGGTGAGCTGCCGAACCTGTCTGGTGCCCACATCCACCGCATAAATCTCCGACTCTCGCCACGCGTACTCCGCGCCTTCGGTTCGGAGCGACGAGAACACGATCGATTTTCCATCGCGCGACCACTCGGGCTCGCCTGCGTCCCACGTACCGGTCGTGATCTGCCGAGCGGTACCGCCGTCGGCCGGAACCACGAAGATCTGGCGGTAGCCGTCGTCCACGTATCCCTGCCGGTCCTGGCGATACTTGAGTCGCGTGACGACGCGCGGCGGCTCGACCCACTTCGCGCCCTTCGGTGCGGCAGGCATCGGGATCCGCATCTCGTCGCGCTGAACGACGAGCATGCGGAACGCGAGCGACTTGCCATCGGGCGACCACTCGACGTCGGCCGGCGTTTCCGTTAGGCGCGTGATCTGCGTCGGCGCGGCTTCGCCATCCATGAACCGCACCCAGAGCTGTGTCCCGTTCGGCTCACCCTTCGCGAGGTACGCGATGCGTGATCCGTCCGGCGACCAGACGGCGTTCGAGCCGTCGACCAGATGGCGGCTTCGAGAACCATCGGCGTTCATTATCCAGAGGGATGACTCCCACCGGTCGTTCAGCTTGTCCACCCACCGGCGCGTGTAGATGATCTGCTTGCCGTCAGGGGAGAGCTGAGGGTCCTGGACGTCCTCGAGATCGAAATACTGCTCGAGCGAGATCTTCGAGATCTCAGGCTGCGCCGGTCCGGTCTGCTGGCCACCGAGTGGCGTGAAAACAAGGGCGAGCGACACGAGCGCGCTCGCAGAGACGACACGCATACGCATCAAGCACCTCGTGAATTGGGTTCAGTCGAGAATACGCTACGGCCGTCGAGACGTTGGCGGAAGAACGGCTCGAACATGGTTCGGTGAACGACGGAGCCGCTCGTCGGCGCGACCCCTCGGGTACGAGTGAAGCGGAGTCGGCGCCAGCCGCACGATATTGACCATATGGATGACAGCACATATACTTCATTATCCAAACGGTCAACAACCACGCGCCTGCGCCTGGTCCCACTCAATGAGGACTCATCCATGACCACCAAGAACGCCGCCGCTGTCAGGGTCGGCCCGCTCGCCGACCGCGTGGTGGTGAGGTCGCTCGAGGAAGCCGAACAGACCCGCGGCGGATTGTTCATCCCCGACTCCGCCAAGGAGAAGCCGCAGCAGGGCGAGATCGTCGCTGTCGGCCCGGGCCGCTTCGACGAAGGCAAGCGCGTTCCCATGGACGTCAAGGTCGGTGACAAGGTCCTGTACGGGAAGTACAGCGGCACCGAGGTCGTCATCGACGGCGAGCCCCTCCTGATCCTGCGCGAGAGCGACGTCCTCGCCGTCTTGACCTGACCCGCACCGTGGCGTGCACTTCCGACGCCGCGCCTAACGGCGCTCACGCACCACGTCGCTCACCCGTAGCTCGGCTCGATACAAGGACTCGATACCATGACTGCCAAGGACCTCCAATTCACCAGTGACGCACGCGCGGCGCTCAAGCGCGGCGTCGACCAGCTCGCCGAAGCGGTGAAGGTCACCCTCGGCCCCAAGGGCCGGAACGTCGTCATCGACAAGAAGTTCGGCGCCCCGACCGTCACCAAGGACGGCGTCACCGTCGCCAAAGAGATAGAGCTGCCCGACCCGCTGGAGAACATGGGCGCCCAGATGGTCAAGGAGGTCGCGACCAAGACCTCCGACGCGGCGGGGGATGGCACCACCACTGCCACCGTGCTCGCCCAGGCCATCGTCCGCGAGGGCTTCCGCAACGTGACCGGCGGTGCGAACCCGATGGCCCTCAAGCGCGGCATCGACAAGGCCGTCGCCGCGGTCGTCGAGCAACTCAAGTCGATCTCCGTGCCCACCGCAGGCAAGAAGGAGATCGCGCAGGTTGGCGCCATCTCCGCGAACAACGACAAGGAGATCGGTGATCTCATCGCCGAGGCGATGGAGAAGGTCGGCAAGGACGGCGTGATCACGGTCGAGGAGGCACGCGGCCTCGAGACCACGCTCGAGACGGTCGACGGCATGCAGTTCGACCGCGGCTATCTCTCGCCGTATTTCGTCACGGATCCAGACAAGATGGAAGCGGTCCTCGAGGACGCGCTGATCCTGATCCACGACAAGAAGATCTCGTCGATGAAGGACCTGCTGCCGATCCTCGAGAAGGTCGCGCAGATGGGCAAGCCCATGCTCATCATCGCCGAGGATGTCGAGGGTGAGGCGCTCGCAACGCTCGTGGTGAACAAGCTCCGTGGCACCCTTCGCATCGTGGCCGTGAAGGCGCCTGGCTTCGGCGATCGCCGCAAGGCGATGCTCGAAGACATTGCCGTGGTCACCAACGGCAAGGTCATCTCGGAAGAGATCGGGTCCAAGCTCGAGAACGCCGTTGTCGGTGATCTAGGTACCGCGAAGCGGATTGTCGTGGACAAGGACAACACCACGATCATCGACGGAGCCGGGGAGACCGAGAGGATTCAGGGGCGCATCAAGGAACTGCGTGCGCAGGTCGACAAGAGCACGTCGGACTACGACAAGGAGAAGCTCCAGGAGCGTCTCGCGAAGCTGGCCGGTGGCGTGGCCGTGATCAACGTCGGCGCCGCGACCGAGAGTGAGATGAAGGAGAAGAAGGCGCGCGTCGAGGACGCGCTGCACGCGACAAAAGCCGCGGTCGAGGAAGGAATCGTCCCCGGCGGCGGGGTCGCGTACATCCGTGCGCAATCGACGCTCAAAGCCCTCAAGGTCGATGACGGTGAGGAGCGGATCGGCGTCGACATCGTGCGGCGCGCGCTCGAGGAGCCACTCCGCATGATCGCGCAGAACGCCGGTGCCGAAGGCTCGATCGTGGTTGAGAAGGTGCGGGCGTCGAAGGATAAGAACTTCGGCTACAACGCGCTCACCGACAACTACGAGGATCTCGTCGCGGCAGGCGTGATCGATCCGGCCAAGGTCGCGCGCACGGCGCTACAGAATGCCGCGTCGATCGCCGGTCTGTTGCTGACGACCGAGGCGACGATCGTCGAGAGGAAAGAAGAGAGGCAGCCGGCAGGCGGAGCCGGCGGCGGCATGGGCGGGATGTACTAGCTCGCGACCCTTCAGGAGGAACTCAACATGGTTGGTAAAAAGGTGGCGGAGGAGACGCGACGTGAGGACATCTTGCGCGCGGCGTACGACGTGGCGGCGCGCCAGGGCGTGGAGGCACTGACGCTCCGCGCCGTCGCGGCACGGGCGGACGTCAGCCACGGCACTGTCTTGTTCCACTTCAAGCGCAAGCGTGAGCTCGTGGCGAGTCTCGTTGACCGTGTGTTGTATGCGACCGCGGTGCTCCGCGTTCCGGACGCAATAGCAGCGATCACGCGACCGTCGGAGCGGATGCATGCGTTGCTACGCGCTGAAATGGACCGACTCTCCGCAGATCCACGGCACTTCCGACTGCTGCTCGACTACTGGACGATCGGCGTCCGGAACGCCACGATCCGCCAGAAGATTCGCGTCGCGCTCGAGCAATACCGCGAGGGGTTCAGCGATCTTTCGGGCGCGATAGTGAACGGCGAGTTCAGGCCATCCAGACGGCGAGGGTCGCAAAACGGAGAGGGACCGAAGGCGACGGCTACAGGCGTTGCCGCAGTGGTCGTGAGCCTCATCCACGGTTGCGCGCTCCAGTCCGTCATCGATCCGAAGGGCTTCGATGTGCAACAGCATTTGGATGCCGCGGCGCGGATGCTGGAGCGAATTGCGAATGACCAACCGACCGCCGCGACCGCCTGAACCAACTCACCGAAGCGGCCTAACGTTTTCCGTGCTCACGGCGCTGGCCTGCGTTTTCGACTCGCGCACGATGCCGGTCATCGCCATGTCGTAGTGCAGGCCTTTGATCGCGAGATTGAATGCTTTCACGAGGTACGCGCCGGGGAAGCGGTGCAGCCGTCGCTGTCTGACGAAGTACTCGCGACTCCACCGATACAGCGACTGCAGGTCGGCGGGGGCCACCGCCGGTGATTCGACCTTCTGTCTCAAGCTCCTGGCCCACGCGTCGACCTCGCCGAGGGGGCGCTCTCGCTCCGAGCGTACGGCAGCCTCTCGTGCGCGCTCGACTAGCGCTGACAACGGCGGCTCCGCTGCCGTGTCAAGCGCCGGCCGCACGAGTTCGATGGGTGACCCCAGCCTCCGCGCCATCTGGGCGGCGAATCGCCCCGCCGCGCGGAAACGCGCGGCGTCGCGCGACGCTCCCTTCCAGAGCAGGCGAAAGTAGTCGCGTCGTGCACCGCCGGTGACGCCCTGCCGCCACAGCGACCGCAACGCGGCGCGAATGTCCGCGCCGCGTGTGGCGCCGCCGTGAAAGATGTGAGGCTCCAAACGATCGATGAGGGCGGATGAGCGTCGATACATCGCTCCCGGCGAGAAGAGCCGCTCGAGCATGCCGTAGTATCCCCGCTGCATCTCCCCCGCGGTCATTCGCCGAGGCACGAACTGGACGACGTCGTTCGTGTTGTTGCCTGAGAATTCGGCCTCGCGCAGCCGCCCCTCGGCGCGGAGTCGCTCCGCCAGTGGCGTGTACGGGATGGGCGTCAGCATTCCGGTCATCGCCGTCGGGATCGCGACCTCCGTGGCGAAGGCCGCGATGGCGTCGGCCGTTTCGATCGTATCCTCGTCGCTACCGAAGATGAACCCGGCCATCACCTCGATGCCGGCCTGCTGGATGGAGGTGACGGTTTCGGCGATCCCGACCTTCAGGTTCTGCTTTTTGTTCATCCGCGATAGCGCGGCTGGGTCGGGGTTTTCGATGCCGAGGAACACCTCCGAGAAGCCGGCCGCTTTCATGAGCGGGAGCAGATGCGCCAGTTTCGGCGAGCCGAGGTCGAGGCTGGCCTGGGTGTAGAACGAGAACGGGTAGTCGTGGGCGCGTTGGAACTCGATCATCACCTGGAGGATCGACCCGATCGCTTCGGGATTCCCGACGAAGTTGTCGTCCACGGTGAATACCCCGCCACGATAACCTAACGCGAGCAGGGCATCGAGGTCCTGGCGTACCGATTCCAGCGTCCTCGGCCGGGTGAAGCCGCCGTTGAACTGAATGATGTCACAGAAGTCGCACCGGAACCGGCAGCCGACCGTCGTTTGCATCATCATCGCGCGGTAGTTGCGAATGTCGATCAGATCCCACCGTGGCGGCGGCGTTTGCCCCAACTCCTTGAAGATCGTCCGGTCGTTGAGGGCGCGGCGGGAGCCGGGCTCCTGGGCCGCGATCGCGTCGGGGATGAGCAGGACGGGAGAATCGTCGGAGTGGCGCCGCCGTTCGGCGCGAAGCAGGCGGTCGATCGCCGGCACCCACTGACCGCCTTCGCCCCAAGCCAGCACATCGAGACCGCGCCGTAGGATCTCGTCGGAGGGCGTTCTGGCTTGCATGATGTGGTCGCGGTAGCTCGACGGGTATGGCCCGCCGAGCACCCACGGGGTCTCCAGGCCACGGGCGGCCTCGGAGAGGACGGTAACGAGCGACGGCTTCTGGACGGACATGGCGCTCACGAACACGGCGTCCGCGGCGGCGATGCGCGCGCGCAGTGCCTCGTTAGGCGGGTGCTCGACGTTGAGGTCAACGAGGTCGAACGACCACTCCGGTGGCATGAGGGCCGCGAACGTGAGGAGTCCGAGCGGCGGGAAGGCGGCTTTCGCGCCGACCATCGGCATGATGTGCCGGTAGCTCCAGAACGAGCTGTACGGAAACTCCGGATAGAGGAGCAGTCCTTTCATGGCGTGGCCGTTCATTCGTGGGTCGCCTCGTTAGAGTATCACAGCCTGGTCGGTCGGAAGGTGCGAGATGCCGATCAGCCAAATGCCCGGGCGTAGTCGGCTTCCATAACGTCGTAGCACGTGCAGGCGGCACTCTCGAGTCCGGTGCGGTTGAGGACCGTGATGATCCCGCGGGCGTATCGGATCAGGCCGAGGGACTGCAGTCCGCGCGCTGTGATCGAGACCGTGGGGCGTTGTGCGCCCAGCATCTGACCGAGAAACTCCTGCGTGAGCTCGAAGCGATCGGCCCCCACGCGGTCGTGAGCCATGAGCAGCCAGCGAGCGCAGCGCGGGCGAATGGCGTGACGCTGGTTGCACGCCAGGCCCTGCGTGACCTGACTGATCACCGATTGTGTGTAGCGGCGGAGGACCTGCCCTAACGACGGCTGCTGGGCAAGAGCGCGCCCGAAGGCGCCGACCTCCATGCGCCACGCGCCGTCGGGGATTTGGAGCACGGCCTGCGTGGTCGAACTCGTCGCTCCGAGAAACACCGACAGTCCGACCATCCCCTCGTTGCCGACCAGGCCGACTTCCACTCCTTCTCCGTCGCCAGCCGCGGCGAGCAGCGAGATCACGCAGCGCTGAGGGAAGTAGACGTGCGTAATACGGTCCCGTGCCTCGAACAGGACGGCGCCGTGAGGGAGGATCACCGCCTCGAGATCGGGGAGCAGTGCGCGGTAGGCGGTGCGGGGGAGCGCGAGGAGGAGTCGATTGCGTTCCCTGGGACGCAGTGCGCGGGGCGGGTTCATGACGGCCTGTCCTCTGTCGGGGTGGATGCACCTCACGGCAGAGCGTACAGCGCCTGCGGCGACGCTCGGTGTCGAAAGATGGATGAGTGAGCAGTGGTGACGCGGTCATCGAGCTTCCCGGTCGGCGCGTTCCGCTCGCGCCATCAAGCCTTGCGCGCATTGCGGGCAGACCCCGTGCGTTCGTTCGATTTTCATGGCGGCGCGAACGGCCGGGGCGAGCGTCTGCCAATCACCGGCGACGCTGCGCATGCGGTTGCACCACGCGCACTCCGTGACCCAGACGGCATCCTCACAGCGGACACCGCAAGACGCCATCGCGCGCGCGGCTGCGGCCTGATGGGCGGCCCGATGCTCCGCATCGAGGTCGGCCAGGGCTTTCATGGTCGCCCTGACGTCGTCAGCGACCGACTGCAGAGACGAGCCGACGCCGTTTGAAAGATCCGTCGCGCCACTCGAGGCGCCGATCTGCTGAGGCATGTGCACCCGACGAGAAAGATGCCTAACGAGGCGCTTCCGCGAGGCATCGCCGCCGCGCCTTTTCGATCGGCACGGACCGTCACGGCGGTGGGTGCAAGGGCCGGCTCCTGCCGGCGCTATGTCATCTACATTACGCTCGAAGCATGCCACGCGGAAGGATAGGCGCCAATATCCGGACAACCGCGAGAAGAGGGAATCGCCGAGGTCGCTGGATGGCGCACGCTCGCATTGGCCAACTGGATGATCGCGCGCTTCCGTTCATTAGCGGGTTGGTCAATGGCGAGGATTCCCCCGCCGCGGCCAAGTCACAACGGTACCGACCGGCGGCAACGGCGAGTGACGCGCCTAACGTCCGCCGTCGTCGAGCCAGCGCATGCGGGATCGCCATGACAGGTTGATCAAATCGGTACCGATGCGGCCTTCGTCATGCGACAAGTCACCCACGGCCCTCGAACCGCTGGTCGGCCCGGCGCCGTCGTAGGGGATCGCCTCGGGGACGAGCTCGCGGGCGCTGCCGCCCGGCGGGGTGCCGCGGAGCGCGAGGCGCCCGGTGCCGCCGGCCCGCTCGAGGACGAACGCCGTCCACCCGAGCTCCACGGCGCGGCGCTGGTTCGACTCCAGCCGCGCGATCACGGAGCCGTGTGCGGCCGAGCTGTCACCGTGGGCGCGTCCGCGAGCAATCGCGTCGAACCGCGCGTAGAGCCGTTCGAGCGGGAGCCCGTCCGCGACCACGACATCGCCAGGAATCGTCGGGCGGTCCATCGGCATCAATCCTCGGGACGGAGCAGTCTCGTACCGTCCGCGGCACGCCGTGGCTTTTCTGCCGGGCTGGTGTTGGAAGGCGTGGGAGGTTCGGGCGTGGCGTCGGCGCTCGTGGCGGACTCCCGGGGTCGCATATTCGGGTGATTCGCCGCCCAACGGGCGCGGTACCGCTCGGCGAACGCGCCGAACCCGCCCTTGTTCGGCTCCGGAGCCGGCGTCGGCGGGACCTCGGGCGTGGCGGGCTTCTTCGGATCGGGCATGCGCCGTCCTCACAGTATGGGAGAGCGTCGCCATCACTCCGGGAGACACGTGCTGCGCGGCGCGTATTGACCAGTTGTATAATGTAAACTACCGTCATTCATCCGTTTGGTCAATGGCGGATGACGCTGCCACCGCCATGACACGGCGCCACGCTCGATCCCTTGACATCCCGCACCTCCTCGACGGTCGCGCCCGCCGGCCGCTCCCCTCGCGCTAAGGCCGTCGGTTCGGCTCGCACCATGGCGATTCGTTCGGCTCGACCGTTAGGCACAGCGCCGTCGAGGGTCGCGTTTGCCTTGGCCACCTAAACCCTGTGCGGCGGGCCGCCGCAGTCGGCAGACGCCATAATCTCCATTGACCAAATGGATGATATCCGCTAGCTTTCGATATCATCCAGTTGGTCAACAAAAAGCGTCTCCGCGATTCCGCGGGTACGGTCCAGCCCTCACCTCGCATGTCCCGGAGAATCTATGAACACTCGCCACGCTCTCGTGCTCGCGTCGCTGTTCGCGGCGGTCGCATGCAACCCATTCCATCGCGAGCCGGCGAGTGAAGTCCGGCCGGACGCCAACGTGAATTCCCGCTGGCGCGCCTCGCTGGTGAGCCCGGCAGCACTCGCCGGCGCCGTGCAAATCAAGGGCTCCGGATCGATGCAACCAACCGGAAACGGCGAAGGCACGGTGCTGTCGGTCAGCATCTCCAACGCGACACCGGGCGGAGTTCACCCATGGCAAGTACGCCGGGGGCAGTGCGGCGGCGATCAGGGGGCCTTCAGCTCCGGCGCCCATTACGCGCCCGTCAAGGTTGGTGACGATGGCCGTGGCGAAGCGGGCATTACCGTGCCCGGGCCCACACCGGAGGTCGGCGAATTCTTCGTGACGGTCTCGGCCTCGGCGGCGAACCCGGAAACGGTCGTTGCTTGCGGGAACCTCGCGCCTCCATCGCGATAGGCGAACCGAGCAGAACGGCGGCCATGGGCGACGCGGCGGAGGCCATGCACGCCCGATGTCGCCGGAGACCGCCCACGATTCACCACGACACAGGAGATGCGCTCAATGGACCCCACTCGACCGAACGAATCGCAGGACCCACCTGGCTCGAGCGAACATGAACGGCCGGTAGCACGAGGCTTCGGTGAATTTTCCGGCGCGTACCGAGCCCGCTGGGCACTGAGCCATCCCGACATGCAAAAGCGATGGCCGCCTGCGGGCAGGGACAGCGAATCCCAGCTGCGTGCCGCACTCGCCGGCGCGCAGAGCGTGGACGAGCGGCCCGAGGCTGAAACGAGCAGCGGCGACACGCCTCGGCGCAATGTCTAGCGGTCGAGCGCGAGCATGACGGACGAGCCGCTGGAGCCGCTCGAGTCGCTCCAGGCGAGAGTCGACGCGCGCGCCGAGAGTCGCGTGTCGTCGGACGGTTGGGCCGCGCACGAGGCGGTGCTGGACCGCCTCGCCGCGAACGTACGTGTGGCCGAAACGTACGGATGGACATCGTGCGCGATCGAGCGCCTCGACGGTGCGACGCACTTCAGCGCCTGGGGCGTGCCACCTGGCGACTGCGAGCGTCATCCGATCCCCGACTGGTCGACGACGTCGGAGCGTAACCCGCAGCGCAGGGACAAGTAGGCCGCGCTGTGTGTCGTTAGGTACGAGCGGGCCCGCGCGCGCTGTCGCGGAGTGGCTGGGGTATGTCGAGGCCGTGCTGAAGCCGACGCGCCAGACGATTGTCGACGACAGCGGCATTCTGAAGGCGTTGGAGCTCCGCCCGCTCCACGTCGGCGAGCTCCTCCAGTAGCCGACGCGTGCCCGCATGGACACGTGCGTCGTCCGCGTGGTCCGGTCCGCTCGCGACGAGCACGGCATGATGTCGCTCGAGTCGTTCAATGCGGTCTGCATACACACCGCGGACGCGCTCCACGGCATCGGGCGGAGCCCCGGTACGCTCGCCGATGATGTCGAGCTCACGCAGCGCCGCGCGCGCCAGGCGTAACCGTGCCGAGATCTCCTGATCTTCCAGCCTGCCGACCAGAACCCCGACCCCGACCCGCCGCACGAGCACAGGCAGCGTTAGGCCCTGGCCGATGAGCGTCACGAGAATCACCGCGAACGTGATGAACACGATGAGATCCCGACCCGGGAATGGCTGACCGGCGCTGGTCGCTTCCGGCAGCGAGAGTGCGACCGCGAGTGAAATGACCCCACGCATGCCGGCCCAGCCGATCACGAAGAGCACGGGGGTTGCTGGCCTGGTAGTCGGAACGGTCTCACCGAACACGGCCATCACGCTGCGCGACACGAGGGCAGTGGCGAGTACCCACAGCGGTCGGGTCGCGATCACGGTGAGGCACACCGCGGCGGTCGTGAGCACGACGTTCGCCGGCCGATCGAGCACGCCGACTGCCGCCGAACGGAGTTGTAGTCCGACGAGTACAAACGACAGGCCCGTGAGGAGGAAATCGATCATTTCCCAAATCACACGCCCCTGCAAGCGACTGGCCGATGACGCGAGCGAGGCGCTGAACCGACTGAGATAGAGCGCGAGCGTGACGACGGCGAGTACACCGGACGCATGAACGGCCTCCGCGGGGAGGAACGCGCCAAACGGCAGCAGCAGCGCGATAGTGTTCTCGATCGCAGGATCGCCGACGCGGCTCAGCAAGTGGCGTCCGATCCAGCCGACCGCGATACCGATCAAAACCGCCACGACCGCTGCGTACGTGACGCGGCCAGCGGCGTGTCCTGCGGAGAACACCGTGCCCGCAACGGCAACACCGCTTGCGACCTTGAAGGCAACGAGCGCAGTCGCATCGTTGATGAGCCCCTCGCCATTCAGAATCGTTACGAGGCGTCTCGGGAGGTGCAGCGTGTCGGCGATCGCCTTTGCCGCCACGGTGTCAGGTGGGGCGACGACGGCGCCAAGTGTGAAGGCCGCGGCCCACGGAAGCTCCGGCGCGAGTGCGTGCGCGACCATCGCAACGGACGTCATCGTCACGAGCACAAGCCCGACAGCAAGCAGCAGGATGGGCCGCGCCTCCCGTCGGATCTCCACCCACGACGTGTCCCGTGCCGCGGCGAATATGAGTGGCGGCAGGAAGACGACCAGGACCAACGAGGGTGGCAGTGCGATGTTCGGTATGCCCGGCACGAGCGTGAGTGCGACACCACTGATCGCGAACACGATCGGGTCTGCGAGCCCGACACGTCGGCCCACCGCGGCGGCAATGGCAACGACCGCGAGGAGACCGAGAATGAGCCCGGTGTTGGGCACCCCCTAGACAGCGCTGCCCGGCGATCCCCTCTTGTCGGCGTCGGCGAGGCGTAAGGCGTCCGCGCGAGATCTCAGCATCCGCGCGATCGCCCGCCTCTCCGATGCGTGCATTTCCGTCGCGCTCACTCGCTCGCGCACAGTGTCGAGCACCGCACCGCTCTTGGCTGCGCTGATCGCGTCGACGAGATCAAAGTACGCGCGTGCGTCCATAACGCTTCGCTCCGTGTCGGCCGGGGCGCGGCGTCACCGCGAGCCGGACAAGAATTGGAACCTACAGTCTCCGCTCACTCGGCGGAGCGCTTGCCAGATCGGGCTCGGGCATGCCCAGGTGATTCGTGTGCTTCGTCAGCCGAAGCGCGTGACGACCGCCGGCTCCATGGTGTCGCGGTCGAGCGCCAGATCGGACGCAATGGTTCGCGCGAAGCGCGGCCAGTCCGCCATCGCGATGAGTTTGTCGGCCTCGTCCCCGCGCCATCGTTCATCGCGCGCTTCCGTCCACCCGCGCCAGAAGCGCAATGCAACACTCAGGCGAGAGTCCGGCGACGGGTTTTGGCGGGATAGGGTGTGGCGGACGCCCGGCAGCTGCCGGCCGATCTCCGCGTAGCGCCCGGCGTCGTGCGCCAGTGCGTCCTCGATGAGCCCCGTAACGAGTGCCTGCCGGACCGCGTCATATGCGGGCAGCTCGATCGCGCGGGGCGTGCCGCTCCGTTCCGGGTGCCGTTGCTCACCATCCTCGCCGGGACGTCGTCGCGACGAGTAGACCTCGACGAGGCCCGCGAGCCAGAGTGCACCGGCCAGGGCAGCGAGGGCGGTCGTTAGGCCGTCGACGCGCAGCGCCGGAGAGAATCGAGTAAAGGCATAGGCGACAGCGACGGCGCCGATCATCCCGGCCGCCATGTCGCGCACACGACGCCATCCCGATTGTGACAGGGACCTGGGCCCCATCTCGGGAGCGAGGGCGGCAACGGCGAACCCCGCGGGCAGGCCGATCAGGATCCAGAGCATGACGTCCATTGCTCCCTCACTTGTCTGACAATGATTTGCAGCGACCCAAGCATTCACGAGGGCGGCGAGCCTCTTCGGCGGGCGAACCCAGCGTGGCCGTCGGCGGAAACGCGTCCTGCACGCGTCCTGCGCGCGGCGCGCGTTGACCAATTGGATGATGAAAGGTAACCTTTATCATCCAATTGGTCAATCGCTGAGGGCCCAGGGCGCCGGAGCGATCACAATTTGCCCACCAGCGACGTCCGCTTGAAACGCTTCACTCCGAACAGGAGCAAAGCCCCGGCGATCACCCACACCAGGAGCCCGATCGCCACAGCCATCATTGGTCCGAGGAGGATGGCCCCGCGCACCTCGCCAACGACGAGCGCGATGACCGGGAGCACGAACAACCCCCCGAGCTGGGTCGCCTCCTGCATGCCTCGGACGCGCAGCGACACAAGCAGCATCCCGGCGAGTCCGAGCGCCGCGAACGCCGGTGCCATCCACAGCACCATCACGGTCCACGTGAGGTCGGGGAAGAACACGCGGTGCATGACAGGCCATGCGGTGACGTTCACAATCACGGCGTAGATGAACGCTCCACCGAACGCGATCATCACCGCGGGGATCCACGCCGCGAGCAGCTTGGCGGAGAACAGCTCCGCGTCGGTCGCCGGCGTGTAGAGCAGCGGCTCCAGCGTCTTCCGCTCGCGCTCACCCGCAAAACCGTCGGCGGCGATCACGTTCGCGACCATGAACGGGACGAGCAGCATAAGGGGCGCAAGCATCTGCGTATGGACGATGCGAATCCACGTCGCCTCCGTGAACTCGCCGAACTGTTGCTTCACCGGATCGGGGAGATTCCGGAACATCTCCGAGAATGCCGCACTCGCGCCGCCCAGGATGCGGGGCAGAAACGTGAAAACCGTCGGGAACACGATCATGAGCAGCACTGGCAGCACGATGAGTGGCGTCATCAGCGCTCGGCTGCGCCTTACGACACGCAGGTCCTTTCGCACGATGGCGGCGATGATGCGCGTGTTCATGCCGACCCTTTGCCCACCTGTTGGAGCGCGAAGTATGCGTCGGTGAGTGACGGCTCGTGCGGTTCGAGTCGGTAAAGAGGGATCCCGCTCGCCACCAACCGGGCCGCTATGTCGGGGACGCGTTCGCGCGGAATGCTGCCGACGCGGAGGATGCCGGTGCGGTCGGCCGCGACCGTGAGGCCGTCCAGTCCGGCAATGAGCGCGACTGCATCCGCGTGTCGCGCTGGGTCGATCTCGATCGTCACCTCGAGGCGCGGCGTTATCCGGCGGGCCAGCTCGGCGGGCGTTCCGAGCGCCAGCAGCGCACCGCCTCCAAGCACCGCTACGCGGTCGCTCAGCGCTTGTGCTTCCACGAGGTTGTGCGTGCACAGAACCACCGTGCGTCCCCGTGTACGGGCCATCTGGCGAACCGTATCGTGGAGCTGTTGCGTCGCGACCGGGTCCAGCCCAGCCGTCGGCTCATCGAGAAAGAGCAGGTCGGGATCGTGCACGAGCGCACGGGCGAGCGACAACCGCTGCTTCATGCCGCGGCTGAAGCCGCCCACACGAGCGTTGGCGCGATCAGCGATCCCGAACTCGGCGAGCAGCGCATCGATCCGCGGTCCCACATCGGCGCGCGGCACGTCGTACATCTCGGCGAACGCGCGCAGCGTCTCCACTGCCGTTAGGCGGTCATCGAGTGTCGGCGACTCCGTCAACACCGCCGTCCGACGCCGGACGACGGCCCCATCGGTGAGCGGAGACCGTCCGAACACGAGCACGGTACCCGACGCCGGCGCGAGCAGCCCGTTGACGATGCGGACCGTCGTGGTCTTCCCGGCACCGTTGTGCCCGAGAAGCGAGAAGACCTCCCCCTCTTCGACTGTCAGGGACAGGTCACGGAGCGCCATGGTGTCGCCGTAGCGGTGCAGCACGTGGTCCAACAGGATGGCAGGCACGTATTCGTTAGGCAGTCATGGTTGTGGCACCCGCAAGACTACTCCGTGGTGCTCGTCCAGGGGAAGAGCATGCCTAACCAACCATGTCGCGGAAGCTCACGGGCAAGCGAAGGCGTGCTACGCACCCGCGCCGGTCCCCGCGATTTTCCAGCGACAGGACGCCGCCGTGCGCCTCGGCTATCTGGCGGCAGAGCACGAGCCCGATCCCCGTTCCTGACGGCTTGGTCGTGTAGAACGGCACGAACAGGTTGGCGGTGGTCGTGAGGCCGAGGCCTTCGTCCGCGACCTCGACGTCCACGTGGCCGTCCTGGCGAGTCCACGAGAGCGAGACGCCGCCACCGGTCTCGAGCGAGGCGTCAGCCGCGTTGCGGACGAGGTTGATGAGCAGTTGATCGAGCTGATCCCCGTCGGCCTGGATGACCAGCGAAGGTCCGGTGCTCACCTCGACCGGAACACGTCGCTCGAGCCCCGCTGCGCGCCGTGCCCAGATACCAACGTCTACGGGGCCCGGCCTCGGCGCGGGGAGCCGGGCGAGGAGCGCGTA
>DATCGG010000022.1:0-2115 GCA_036509075.1 Gemmatimonadaceae bacterium
GGTCGCTCGCGGCAGCCTGCCACACGCGACGCTCCAGGCGCTCGCTGTCGACGAGCAGGCCGTCCATGTCGCAGACGACGGCGGCGGGGCGATGGGTCATCACGGAGTGTCAAAATACGAGTCGGCCGCCCCGCCAGGCCAGTCGCGCATCGACGGATCGTCGAGCACATTCCGGCCATGCGCGTCACTGGCGGCGTCACCGTCTACCGACTCTTCGATGTCGGCTACGAGATCGACCTCGCCGCCGCGCTCGCATGCCTGGCGCCGGGCGAGGCCGAGCGTGCACGCCCGGTGCGGAGCGAGGCACAGGCGATACTCATCCCCAATCCCCCGATCACGGTGCGGCTCGGCACCGAGCGACTGGTTTTGCTGGGGCAGGAGCTCGACGTCGCCATATCCGCCAGGATCTTCGACTTCGGCGTGGCATCGCTTCGCGCTCGCGTGGCCGGCCCTGCGGAGATGCCCTGGACCGACTTTGTTACGTGGGCACTCGGCGTGGACGCCGCCGCTGAGATCCCAGCCCTGCTCGACCGGCACGTCGCGCTACTCACGCAGCGCACCGCGCGGGCGATCGCGAAGCCGTTTCTCGCGACCGTGCGAGAGGACTACACCATTTATCGGATCAACGAGTGGCAGAATTCAGCGAGTGGCTCCGAAACGACCGCCCTCGTGGGCGACGTGGACCTGGCACCGCTCCTCCTCGCCGAGACCCGTCCGCTCTCCGAGAGTGCGCGGCGCGAGCTGCTACCACATCGGTTCTCGTATCATCTCGACGATCTCGCCGTCGTCACGTGGGAGAGCGCCCTGGTCGTGGATCGCGAGCCTAACGAGACAGATGTCGAATACATCGTGGAGTTCGCGAACGCGCAGCTGCTCGAGCTCCGCTACTACGATGCCGCGCTGGATGCCGAGCTGCCGCAGCTGTACGATCGGATCGAGCATGCCCGCGCGTCGCGAAGCCGGCCGCTTCGCCGGGCGTACTCCCAGGTCCTCGGCGCGATGCACACGCTCGTCGCCGCGACGACGGAGGTCGTGGAGCGCGCCGAGAACGCGTTGAAGGTGACCGATGATGTCTACCTGGCGCGAGTGTATTCCGCCGCGCTCGACGTCTTCCGGGCGCGCCAGTGGCGAGCCGGCATCGACCGCAAGCTGTCGATCATTCGTGAGACCTACGGCATGCTCAACGCCGAGTCACAGTCGGCGCGAGGCGAGGTGCTGGAGATCGCGATCGTCGCACTGATTGTGATCGAGATCGTACTGTCCTTGTTTCGTTGAGAGCTCGAGATGTTCCGTGCGTTCCAGGCTCAGACAGCCGCAGTGTCGCCATGAGCACGAAACCGCAGACCGGCCGCTCTACCAGGAATGATTGCGACTCCTCGCCTGACGGCTCGGAATGACACGCCTATCCGGAAAGCCGGACGTGCTCGACCTGCCACGCACCGGTCTCGTCGTCGAAGCTCGCGACGCCGCACTGCACCGCTCCAAACGGTTCCCCGAGCGATCCGGCGTTGTAGCAGAGACACTGCCCGATCTGGCGAACGCCGACCGCTTCATGGATGTGGCCGCACACGAGTAGTCCGGTCATGCGGTCTGCCAGCTCACGAATGCCCTTGCTTCCCACGGCTTTCCCCGTCTTGATCACGTCGAGCCCACTGTCCGCCGGTGGCGAGTGCGCGAGGAGGATGTCCGGCGCTCGCCACGCCGCGAGGTCCGTGCGGTCGTCGCTCCACTCGTAAGGAAAGCGGCCGCCGGTAAACGGGCTGCCGCCGACGCCCGCAATCCGCCAGCCCAACCAGGTTGTCTCACGACCGTCGACCGACACACCGGCACCGAGCGCGGGGTCGTCGTGGTTCCCCGGGACGAGGAGCACGTTCGGAGAGGCCGAGCGCACAACGTCCAGCAGCTCGGCCGGCGCCGCGGTGTTACCCAACGCTGGATCAGCGTTCAACGGGCCGCGCGCAAAGTCGCCAGTGAAGAGGATGCCCTCGACGTCGGCAGCTCGAAGATGCTCCAACACCTTGAGAAGGGACCCTAACGCGCCGTGCAGGTCGCCGACGCAGCCGATTCGTCGAATGGTCATTCGCTTCAATTTATCTGTCCCGGACGCACTGGAGA
>DATCGG010000023.1:0-18992 GCA_036509075.1 Gemmatimonadaceae bacterium
CGCGGTCGAGATCGTACTCGAGGTTGCAAGCGACGGCAGCCGTCTCGGTGATCGCATGGAGCGCCGCAGCGGGAAGCGGGGCGCGGCCGAGGTTCGTGTGCAGGACAACGCCAGTGGCGTTGATGACGGGTCGAAGCGACGGCCGCTCGAGGAGCGCCAGGCGCTGTCCGATGGCCGCTGCCCATCCCATCAAGTCGTTAGGCGCCGACGCGGGATCCTGCCGCGCTCCCTCCACGACCGAACGAACGGCCTCGGTCACCAGTGAGCGCGGCGCCCGCGCCAACAACGGAGCGACCTCGAGGCTCTCCAGCAGCACGCCGACCGAGGGCAGCCCGCGTCGAGGGTCGGAACGCGTGTCGAGCTGCGCCGCGCCGGGCGCACCAGGCTTCGGCTCGCTCACTTGCTCGCTCCTGAAGTGAATAGGTCGCGGATGAGCCGGAACGACAAGTCGCCCTGCGGCGGTGGGCGACGCACCGGCGGTTGCCGCGTGGAATCCGGGCGCCGCGCGGAGTCGCCGCGCGCCTTGGTGGAATCGGTCTTGGGACGCGGTGTGATGAAGACGCGGTCGGACGATCGCGGGATGCCCATCAAGCTCCTCAGCGAGTCAGCGCGCAGCCGATACGTCGTTGCCGGAGTGAGCGCCCGACCGAGTTTGACGATCGCATACGTCTCGGGGATAGGCACGCTCATTTTCGGCGGCGGCGTGGTATCGCGCGCAGCAGCGCGGGGGCGGGCTGCGGGGGGCTGTGGTGGCCTCGGGGCTGGCCGCTGCGCGCGCGGGTTCGCCCGTGCTATCGAATCGGCCACCCGGGCGCGCTCGATCGAGTCCGCGACTGCCTTGGCCTTTGCGCTGTCGGCCTGCTGCTTCTCGAACACGCTTCCGAGTGTCACCGATGCGATCGGGACCACGGACGAGTCGGCACCCCTCAGCGAGAATCGAGACTCGGGGACAGGAACGCCAGGTCGCAGGGGACGATCGAAACGGCTTCGGAGCGTCACGGAATCCTTAACCTCGACCTCGGCGAGTCCGGCCCCGACGCTGTCATGGACGAACGCCAGCATCTCGTGCGAGGCCGAGTCCGCGAGCACGACGGTCGCAGAGTCGAACAGTTCTCGACGATCGAGCACCCGGTTGTTGTTCGCGTCGACGATCCCGCGGACGAGATATCGTCCAGGCGTTAGGTAACGGACGACGAACCGGCCAAGCGAGTCGGCGTATTCGCCATAGGTCAGGCTGTCCGGGAGGTGGACGGCCTCGATGTACGCACGCGCCGCTGGGTGTCCGGTCGCCCAATCGAACACTTCACCGCGGATGAACGACGCGGCTCGCGTGGGGCCGGTAGAGAAGATGTATTGGTGCTGAACGCTGTCCGCGTTCCCGCGCAGGTCCGAAATGCCCGCGAGCTGGGTGATGGTGTAGGTGGTGTTCGCCTGCCAACCGCGGCGCGGTCGGATCTCGATACGGCTGCGGTGCCACTTGACGTCGACACGCCCGCGCCGCGGCGAGACGATGAACAGCCCGGAGAGATTGTCGCCGCCGCGCGCCGGACGCTCGTTGATGATCTCGTCGAACTGCAGCTGGACGCTTTTCGGGCGCGCGTTGAGCGCGTTCGTGTCGGGCGAGACCCGGAGCAGGTGCGGCGCGGCGTGATCCTCCGGGCCGCCTGGGGGCGCGCCGAGTTGGGCGCACCCCAGAACGGCGACGAGCAGGATCAGTTTCCGCACAGCGTCTTGACCTTGGCCGCGAGCTGCTCGCGTCGCGCGGACCATTCACGTTCTTTCTGGCGCTCGGCCTCGACGATTTCGGGTTTGGCGCGCGAGACGAAGTTCTCGTTCGCCAGCCGTTGGCGGAGGCCGCCGAGCTGCTTCTCGAGGCCGGCAAGCTCCTGCTGGAGGCGAGCGCATTCCTTGGCGACGTCAATTGTACCCGCCAGCGGCACGATGACCTCCGAGCCGTCGGCGAGCACCTGGTGGGCGGCCGCCTCGCCGGTGGGCGCGGCGGCGGCGACCGCCACCGTGCACTTCGTCAGGCGGCCGATGAGCCCCGCTTCGGCGGTGAGCACGGTCCGCGCGTTAGGCGCCGGCACGACGATTGCCGACAGCTGCTTGCCCGGGGTGATGTTGTACTCGCCGCGCAGCTGCCGCAGCGCATTCACCGTGTCCCGCACGAGCTCGAATGCCGCGGCGCCGTCGCCGAAACCTCCCGCGGCGCGTGGCCACCGTGCCACGATGAGCATTTCGTCCTCGCCGCGGCCCGGGAGCCGCTGCCAGAGCGCCTCGGTCACGAACGGCACAATGGGGTGCAGGAGCCGCAACGCGCCGTCGAATGCATGCACGAGCACCGCCCGCGCCACCTCGCGATCGTCGCCACCTTCGGCGAGCCGACCCTTGATCGCCTCGAGGTACCAATCGGCGAGCTCGTTCCACACGAATCGGCGGGCCGTCTCGGCGTAATCATTGAGGCGCATGCCCATCGTGCGTTCGGCCAGTGTCCAGTGCCTGTCCACCGGACGCGCGGGACCGAGCGCCGCGTCGCATTCGGCGACGGCGGCGTCGAGGCGCGCGAGAATCCACTGGTCGGCGAGCGACAGGCGCTCCGGATCGATTTCGGAGACGGCCTGCACGGCCGACGTCCCGACGTTCGTGAGGAGGAATCGCCCGATGTTCCAGAGCTTCGTGACGAAGTTCCGGCCTGGCGCGAACGACTTTTCCAGATCGTCGGGGTCGAAGATGATGTCCACGCCGAGCCCCATCCCGGCCACCACCGTGTAGCGAAGCGGGTCGGCGCCGAAACGCGCAATCACGTCGAGCGGGTCGATCCCGTTGCCTAACGACTTGGACATCTTGCGATGCTTCGTGTCGCGCGCAATGCCGTGCAGGTACACGGTGTGGTATGGGGCCTCCCCTATGAACTCGAAGCCCGACATGATCATCCGCGCCACCCAGAAGAACAGGATGTCGGGTCCGCTCACGAGCACGTCGGTCGGGTAGAACGCCCGAAGGTCCGGCGTGTCCTTCGGCCAGCCGAGGGTGGAGAACGGCCACAGCCACGACGAGAACCACGTGTCGAGCACATCCTCGTCCTGGCGCACAGGTCCCGAACACGACGGGCAGGTCAGCACGTCCTCGCGGCTTACGGTCTCGCGACCGCAGCCATCGCAGTACCACACCGGGATGCGATGCCCCCACCAGAGCTGCCTGGAGATGTTCCAGTCACGGATGGTGTCGAGCCAGTGGACGTAGACGCCTTCCCATCGCTCGGGCACGATGCGGATGCGGCCGTCGCGCACGGCGGCGAGCGCCGGCTCGGCGAGCGGCTTCATCTTCACGAACCACTGATCCGACAGCCGGGGCTCGACCACCGTATCGCACCGGTAGCAGCGCCGAACGGCGTGCTGGTGTGGCTCGACCTTCACGAGGCGGCCCGCCGTCTTCAGCATTTCCACGATCTTCTCGCGCGCCTCGAACCGATCGAGCCCGCGCAGCGATTCCGGCACGCGTTCGATCGTCTCGCCGCGGTCGTTCGTCTCCCGCGGCGATTCCTGCCCCATCGTGCCGGTGGCCGTGATCACGACGGGCATCGGCAGGTCGTGACGCTGACCAACCTCGAAGTCGTTCGCGTCGTGCGCCGGTGTGATCTTCACCGCGCCGCTGCCGAACGACGGATCGGTATAGCTGTCGGGAATGATCGGAATCTCGATGTTCGCGATGGGCAGCACGACCGTGCGCCCGATGAGGTCGCGATAGCGATCGTCGTCGGGGTGCACCGCCACGGCCACGTCACCGAGCATCGTCTCGGGACGCGTTGTCGCCACCACGATCGCACGCTCGGGTTCACCGCTCAGCGGGTAGCTCAAGTGATAGAGCTTGCCGTTCGTATCGTGGAACTCGGCTTCCTCATCGCTCAACGAGGTCAGGCAGCGCGGGCACCAGTGAATCACGCGGTGCCCGCGATACACGAGCCCCTTCTCATAGAGTCGCACGAACGCCTCGCGCACCGCGCGCGAAAGCTCGGGCGAAAGCGTGTACGCCGTTCTGGACCAATCGCACGACGCGCCCAGCGCGCGCAGCTGGTTCAGGATGGCGCCGCCCGTCTCCTCCACGAAGCGCACGGTCCGACGCACGAACGCGTCACGGCCCACGTCGTACCGCGTGTGACCTTCCTTCGCGATCAGCTTCTCGACGACATTCTGGGTCGCGATTCCGGCGTGGTCCGTTCCCGGAACCCAAAGGGCCTCGTCGCCGGCCATGCGTCGCCAGCGGATGAGGACGTCCTGCAGCGCGTTGTCGAGCCCGTGGCCCATGTGGAGCACGGCCGTCACGTTCGGCGGTGGCATCACGATCGTGAAGGGCTGGCGATCGCCACCGGAGCGGTCGGAATCCGTGACGCTCGCGGAGAATGCGCCCGAGCGCTCCCAGCGCTCGTAGATCTCGCGTTCCGATGACGCGAAATCGAACTGCGCGGGAAGGTCAGTGGTCGATGTCGGACGCGAGGTCGTGCTCATATGGAGACGGAAGTTAGTGGCCGATCTGTAATCGGGAATCGGGCGGCTGGCGACTGGCGGCTGGCGACGGCCGAACCAAACGGCGCAAAAACAGAGAGCCGCGAGCGGTGGCTCGCGGCTCTCTGCAGTGCTGCGCGGAAGGGATCCGCGTCAGTCAGCGCGCATGGAGTCCGGAGCCGACTCGTCGGGGTTGACTACGTGATCGGCCTTCGGTACGCCGGTCGGCGATGTCGGCGAGCCGCCCGTGCGGTCCCCGCGCGGGTGACGCTTCGACGAGGTGCGACGCTCCGCGACACCCTCGGTATCTCCGGCCGCGTCGCGAATCGCTTTTTCCTTGCTCAACCAGCGATCCTCGAGCCCCGGTTTCGGGTCGGCGTGACGGTCGGACTCGGACGAATTGCCCTGCCGACGGCGGCCGGTTCCCACCTGTTGGCCCTCCCATCGACCACCCTGTAGTGGCGCGTTGGGTTCGTCGTCGATCTCGGTTACCGCCTCGGCTCCGGCCAGGCGAACATCGAGGCGATTCACCACCGTCTCCACGCCCGGCACGCCGCGCGTGATCGTCACCGCGTGCGTTGCCTCATCGGCCTCACGGACCCAGCCCGTGAGCTCGATGATTCCGTCGCCGATGGCGCCGATGTCGATCGCGCGTTCGCTCAGGGTGGGGTCGTTGCGGAACGCCTCGAGCACACGCTCCTCAAGGGCTTCGTCGTCCTCGTCGATCTCGCTGTCGTAGTCATCATCGTCGCGCTCTCGGAGGCGTCCGACGCGGTCACGCAACTTGGCTGTGAGCGACGAGAAGCCTCCAAAGCGGTCGGCAACGACAAGCCCGGCCGCGAGCCCGAGAACCGCGCCGGCGGCGAGAAACAGCAGTCCACTCGATGTGGTATCGTCGTCTCGATAGCGCAGCGGAGACATTACACCTACCCTGTGGCGGAGGGGGAAAGCCAACGATAACTTGTGTAGGAGAGTAGCGCGAGCCGCCGCAAGAAGAAGGCCACCTAGAACTTACCGTGTCTTACCCGATGCCGCCGCAAGACCGCGTTCCAATTGGTCGCGTGATTCCGTGGGTAGTGCTCATCGTGCTACTCCTGGCGGGGCTCGTGCTCTATTTCCGATACGGCACCGAGGTCACTCCGGTTCTAAACAGCACGCGCTGAGCGGACGGCGAGGAGCCCAGCCGTCCGCGGAACCGCGATCGCGCCCCAGGAGAGAGCGCCTCGCTCGGCTCAGACAATCCCGCATCGATAACGTCGGTACCAGCCGGTCGGCGCAGTTCATCCGCTGGCGTGGCTCGACTCCCGATTCCCTATTCCCGATTTCCGACCCATGCCGATTGTTCTGACTCTGCCCGACGGTGCTACTCGCCAAGTGGAGCCGGGCACGCTCGCCCGCGACGTGGTGGCCACGATCGGATCGCGCCTGCTCCGCGACGCCATCGCGGTTTCCGTCGACGGCGAGGTGCAGGACCTCATGACGCCGATCCGCCGTGGCGGTGCGTTCACGGTCATCACCGAAAAAGACCCGCGGTCGCTCGCCGTGCTGCGGCATTCCGGCGCGCATATCCTCGCGACGGCCGTTAGGCGTCTGCGCCCCGATGCGAAGATCGGGTTCGGCCCGGCCATCGAGGACGGATTCTATTACGACTTCGAGGTGGCCGAGCCATTCACGCCGGACGATCTCGCCGGGTTCGAGGCGGAGATGAAGAAGGTCGTGGCCGAGAAGTATCCATTCGTGCGCGAGGAGGTGTCGCGCGGGGAAGCGCTCAGCCGATTCTCTGACGACCCGCTAAAGCTCGAGCGAATCGAGGATCTCGGCGCTGACGAGGTGATCTCGACCTACACGGACGGGCCGTTCATTGATCTGTGCCGCGGGCCGCACGTGCCGGACACGTCCTACCTGAAGAATTTCAAGCTGATGAACACCGCGCCGGCCTACTGGCGCGGCGACGTGAAGCGCCAACAGCTGCAGCGCATCTACGCGACGGCGTGGTGGAAGAAGGAAGACCTCGATGCCTATCTCTTCCGCATCGAGGAGGCAAAGCGCCGCGACCACCGCGTCGTGGGGCGTCAGCTCGACCTGTTCATGCTCCACCCATTTGCGCCCGGCGCCGTGTTCTGGACGGAGCGCGGGACGATCATCGTCAACACGATCAACGAGTACCTGCGGGAGCTGCAGCGCGACGACTATCACGAGGTGAAGACTCCCCTGATGTTCAACAAAGGCCTGTGGGAGATCTCCGGGCATTGGGGGAAGTACCGCGAGAACATGTTCCTCGTGCTCGATAGCGAGACGGGGGAACACGACTTCTCGCTCAAGCCCATGAACTGCCCGTCGCACTACCTGCTCTACCAGGCGAAAAAACATTCGTACCGTGAGCTGCCGCTGCGGTACTGCACCTACGATGTGCTGCACCGCAATGAGCTCTCCGGTGTGCTGTCGGGCCTAACGCGCGTCCGGCAGTTCCAGCAGGACGACTGCCACGTCTTCCTCATGGAGAGCCAGATCGCCGAGGAGGTTCGGCGGCTCATGCAGTTCATCCTCGGCTACTACGAAACGTTCGGTCTCAAGGCGACGGTGAAGTTCGCCACGAGGCCGGACGTTCGGATCGGCACGGACGAGATGTGGGACACGGCCGAGACGGGGCTCAAGGCTGCGCTCGACGCCACGGGGCGTGCGTACGAGCTCAAACCCGGCGACGGGGCGTTCTACGGTCCGAAGATCGACTTCGACGTCCTCGACTCGTTAGGCCGCGCGTGGCAGCTCGGGACGATCCAGCTGGACTACTCGAATCCCGAGCGGTTCGACCTGACCTACACGGGTGAGGACAACGCGGCGCACCGGCCGGTGATCATTCACCGGGCCGTGAGCGGCTCGTTCGAGCGCTTCATGGCGATCCTGATCGAGCACTTCGCGGGGGCGTTTCCGACGTGGCTCGCGCCGGAGCAGGTGCGGGTCATTCCCATCACCGATGACCAGGCGCCCGTGGCCGAGGCCGTGACGAAGCGCATGCGGGCGGCAGGGATTCGGGCGCACGCCGACGCGAGGTCCGAGACGCTCAAGTACAAGATCGCGGAGGGCGTGCGCATGAAGGTGCCGTACCTCGCGGTCATCGGAAAGCGGGAGGCGGAGTCCGGCACGGTGGCGGTCAACGTGCGTGGGGCGGGGAAGGAGCAGAAGCCGGCGCCGGTAGCGGTGGGGGAATTCATTGACCGCGTGCTCGCCGAGGCGAAAACGCGCTCGCTAACGCTCGCTGCATCGGGAATAGGGAATCGGGAATCGGGAATCGAGGCAGCGGGCTGAGCTGTCGAGAGGGCCCACCGTATCATTGTGCCGGGTTGGGCGGGGCGACACCGTGTTGGCACTGTATACACGGAGGTCGGTGATGCGCGCGTTTCGTCTGCTCGACCCGGCGCCCGGCGCCAACGGATGGCGACGCCGGGATCGGGCATTGGTTACGGCGTTAGGTGTCGTGGCCGCGATAGGTACTGCGTGGCTTCCTGTCGCGGCCCAGGAGCCGATGGGTGCTGTGGCCGGAAAGGTCACGGCCGCTGACGTCGGCACCCCACTCACGGGCGCGACGGTGTACGTGACCGGTGCGCAGACCGGTGCGTACACCCGAACCGATGGGACCTTCCGCATTCCGCTGCGGCCCGGCACCTACGAGCTTCGCGTGCGGTACATCGGCTGGACAGGGGTGCACGATACCGTCGTCGTCACCGCGGGGCAGACCACGACCAAGGATTTCGTGCTCACGCGCGCACCGACGACGCTCGAAGCGCTGGCCGTCACCGGAACGCGCGGCGAGGCGCGCACCGTGACCGACTCCCCCGTGCCGGTGGACGTGCTGACGTCGCAGGACATTGTCTCCAGCGGGCGTACGGAGACGAACCAGGTCCTGCAGATGCTCGCCCCGTCCTTCAACTTTCCGCGACCCTCGATCGCCGACGGGTCGGACCACGTTAGGCCGGCGACGCTGCGCGGGCTGGGGCCGGATCAAGTCCTCGTGCTCATCAACGGCAAGCGTCGCCACAACAGCGCGCTCGTGAACGTGAACGGCACCGTGGGGCGGGGCTCGACGGGCGTCGACCTGAACGCGATCCCGGCGTCGATGATCGATCGCATCGAGGTGCTTCGGGATGGCGCGGCCGCGCAGTATGGGTCCGACGCCATCGCGGGTGTCATCAACGTGATCCTCAAGAGCACGGCACCCGGCGAGGCGGGCGGCACGTTCGGCCACACGACCGACGGTGGAGGATCGGTGACGCACCTCGCGCTGGACGCGGGGAGCGTGTACGGTCAATCCAACTACGTACATTTCGGCGTAGAGTACCGCGACCGTGGCGCGACGAACCGCGCGGGCGTGGACCCCCGGCAGCAGTACTTCAATGGGGATCCAAAAAACGACGAGCCTGAGCGCGTCACGCTCCGCCTCGGCGACGCCGCCACGAAGGACGTGCTGACTATGCTCAACGCGTCGTACACGACGCAGGGTGGGCTCGAGCTCTACGCGTTCGGCGGGGCGAGCTACCGGGATGGCGAAGCGGCCGCGAACTGGCGCCTGCCTAACGGTAACAATACGGTGCGAGCGATCTGGCCCGACGGGTTTCTACCGCTCATCGAGACCGACATCTGGGACGGCTCGGGCGCCGTCGGCGTCAAGGGGAACGTTGCCGGCTGGAAATGGGACCTGAGCACGGAGTATGGACTCAACACCCTGCATTACAACGTCGCCAACAGCAACAACGCATCGATGGGGACCGGGAGCCCACGGAATTTCGATGCGGGGGAGCTCGGGTTCGGACAATGGACGACCAACCTCGACTTCTTCCGCGACCTGAATCTCGGCGGCGGGC
Organism: Gemmatimonadaceae bacterium; assembly: GCA_036509075.1. Classification (GTDB taxonomy): domain Bacteria; phylum Gemmatimonadota; class Gemmatimonadetes; order Gemmatimonadales; family Gemmatimonadaceae; genus JAJKIV01. The sequence goes on from DATCGG010000023.1 coordinate 9,362, forward strand.
GTCCGCTGCGCACGGCGATCGGGGCCGAGTTCCGGCTGGACCAGTTCAAGATCACGGCGGGCGACTCCGCGTCGTGGATCGACGGCGGGCAGCCGATCCTCGACGGGCCTAACGCGGGAAGCTCGACGATCCGTCCCGCGCCCGGCGCGCAGGGGTTTCCGGGCTTCCGGCCCGCCGACGAGCAGGACGCAACGCGGAACAACTACGCGGTGTACGCCGATCTCGAGACCGACCTCACCCCGAACTTGCTGTTCGGTGTCGCCGGACGGTTCGAGGACTACAACGATTTTGGCTCGACCGTCACCGGCAAGGCGACCGCGCGCTACGCGATTCTGCCTCAGCTGGCACTTCGCGGCGCGTTCAACACCGGATTCCGTGCGCCATCACTCGGGCAGTCCTTTTTCTCCTCGACGGCGACGAATCTCGTCGCGGGCCAGTTCCTGGAGATCCGCACGTTCCCGGTCAGCACGCCCGGTGCGCGCGCTCTCGGCGCGACGGACCTCAAGCCCGAAAAATCCTACAACGTGAGCGGTGGCGTCACGTTCGATCCGTCATCGCGATTCTCCGTGAGCCTCGACTATTACGACATCAGGATTCACGACCGAATCGTCTTCTCGGAGAACTTCATCGGGCCGGCGATCCAGGCGCAACTCGCGGCAGTCGGTCTCACAGGCGTCACGGGCGCGCGGTACTTCACCAACGCGATCGATACGCACACGAACGGCATCGATGCGGTCGTGAATTACGGCGTCTACCTGCACCAGAACGGTGTCGTGCGTCTCACCGGGGGCTATAACCACACGCGGACTCACGTCACGCACGTGATCCCGACCCCGCCGGAGCTCACCGGATTCGACGAGCAGCTGTTCGGTCGTGCGGAACGCGGGCGCATCGAGGAAGCACAACCTCGCGACAACATTCTCGCGTCGGCGAATTACACGCGGCGTGGGCTGGGTCTGGTGCTGCGTACGCAGCGCTTCGGCGAGGTGACGAACCGGCAGGCGAAGGTCGCGACGAATCAGCCTCCGGATCAGACCTTCTCGGCCAAATGGGTGACGGACGCCAGCGTGTCGTATCGGCTGCTGAGTCGCGTGACGCTGAGTGCTGGCGCGGACAACGTGTTCAACGTCTATCCCGACAAGCAGAACGATCCCGGCAATCCTGCGACCGGCTATGCGGGGAACGCCAATTTCGGCATGAACCCGTACAACGGCATCTCGCCGTTTGGCTTCAACGGGCGGTTCATTTGGGGGCGGGTGAGTTATGGGCTATAGGGGAGTTGGAATACTGGGAACCGGGAACTGGGAACCGAGGCTCCTCTGCAGTTCTGTTCCCGGTTCCCAGTTCCCAGTTCCCAGTTCCCGCGCGCGCAGCGCGCTGCCGATTCCCGACAGTTGCGGGTCCCAATAGCTTTCCAGGGCTGACGCCTGTCGCGTCAGCCCTTCCTTCTCGAACACGTCCCAATGGCTGATACATCTCGCACGCCGGTCATCGTTTCGGCTGTTCGCACGCCGATCGGCCGGTTTCTCGGTGGGCTTTCGCCCCTCTCGGCGCCAGAGCTCGGCGCCGTCGCCATTCGCGAAGCGGTGCGTCGCTCAGGCGTCGACCTCGACGACATCGAGGAAGTCATCATGGGCAACGTCATCCAGGGTGGCGTGGGGCAGGCGCCCGCGCGGCAGGCGGCGCTCAAGGCCGGCGTCCCGAACACCGTGTCCGCGGTGACCGTCAACAAGGTCTGCGGTTCGGGACTCAAGTCCGTGATGCTCGCGTCGCAGGCGATCAAGGCCGGCGACCTGCAGGTCGCCGTGGCCGGCGGACAGGAGTCAATGTCGAACGCGCCGTTCTACGTCTACGGCATGCGCAACGGCGTGAAGGCGGGCGACCAGACTCTCGTAGATGGCATGATCAAGGACGGCCTCTGGTGCTCGTTCTGTGACGTGCATATGGGTTCGCACGCCGAGTACACGGCGCGGAAGGCCGAGATCACGCGGGAGCGGCAGGACCAGTTCGCGTTCGCGTCGCACCAAAAGGCGGTGGCAGCCATCGAGTCCGGACGCTTCAAGGCAGAGATCGTCCCCGTGCAGATCCCCGGACGCAAGGCCCCCACGACGGTCGACACGGACGAGAGCCCGCGGAAGGACACCTCGATGGACGCGCTGGCCAGGCTCAAGCCGGCGTTTCCGCCCAAGTCCGGATCTACGGAGGGCCTCACCGTCACCGCCGGAAACGCGCCCGGTCTCAACGATGGCGGCGCGGCGCTCGTAGTGACGAGTGAGGAGTACGCACGCGCTCACGGCCTAACGATCCTCGCGCGAATCACCGGCTATGCGACCGGTGCCACGGCGCCGCAGGATCTCTTCTTCGCGCCGATCACCGCTGTGCGGAATCTCATGGCCAAGACGGGTACGAAGATCTCCGACTACGACCTCATCGAGGCGAACGAGGCGTTCGCATCCCAGGCGCTCGCCGATGGCGATCAGCTTGGGTGGGCATGGGATCGCGTGAACGTCAACGGCGGTGCGATCGCGCTCGGTCATCCGATCGGTGCGAGCGGCGCGCGCGTGCTTACGACGCTCCTGTACGCGCTCGAGGATCGGAACAAGGAGCGTGGTCTCGCGACCCTGTGTCTTGGCGGTGGCGATGCGGTGGCCCTCAGCGTGGAGCGTGTGAACTGATGACGACGAGCACTCTCGCGATTACGCGGCGTCCCTCCCGGGTCGCCGCCATTGGCATCGTGGGCTTCGCGGTTGCGCTGGCCCTCGCGTCGCAGGTGGCGATCCCCATTCCAGGGACGCCGGTTCCGATCACGCTGCAGCCGCTCGTCGTCGTGCTGGCCGGCATGTGGCTCGGCCCCGTTGCCGGTGCGGCGAGCATGATCCTGCATCTGGCCGCGGGAGCCGTCGGCCTTCCGGTGTTCTCGCCGTATGGCGCTCCGGGACTTGCACGATTCGTCGGTCCCACTGGTGGATACCTGTTCGCGTATCCGATCGCGGCGTTCGTCGCAGGAGCGCTGTCGCTCCGCGCGCGCTCGCTCTCGGGGCGTTGGCTCGCGGCGCTCGCGGGAATCGCGGTGCTGCTGCTCGGCGGCCTGGCGCAGCTCGCAATCCTCACCGGCAGCCTCAGTCAGGCGTTGCCGCTCGCCATTCACCCGTTCGTCGCACTCGACGCGGTGAAGGCTCTCGTCGCCGCTCTGCTGGTTCCGAAATCGACCCTTCGCGCGCCTGTTTGACGGCGCGCGTTGTTTTTCGGGATTCGACCGGAACGGTTCGGCCGCCGTGGCGACTCCTCGTCTATTGCGTCGCGAGCATCGCGTCGCTGATCGTCCTGAACGGTGTCGTCGTACCAGTCGTGAGCTGGGTGCTCGCGCCGGTGCACGTCACCGTGACCCTGACTCCGTGGGTGCTGCTCGCGTCGGCTGTCCTGGGCCACGCGATCACGTTTCGGCTCGTGGATCGGCGCGGGTGGCGATCCGTTCGACTCGATCGGTCGGCGCTGCGGATTCGCGCGCTGATTGCGGCGTTGGCCCTCGGCACCGTGGCCGTTGCGTTCGCGACGATTCCGTTGTTGGCGATCGGGTGGCTGCGCGTCGTGCCCGGGCCCGCTGGCAGCTCCATCGGCCTCGGCCTGACGCTCGTGTGGTTTCTCGCTCCCGCCGCCCTGTGGGAGGAGATGGTGTTTCGCGGGTACGGGTTTTCCGTGCTGGCGGATTGGTGGGGCACGCCGGCCGCGTTAGGCGTCGCGAGCCTTGCGTTCGGTCTCGTGCATCTGCAGAACGAGGGCGCGACCCTCGGCTCGGTCTCCGTCGTGGTCATCGCGGGACTTTTTCTCGGGGCCGTGCTCGTGGTCCTGCGGAGCCTGTGGGCTGCCTTCGCGGCGCATCTGGCGTGGAATTGGGCGCTGGCCGGTGCGCTTCACAGTGCGGTAAGCGGGATTCCGTTCGCGACGCCCGATTATCGGGTCATCGATGCCGGGCCCGATTGGGCGACGGGTGGCGTATGGGGCCCGGAGGGCGGGTTACCTGCCGCGCTGAGTCTACTGTTGGTCACGTTCTACCTCTACACGCGGCGCCCGCGCCGCGAGGAGTCATAGCATGACGGACCGCGTCGCGGTCATCGGGGCGGGGCAGATGGGGAATGGGATCGCGCACGTGTTCGCGCAGTCCGGCATTCCCGTCACCATGATCGACGTGTCGGAGGACGCACTGCAGCGGGGTCGCGCGACGATCGAAAAGAACATGGATCGACAGGTGAAGAAGAACACGCTGTCCGCCGACGACAAGCAGGCCGCGTTAGGCCGGATCGCGATCAGCACCGAGCTGCTCGCCGCGGCCGACGCGACGCTCGTCGTCGAGGCGGCGACCGAGCACACTGATCTCAAATTCCGGATCTTCTCCGATCTCGATCAGATCGCGCCGGCGGGCGCGATTCTCGCCAGCAACACGAGCTCCATCTCCATCACCCGCATCGCCGCGCAGACCAAGCGTCCCGAGCTCGTGATCGGGATGCATTTCATGAACCCCGTGCCGGTCATGCAGCTCGTGGAGGTGATCCGCGGGCTGGCCACGTCCGATGAAACGACCCGCCGCGTCATGGACCTGGCCAAGGCGCTCGGAAAAACTCCGGTGGAAGCGAACGACTTCCCCGGTTTCATCGCGAACCGGATTCTCCTGCCCATGATCAACGAGGCGTGCTATGCGGTGATGGAAGGCGTTGGCACGCCCGAGGCGATCGATCAGGTGATGAAGCTCGGCATGAACCATCCGATGGGTCCCCTCACGCTCGCGGACTTCATCGGCCTGGACACGTGTGTCGCGATCCTCGAGGTCATGCACGACGGTCTTGGTGACCCGAAGTACCGTCCGTGTCCGTTACTCAGGAAGTACGTGGATGCCAACTGGCTCGGCCGAAAGACCGGACGCGGGTTCTACAACTATCAGCAACAGCCTGCCTAACGTATGTCCTGGGCTCTGATCCCTCTCACGGAAGAACAGCGCGAGATTCAGCGCACGGCGCGTGATTTCGCCCAAGCCGAGATTGCACCGTACTCGGATGCGTGGGATCGCGCCGAAAAATACGACGAAGCCATCGTCGGGAAGCTCGGAGAGCTCGGGTTTCTCGGGATGCTCATCCCCGAGGAGTTCGACGGGCTCGGGCTCGACACGCGCACATACGTGGTCGCGCTCGAGGAGATCGCAGCGGTGGACGCGTCGGTCGCCGTTCTCATGAGCGTGCACAACTCGCTGCCGACGCAGATGATCCTGCGCTACGGCAACGGTGCCCAGAAGGAGCGCTTCCTCAAGCCGATGGCGCGTGGCGAGTGGTTAGGCGCCTTCGCGCTCTCCGAGCCGGAGGCCGGTTCCGACGCGGCGGCCCTTCGCACGCAGGCGCATCGCGACGGCGACTGCTGGGTCCTCAACGGCACGAAGGCCTGGGTCACGAGCGGTAACCACGCCAACGTGATTCTCGCCATGGCGCGGACGGACTCCCCGAACGACCGCCGTGGCCCGCGTGGGATCGGCACGTTCATCGTCACGCCGGACATGCCCGGATTCCACGTCGGAAAGAAGGAAGCGAAGCTCGGTCTGCGTGGGTCGCCCACGGTCCAGCTGCACTTCGAGAACCTGCGTGTTCCGGCGGCGAACCTGCTCGGCGAGCCGAACATGGGCTTCGTTTATGCCATGCAATCGCTCGATAACGGCCGACTCGGCATCGCGGCGCAGGCCATCGGCATCGCGCGCTCCGCCCTCGAGCACGCGACCCGCTACGCGGCCGAGCGGCGCCAGTTCAATCAACCTATCAACCAGTTCGAGGCCATTCAGTTCAAGCTTGCCGACATGGCCACGCGCGTGACCGCGTCGCGAGCGCTCCTCTACTCGGCCGCCGCAGCAAAGGACCGCGGTGAGCCGATCACGCAGTTCAGCGCCATGAGCAAGCTGTTTGCGAGCGAGACCGCAATGTGGGTCACGACCCAGGCGGTGCAGATCTTCGGTGGTTATGGCTACGTCAAGGACTATCCCGTCGAACGGCTGTTCCGCGACGCGAAGGTCACCGAGATCTACGAAGGAACGTCAGAGATTCAGCGCATCGTGATCGCGCGCGAGCTGTACGCCCGGTCGTGACGCGTGGTGGGCGCGAGATGTATGCGCCGGCTACCGGATTTACCCTAAACTTTCGATTCCCATGTCTGCCGCTGCGATAGAACCCGCCACCTCCTCGCTCGCCCTCTTCGACACCATCGCCGAGATGGGCCACGAGCAGGTCGTCATGTGCTATGACAAGTCGAGCGGGTATCGCGGCGTGATCGCGATCCATGACACGACGTTAGGCCCCGCGCTCGGTGGCGCGCGTTTCTGGCATTACGCCACCGACGAAGAGGCGATCATCGACGCCCTGCGACTGTCGCGCGGCATGACGTACAAGAACGCGGTCGCCGGCTTGAACCTCGGGGGTGGCAAGTCCGTGATCATTGGCGACAACCGCACGGTCAAGCGCGAGATGGTCTTCCGCGCCCATGGCCGGTTCGTGGATTCGCTCGGCGGTCGCTACATCACGGCGGAAGACGTGGGCACGAGCACGGCCGACATGGATTTCGTGCACATGGAAACGCAGTACGTCAGCGGCCTCGCGAACCGGTCTGGCGACCCGTCGCCGGTGACGGCGCGTGGCGTGTTCCGTGCGATCCAGGCGTCGGCCAACCATCGATGGGGATCCGATTCGCTCGAGGGCAAGGTGATCGCCATCCAGGGCCTCGGGCACGTCGGCTCGTACCTGTGCAAGGAGCTCCATCAGGCGGGCGCGAAGCTCATCGTCACCGACATCGATGGCGGGAAAGTGAAGCGCGTCGTCGAAGACTTCGGCGCGAAAGCGGTGGAGCACGACAGCATCTTTGGCGTCAAGGCGGACATCTTCGCCCCGTGCGCGTTGGGCGGCATCATCAACGACAAAACGGTGCCCACTCTGCGCGTGGAGATTGTCGCCGGCGGCGCGAACAACCAGCTCCTCGAGGAGCGGCACGGCGAGGAGCTCGAAGCCAGGGGCATCCTCTACGCGCCCGATTACGTCGCGAACGCTGGCGGTGTCATCAACGTATACAGCGAGTTGGCTGGATGGACGCGCGAGCGATCGCTGCGGAAGGCCGACGAGATTTACGACACCATGCTTGGGGTGTTCGAGTTGGCGCGCGAGCAGGGAATCCCGACGTACGTGGCAGCAGACCGAATGGCCGAGCGTCGCCTGAAGGCCGTCGGGTCGCTGGTCCGCACGTGGCCGCCGTTCCCGCGCAAAGCATGACCACCAATCCGAACGGAGGATACAACGGCATGATCACGTGGTCGGAATGGGATCGCTGTCCGCCCGGATCGGCGCTTCGTGATGCCGACCCCGAGATCGCCCGCCTCATCGATCGGGAAGTCGAGCGTCAGCTCGAGGGCCTCGAGCTCATTGCCAGCGAGAATTTCGTGTCGCCGGCCGTGCTCGAGGCCATGGGCTCGCCGCTCACGAACAAGTACGCGGAAGGGCTTCCGGGCAAACGGTACTACGGCGGCTGTGAGTTCGTCGATCAGGTGGAGCAGATCGCCATCGACCGTGCAAAGGAGCTGTTCGGTGCGGAGCACGCCAACGTACAGCCCCATTCGGGAGCGCAGGCGAACGCGGCGGCGTTCTTCGCGTTCCTCAAGCCCGGCGACACGTTCCTCGGCATGGACCTCTCGAACGGCGGGCACCTAACGCATGGCTCGCCGGTGAACTTCTCCGGGATCTTGTATCACCCGGTCTCGTACAAGGTGAACGACGAGGGGTTGCTCGACTACGATCAGATGCGCGCGCTGGCCCTCGAGGCGCGGCCAAAGATGATCATCGCCGGGTACAGCGCGTACTCGCGCGTGATCGACTTCGCGCGATTCGCCGACGTCGCACGTGAGGTGGGCGCCATCTTCATGGTGGACATGGCCCACTTCGCCGGCCTCGTGGCAGCGGGCGTGTACCCGTCGCCAGTGCCGCACGCCGACGTCGTGACGACGACGACGCACAAGACGCTGCGGGGGCCGCGCGGCGGTCTCATTCTGTGCAAGGCAGAACACGCCAAGGCAATCGACAAGGCGGTGTTCCCCGGCCTGCAGGGCGGTCCGCTCGAACATGTCATCGCGGCCAAGGCCGTCGCGCTCAAGGAGGCGCTGCATCCATCGTTCAAGCAATATGCGGCGCAGGTCGTGTCGAACGCGCGCGCACTCGCCGCATCGCTCCTTGAACGTGGATTCAACGTCGTCTCCGGCGGCACCGACAATCACCTCATGCTCGTCGATCTTCGGAGCAAGGGGTTGACGGGCAAGGTAGCGGAACAGGCGCTCGACCGCGCCGGCATTACCGTGAACAAGAACACGGTGCCAAAGGAGACCCAGTCTCCGTTCGTGACGAGCGGGATACGCATTGGGACCGCCGCGGTCACCACCCGCGGCATGAAAGAACCGGAAATGCGGCGGATCGCGGAGCTGATTGACGTCACGCTGCGGTCGCCGGAGGATGGCGACGTGGCGAAGCGGGTTCGCGAGGAAGTCCGGGAGCTTACCGCGGCGTTTCCGCTGTACCCGGAGCCGTTGGAGGCCGCATCGCCCTAGGCGTGGCGTCGGCACCACGCCGGGATGGCATGCCTAACGATTCATCCGTCGTGCCGGTTTGGAGATGCGGCGTGGCGCAGCTGAACTGTGCGGCGCATCACGGCGAAGATGGTTAGGTCCAGCTAACAGCCCGGCGCGCCGCGCAGGCCGCCGAGCGCTTGGCGCCCGTGCCCCGTGGTTGTCGTCGTTCGTCATCGAACGAGCCGGGTTGTGCCGCGCCGCAGGGAGCCACATCTTAGCGGCGGGCACCCGGGCACAGGTCGTGCCTGGTTTGGTCCCGAAACTGTGAGCCGCGCGAGGCCGCCGGCTCACCCCCTTTTGGTCGAGGAGCTGCATTGCCGGAGTTGGCGTTTCGAGAAGGCATCATGGACCAGATTCGCCTGCGCGAACCGCGGTTCCAGGAGCACGCGTACCTCTTCGTTCTCTCGGCGCTCGAGTTCTCGCAGTCGCGGCTCCCCGAGCGGCGCCACATCACGGGTCGCGAGCTCGCCGAAGCGTGTCGGGATCTCGCGCTCGACCGCTACGGCGTCATGGCGCGGCTCGTCCTCGATCACTGGGGCGTGCGCTCGACCGCTGATATCGGCGACGTGGTGTTCACGCTCGTGGACCTGGGTCTCCTGATCAGTCAGCCCACCGACTCACGTCTCGACTTCGCGGATGTGTTCGGCTTCGATCAGGCGTTCGAGCGCGACTATCCCTGGAGGCGCGCCGGTCAGGCGTAGCCCGTCGAGACAGTGCATTACGTCACCGTTAAACTCGTCACTCCGCGATGACGCAGGAGCGAACGTCGTTGAATTCCACTGAACTCCCGGTCTGCCGGAAGTGTCGCGAAGGCTCCCTCCTGCCGCTCAGCGACTACGGTAAGGATGGCGCCCCGATCACCTACAAGGCGTGGGTGTGCAGCAATCCCGACTGCGGGTTCAACTTGCGCATCGACAACGGCGAGATCAGTTTCGGAAGGTCCGTGGGTCAGTCTCACAAATAGCAGCCTGCGGCGAATTCGCGGCGGCCACCTGGCCG
>DATCGG010000024.1:0-17970 GCA_036509075.1 Gemmatimonadaceae bacterium
TTCGTCATGTCCCAGATCACCGGGCCGTTGTAGTTCCCCTGAATCGCGTAGTTCCCGATGAACGCGAGGTCCGAGTTGGTGATCCCAGCGAACCCCGGTGGCGAGACCGCCTTCGCGAGGATCTTGAGATTCGAGACCGCCTCTCCCGCGTTCGTGAGTCCGGCCTTGAGGCCGACGCGCGGGTCGGGGTTGGGGGCGGGTTGCGTCGCGGGCTTTGGGGTGCCGCAGGCGGCGACGACCGCGACGGCGGCGAAACCACAGCGACGAAGTACAGACGACATCACGGCCTCCTGGGGGCTGACGGCGGGTTGGAGCCTAACGCGAACAACATCTCGAGCATGCGGTTGATCTCGGTTGTCTGGTCGACCTGGACATCGGACGCGAACTTGAAGACTGTTTCGTCCTGCCCGGCGCCCTGCGCGGCGAAGAGCTCCTTCACCATCGACACCGCGCCCTTGTGGTGCTGGATCATGAAGGTGAGAAAGAGGCGGTCGAAGTCCTCCCCGCGGGCGGCGTCCAGCTCGTTCATCTGCGCGTCTGTCAGCATGCCCGGCATGAGCATCACGTGCTGCGCGCCGCCCATCGTCATCGTCATGCCTTCGGGGTTTGGCTGCGGAACCGGTTGTCGGCGCGCGCTCAGCCAGTTGGACATCAGAGTGATTTCGTCGGTTTGGGCGTTGATGATGCGCTCGGTCAGCCGAATGACGGCTGCGCTTGCACCGTGTGTTGGCGCCCAACGGGCGATTTTGATGGCCTGCGCATGGTGGTGGATCATCCCGGACATGAAGCGGATGTCCGCTTCGGTGTAGGGATAGCGGGCGCTGTCAGCGCTCGCACGAGCGACGGCCGCTGCTTCCCCCATGGGCTCGGCAGCGTGTGCGGGCGAGCCAGCCCCCGGTCCGCGGCAACCGATCAGCGCGAGCGCTGCAAGGGTGGCTGCTTTCGCCGTGTACCTACTGTAGGGACGCACGCGACGTGCGGCTGACACGGCGTTTGGGGAGTGACCCGTTCGCCGGGCATTAGGCGGCATGGAATGATGTTCGTCGCACGATCGACCGATCGCTAGTGGTTGGGGGCGTGCCAGCATGCAAGCAGGTAGTCCCGGGCGTCCCGTGTCGCACGCGAAGTCGATACGCCGCTACCGCTCCGCTAGCTCACGTGCCAGCCATGCCTGCGCGAACCGCAGGTCTCGCATCGCCGTCGGTGCCGAGGTGCCGAGCACCTTCGCGGTCTCCTCGAGCGTGAGACCGCCGAAGAAGCGGAGCTCGACCGCCTTCGCCTGGCGCGGGCTGATTGCTTCGAGCCGCGAGAGGACGGCGTCGAGCTCGAGGACCGAGTCGAGATCCACCTCCGGCGCGGCAACCTCCTCGTCGAGTGTGAGTTGTTGGCGGGCGCCGCCACGTTTCGCTGCGTTACGCTGGTTCGCGTAGTCGATGAGCACGCGTCGCATCGTGCGCGACGCCATCGCGAGGAAGTGCGCCCGGTCCTGCCAGTCCACGCGCTCCACATCCACGAGCCGCAGATACGCCTCGTGCACGAGCCCCGTGGTGCCGAGCGTGTGCCCAGCGCGCTCGACACGCAGCCGTGCCCGGGCGAGCCGCCGCAGCTCCTCGTAGACGACGGGCAGTACGCGATCGAGCGCCTCGGGATCCCCTTCCCGCCAGCGGCGGAGCATCTGAGTGACGTCAGTCATGGGCGTGACCCCGGGGGACAAGCGACGGGATTTGGGAGCGATGAAAAATCGGTGGGTCGTTTGCCGCCATACAAGGTGAAGCGGTGAACTAGCCGACCTCGCCCCCTACTGGAGTCATGCCATGCAGACCACCATTCGTGCGCCGCGCCGTTCGTCCTTCAGTGCGTATACGGCCGTCGCCACCCTCGTCGCCCTCCCCGTACTCGCCGCCTGCAGCGAATCCAGCGCGAGCGAGACGAAGAATGCCATCGCCTACGCCGTTCCCATGCGCATCGGCGATGGAACCGCCCGCACCTACGTCGTGCGTGACTCCCGCGGCGTCCCGACGTCGCTCGGAGTCGAGGTCACCGAGTCTGCGCTTCGCAACCTGTCGGCCACGCCGGTGTTTCTCAACCTCCCGTTCCCCAAGGAAGCGGGCTCGCAGTACACGTTCAACATGCTCCATTGGAACCCCGCCGGGCACATGCCCAACCACGTGTATACGGTTCCGCATTTCGACTTCCACTTCTATATGGCGAACGAGGACACTGTCATGGCGATCGCGGGTGGGCCCGACTCCGTCGTCGCGAACTCCCGCTTCGTCCCCAGGGACTACATGGCGCCAGGAAACGAGGCCATCCAGGGGATGGGTGTGCACTGGGTCGATGGGACGTCGGGAGAGTTCAATGGAAGGACCTTCGACCAGACTTTCATCTGGGGCTTCCATCGCGGACAGCTCGTGTTCATCGAGCCAATGATCACGAAGGCGTTCCTCGAGTCGACGTCCTCGTTCACGATGGAGCTCAAGCAGCCAGAGCTGGTGCAGCGCCCGGGGCTCTATCCCAAGCGGTACTCGATTCGCCACGACACGGTCGCGAAGGTCTATCGCATCACGCTGGACGAGCTGACGGCCAGATGAGGGATGAGGGACGAGGGATGAGGACGGCCAGCCTTTGATCTAGAGCGTAGCCAACGGGTCGGCCTCGTCCGAAGCTTCCGAAAATGCCTCGGGGCCTAACGCCTCACGCAGCGAGTCGATCTCGCGCGCGTGAGGCGCGCGGCGTCGCGGTGGCAGGACGGCCCCGATCGCCGCGCGTTGCCGCTCCGCCGCGCCGAACAACCGCGCGGCGCCGCGCGCGTCGCCCTCGTCACGGCGCATGCGTGCCAGCACATCGAGGCACTCGGGGAGAAGGAACCGACTCCCGAGTCGCCGCGCTATCGCGAACGCCTCGTCGAGGGCGTCGTGCGCCGCAGGCAACGCTCCCCGTTGGCGCCGCGCGTCGGCCTGCCGAATGAGGACCTGAGCGAGATTCGCGGTGTCGCCCCGACGCATCAGCGCGACACTCTCCGCGTACAGGGGTTCCGCGCCAGCGGCATCGCCGGCGTCGCGCCGAACGTCGCCGGCGATCCGAAGGGCGAGCCCCGTCGCAAAGAGGAACCCGTGCGCGCGAAGGGTTGGGAGCCAGGCGTCGAGTGATGCCACGACGTCGTCCGACCCGAGCGTGTCATAGGAGATGACTACCGACCATAGGCTCGTGGTCGCGCGATGGATGACATCACCCGTCCGGTAGGCGGCATCGGTCCCGACCTTCAGGAGTGCACGGGCACGTTCGATGTTCCCCATCCACATCTCGAGCACGGCGAGCGTCGTTGACGTGAAGGCGACGCCGCGCGGATCACCTAACGATAGCTGGCCACGGAACGCACGCCCGAGATGCTCGCGCGCCTCCACCAGCTCGCCCCGATGGTAGAACCGTACCCAACCGAGATTGTTGTGCGCGAGCACGATGCCGCGCATGTCGCCGAAGCGCTCGTGAACGGCGAGCGCCTCTTCGGCGAGCGCAATCGCCCGGGTCGGCTCGCCCGCGAGGTACATGGACCAGCTCAGGTGATTGAGCGTGACCGCGACGGAGCGCTCGTCCCCCGCCTCACGGAAGAGTTCCTCCGCCTCCTCGAAGATCATCGCCGCCTCGATCGGGGCGCCCTGCATGTGTGTCATCACGCCGTGCGACAGGAGGAGCCGCGCGCGCGTCTCCCGGTTGTGCGCGGGACCGGCTGCACCGAGCACGCGATCGATGCGATCCCGTCCCTCGGTGAGAAACCCCCCGATCCAGAAGCGGACGAGCGCCTCGGCCATCCGGATGGCTGCGTCGACGTGCCCTCGATCGAGGGCATAGTCCAGCGCGGCGCGAAGGTTGTCGTGCTCACGCTCGAGTCGCTCGAACCACGTTCGCTGCTCGGGGCCACGGAGGTAGGGCACGGCCTCCTCGGCCGTGGCGAGCATGACCTCGAGGTGAGCGTGGCGCGCGGCGTCCTCCTCGCCGGCCTCGGCGAGCCGGTCGCGGGCGAAGGCGTGAATCGTCTCGAGCATCGCGAAGCGCGGCTCGCCGTCCGGCTGCTCGTCCTGCCGCAGCAGGCTGTGGCTCACGAGCGCCGTGAGCGACTCGAGCACGTCGCGCCCATCGCCTAACGACACCGTCAGCGCTTCGGCGGCGCCGACCGTGAAGCCGCCGGCAAAGACCGCGAGCCGGTGGAACAAGGCCCGTTCCGGCGCGCCGAGGAGGCCGTGACTCCACCCGATCACCTCGCGAAGGGTGCGATGGCGCTCGGGAAGATCGCGCGCGTCGCTCCGCAGGACGTCGAGGCGCTGGTCGAGACGCGCGAGCAGCGCACGCGGCGGAAGGAGGCGTGTGCGTGCGGCCGCGAGCTCGATCGCCAGCGGCATGCCATCGAGTCGCCCGCAGATTCGAGCAACGGTGGACGCATTGTCGGTGGTGAGCGCGAAATCGGGATGCACCCCCCGCGCGCGCTGCACGAACAGTCGTACCGCGTCGCCGGGCTCGGCGAGCCGCTCCGGTGTGGTCAACTCCTCCGGTGCGGGGACGGCGAGCGGTGGCACCGGGAGCTCGTTCTCACCACGGATGCCTAACGGGGCGCGGCTCGTCGCGAGGACCGCCACACCGTGGCAGGTGGCGAGCAAGTCGGCCACGAAGGAAGCCGCCTCGAGCAGGTGCTCGAAGTTGTCGAGCACGAGCAGCGCTTGCCGCTCGCGCAGATGCCCGATGAGTCGCTCCCTGTGTGTGCCCCCTCCAGCGTCGCGGAGGCCGAGGGTCTGCGCGACGGACTGCGCCACGTGCGCGGGGTCCGTTATGGGTACGAGCGAGACGAAGTGCACGCCGTCGTGAAAGCGTCTCGTCTGGGCGGCGGCCGCGTGGAGCGCGAGGCGCGTCTTCCCCATCCCGCCCGGTCCGGTGAGCGTGACGAGGCGCTCGTGATGGAGCAGCGCATCGATGCGGGCCACCTCGCGCTCGCGCCCGATGAAGCTGGTGAGCACGGCGGGGAACCCCGTCGCATCGCCCGCCGCTATCTCCGGCGTCGCGTCGGCGCCCGTCGCCGCTCCCGATTCTCCTTGAATGATTCGCCGGAGCGCATCGCGTACCTCGGCCGCGCTCGCGAAGCGGTTGCCTGGCTTGCGGGTGAGCAGCCGATCGATCAGCCGCCGCACGCCTTCGGGGACATCGTGAGGGAGCGGCCCCGGAGGCTCGTGGAGCACTCCGTGGAGGACGGCCACCGCGCTCTCCCCCGACCACGGACGTTCGCCGGCGAGCATCTCGTGGAGCACCACCCCCAGCGCCCACAGGTCGGTTCGCGCGTCGACGGCATCACCCCGCACCTGCTCCGGCGCCATGTAGTGTGGCGTCCCGAGCGCGTCGCCGGTTCGCGTCCGGTCGTGGCCCGCGATCTTGGCGATCCCGAAGTCCACGATCTTGGCCACGCCGTTCGCGGTGATGAGGATGTTCTCGGGCTTGATGTCGCGGTGAACGATGCCTCGCTCGTGCGCCGCGCCGAGGCCATCGGCGACCTGCTGCGCGATGCCTAACGCTTCAGGCAGCGGCAGCGGGCCGCGGAAGACCCGGTCGCGCAACGTCTCCTCGCCGTAGTACGCCATGGCGATGAAGAGCCCGCCATCGCGCGTCTCTCCGATCTCGTAGATCGTTGCCACGTTCGGGTGATCGAGCGCGGCCGCCGCGCGCGCCTCCACGAGGAAGCGGGCGTTGCGCTCCGGGTCGGTGCGGAGCTCGCCGTGGAGGAGCTTGAGCGCGACGTGCCGGTCGAGGCGCGCGTCGTGCGCAAGATACACCCGCCCCATGCCGCCGCGTCCTATCTCGCGCAGCAGTGTGTACGTGCCCTCCGGTGGGGGAACGGGCTCGGCGGCGGGTGTGGGATCAGCCGGCGGAGCGCCGAGCAGGTTGAGGAAGTCGCCGGCGCGCTCGTGCGCATCGATGAGTGAGCGGAGCTCGTCAGACAGCCCCGGGTCGGTGCGCGACAGCAACTCCAGTCGCGCGCGCCGGTGGCCGGTGTCGAGCTCGATCAGCTCGTTGAACAGGAGCTGAACCTTCTCCCACCGCTCACCGGACATCAGTCGCTAACGTCACTTCGCCGCGGTCGGGAACGCCGGCAACTTGCTCACGTCCCGCGCGTCGTGCTGAATGATCACCGTCGCCTTGAGATTCTTCGCCAACTGCTTGAACCGATCGAGTGACGCGATTGTCTCGGCTCGACTCGTATTGAACGTCGGCACGCCATTGCCCTCGTAGTTTTCGCGGAAGTGGGCGAGGTCGCCGGTGATGAGCACGTTACCTGTGTCCCTCAGTCGCACGAGCAGGCTATGGTGCCCGGGTGTGTGACCCGGTGTGCTCAGCACGACGACGCTCCCGTCGCCGAAGACGTCCTTGTCACCTGGGAGCGCTTCGACCTTGCCGCCACCGCTGATCCAGTTGGTGAACGGCGCGGGATTCGCCCCACTCGACTTCGCGTCATTGACCGCCTCCCAGTCGCCTTTGCCGATCAGGAGTGTCGCGGCTGGGAAAGCGCTCACCTGTCCGGTGTGGTCGCCGTGGTAATGACTGACGGCGACGTACTTGACTTGCTCGAGCTTGATGCCGAGCTGCGCGAGGAGATCCGCGAGGCTCGTCTTCGGCGCGGTCGGCGTGTTCCCCACCGGATTACCCGTGTCCCACACGAGATAGTCGTCCCCGTGTCGCACGAGGTAGCAACTGAACGTCAGTTGGACCTTGAGCCCGTTGTAGGCGTAGGTGTCCGAGAATCGCAGGCCGACATCGGTCGGCGGGCCGTTGGTGCCGCAATCGAGACGCGTGAGCGTGATGGTCGGCGCGGCTTGAGCCGCCGCTGGCGCGTGGGCGATTGCGGTGGCGCCCGCGCCGATGGCGAACAGCGACAGGAGGTGTTTCACCGTGGTTCTCGTTAGGGTCGGTCGGGTGACTCGTCAGGCCGTGCCGTGGCCGGCACTGACCGGTGGGCTACGCTCGCGGCGGGTATACGATGGGGATGTGGCCATAGGATGGCCAGGTGACGATCGGCCCAGAGGCAGCGCGACAGCGTCAGCGCCTCTGGCGACTGTCCATGGTGGTGCCGGCGGCGGAACCCGGTTACACCCGTCGACGGCGGATGCCCGAGGCAATCACCAGCAATCCCACAACGAGCACGAGCGCACCGGCTGCCATCCAGCCGACCGATCCCCCCTCCAGCGGCTTGCAGTTCGCCACACACAGGATCGGGCGGATGTGAACCAGGTCAGCCCCCTGCAACAGCCACAGCAAGCCGAGAAGCGTCAGCGCAACGCCGAACAGGATCCGCGCGATGGTCCGGAGGGTCACGATCCTACCTCGAGGTTGACGCCTAACGTGAATCCGCCTGTTCGGTCACAACTCCCGCCCTCGGTTACACGAAAGGATTTCCTCGCTTCCCCAGGGCCTTCTCCTTCTCTTTCACGAACGTTCGCGCGAGCGCCATGATGAAAGCGAGGTTTGGGATTACGTCGGTCAGGTCTTTCACTTCCGCGCGCGTCATCAGGGTACCTGCCGTGAGCCGTGTGTGTCGCTCCTTTTCCGCCTCCGTGCGCGAAGCAGGGCTCTTCGCGTTGAGGATCGCGAGCTCCCCATCGCGCTTTCCCTGGTTCGTGAACACGAAGTCCTTTTCCCCTTCGCGATCGAGGTGAAGCCGGAAGCGGTACTTCGCCATGACGCTCATGACCGCCTTGAAGCTGTGCGCGACGCCGTGTGACATGTGATTGGTCGCCACCAACTGCGTCACCTGGTCGTGCGTGGAGAACTGCCTCTTCCGCATGCAGATGGGGCAAACGATCTGCGGCGGCTTTCCGTCCGGGCCGCCGCAGTTCTGCGAGAACTTTTCGCCTGGCGCCTCGCAGAGTCCCCGAGCGCACCGCTGACATCTCAGGTTAGCGGGCAGCCCCGCGGGCCCGGGGCAGTTCGGGTCGCGCTTGAACGCGGTGCCTTGCAGGGCATGGAACTCTCTCCAGTAAGCGACAACGGTGATGGGCAGCTGTCCGAAAACGTGCAGAATCAACACGAAGCCTACGCCACGGCGTTCCGGGCGATGACCTCGCGATAGAACGCGGCACTGAGCTTCGGCGTGCGGCGCTGCGTTGCGTAGTCCACATAGTGGAGGCCGAAGCGGTTCCCGTAACCGTCGGCCCACTCGAAGTTGTCCATGAGACTCCAGAGGAAGTAGCCCTTCACGGGCACGCCGTCGGCCACGGCGCGCTGGAGCTGACTGAGATAGTTGCGCAGGTACATGATACGGTCGGTGTCGTACACCTTCCCGTCGGCGGCGGGAACGTCCGACGACGACGTACCGTTCTCGGTGATGTAGATCTCCTTCACGTTCCACAGTTTCGCGACATGGTGCGGGCCCCAGTACAGCACCTCGGGTCCCATGAACAGCCACGGCGAGATCATGTGCGGGTACGACGGCGGATTCGGCACGACGGCATAGCCGCTCGGGCCCGCGTCGGCGCGGACGAACGTCGGCTGGTAAATGTTGGTACCGACGAAGTCGAGCGGGCTCGAGATGATCTTCAGGTCATCCGCCGTGACCCGCGGCGCATCGGCGCCCATGCGCGCGACGTAGGCATCGGTGTACTTCCCTTCCATGATCACGGTGAGATACTGCGCGTTGATGTCGCGCGTCGCCTTCTCCGCGGCGGCAATGTGTTCCGCGTTCTCGATCACCGGCACGCCGACCACGAGGTTCTCCGCCAACCCTACCTTCGTGCCCGACTTGCCGCTGGCGCGGATGGCCTGCACCGCGAGCCCGTGGCCGAGCACCCCGTTATGACGCGCCTTGTAGAAGCGCGCGGGCGGCAGCTTTATCCCCGGTGCGTGGACGCCGATGTTGTACCCGAGCTCCATGAAGGCGCCGAACTCATTGATGGTGAAGATGTGCTTCACGCGATCGGTGAGGTGCTGGGCGACGTAGCCCGCGTACTTCCCGAACGCCTCGGACGTCTCGCGCGACTCCCAGCCGCCGCCGCGATCCTGGAGCGCCTGCGGCAAGTCCCAGTGGTAGAGCGTGGCGAAGGGCTCGATGCCGTTGGCCAACAGCTCGTCCACGAGACGGTTGTAGAAATCGAGGCCTTTGGGGTTCGGCGCCCCGCTTCCATTCGGGAACACCCTCGGCCATGCGATCGAGAATCGGTACACCTTGACGCCGAGCGCTTTCATGAGCTGGACGTCGTCCTTGTAGCGATGGTAGTGGTCGTCGGCGACATCACCGTTGGCGTTGTTGGCGACCTTGCCGGGCGTGTGGGAGAACGTGTCCCAGATGGACGGGAGGCGTCCGTCTTCGGCGACGGCGCCCTCGACCTGATAGGACGCGGTTGCGGTTCCCCAGAGGAAGCCGCTGGGGAACGAGCGGGGCGCCTGGGCCGGGAGCGTCGCGGCCTGGGCCGCCTGCGCGACAAGGGGAACGTTCGAGGCGCCCAGTGCGGCGGCACCCGCGAGTTTGGCGAAGGTGCGACGGGAGAGCTGGTCGGTCATCGGCGGGGCCTCGCGGATGGGGAAGGGCGCGTTGGTCGGACGGCGGCGATGGACGAGAAAACGTGGAGGTCAGGGTGGTCTACCGCAATGGTGCCGCAGCGACTACCGACACAGCTGCAGCTTCTCGTTAGGTGTGAGCCGAGCGTGCCTGCGCGAGGCGTGCCATGGCCCGACGGAGCTCAGAGGTGGACGAGGCCCGCGACCGTACCGTCTTTGCAATGAACTCGAAGAGCCTCGTTCTCGCGAGCTCCGTAGACGCCCGGTGCGATGGAATAATCGGCGCGGTCGTTCGACAACAGACGCAGCAGCGTTAGGCGATGTCCGCCGGCGTCCGTGATGACGCGAGGACATGGTGAGCCGCCGGACTCGGGTACGAGCACGAGGCGCGGCGGGAGCGTCGCCGTGACTCGCGTGGCGCAGTCCTCACACCCGGTACCCTGACGGGTGGACCCGAAACAAGCGGCTTGAGCGAGCAGCCACGTAGCGGCGGCACAGGCGGCCAGCGATCCGACCGCTGTGCTTGGACGCCATCGTCGGGGCATTGACTGCCTCCTTCCGGAAACAGGTCCGACGCCTAACGCGCCAAACCGAGCTGGTCGCCTCTCAACGGCCATGGCCGCGCGAGCGTCTTCATTTCTCCGAAACCAACACACGTTAGGTGGCAGCGTCGCGATAGCCGAGTCGTCTCCGCGCGAGACCAAGCAGGTAGTCGGCCAGCGCGTACGGCGCGAGTCCGGCGACGAGCCCGCAACTCCAAAGCAGCGGAGCGATGGTGCTCGGCGTTCCACCGAACCACCAGCGGCCGCGTGCTAACAGATGTCGAGGTCGTGCCCGCTCACCCATTGGCCTTTGTAGAACCTCTGGGCGGAGACCGCCCCCGTCCAGCCCAGCCAGGGAGCACGATCCCGATGCCTGCGACGAGCAGTGTCGAACATCGATGAGTCATGAGACTCTCCGGGCACAACGCCGATCAGATCGGTTCCGGCCGTTGACTAAACCCAGGAGCGAGCGCGCGCTGTCATAAGATAGACAGCACCGACGAGGATTCTTTGTGAAACCCATATCCGAGTCTTTGGCCCCGGCCGTCCAGGACGCACGCTACGCCGTGCGCTCACTCCGACGCCAGCCGTCGTTCGCCTTGACTGTAATCCTCACGCTGGCCCTCGGCATCGGAGCGACGACGACGATCTACACCCTCTTCGAGGCGCTCGTCTTCCGACCGCTGCCCGTCCCACACCCCGAGCGCCTCGCCATCGTCGGCGATCCCGCGAAGGTCGGTTCGAATTGGTTCGGGCCGCCAAAGGTCAGCTACGTGTCGTACCCGCTATACAAGGACGTGAGAGACGGCAGTCACGTCCTCTCGGGGCTGTACGCCTCCGGCGCGGTGAACGTCGACCTCGTCACGCCAGGCGCCGACACAGCTATCGCGGAGCATCCCACCGCGCGCGCAGTGACCGGAAGCTTCTTCTCGGTGCTCGAGCTTCGCGCGTTCGCGGGGCGCATGTTCACGAGCGACGACGACCGCGCCGCCGCGGATCCGGTGGCGGTGCTCAGCTACGCGTACTGGCAACGCCGGTTCGGCGGCGAGCGCTCGGTAGTGGGAAGCACGATCCACCTGAGTGGCGTACCGGTAACAGTCGTCGGGATCGGGCCGCGGCATTTCACGGGAGACATCGTGGGAGAGAGCACCGACCTCTGGCTCTCGATGTCGATCGTGGCGCGCCTGCCGCACAGCCAGACGCTCCTGGACGACCGCGCGGCCTCCTGGCTTCAGATGATGGGGCGGTTGTCGCCCGGCGTCACCCTCGATCGTGCTCGCGCCGAGATCACGACGGTCGAGATGAATGCGGTGCGCAGCCATCTCGCCGGGCAGGACCTCACCGACTTCAATCACGACGTCGAGACCGAGCCGATGCGCGTGGTATCCGGCGCGCGGGGGTTCTCGTCGCAGCGCGTCGCGTACGGGTCAGCGCTCGGCATTCTCATGGCGGCGGTGTCGCTGCTCGGCCTCGTCGTGTGCGCGAACCTGGCCAACCTGACGTTGGCCCGAGCGGTGGCGCGCGGCCGCGAGCTGACGGTGCGGATGGCGTTAGGCGCCGCACGACGCCGACTGATCGCGCAGCTCTTGATCGAAAGCGCCGTGGTCGGCGCCGTCGCCGCCGCGCTTGGGCTGCTCGCGAGCGCGTGGGGCACGTCCACGCTGCTCGCGCTCGCCGATTCGACCACGTTCCTCGACGTGCACGCGGACGCTCGCGTGCTCGCCTTCACGACTGGCGTCACGGTGCTCTCGGTGCTCCTGTTCGGCCTCGTGCCGGCGCTGCATGCGACGCGCCTCGACGCCGCGACTACGCTGCGCGCGGGCGGGCGGGGCCTCGTGGGTGTGCGCGGGCGATTGGGGAAGTCGCTCGTCGGGGCCCAGATCGCGCTCTCGACACTGCTGCTCGTGGGCGCCGGACTGCTGGTGCAAAGCGCGCGTCGGCTGCTGAGCGCCGACTTGGGCTTCGACCGCGACCACGTCATCGCGGTGGACATCCACCTCGGGAATACGAATTACGTAGGGGATCGGCTCCAGCAATACCGCCTCGAGCTCGAGCGGCGAGCGATGCGGGTGCCGGGCGTGGTGGCCACCAGCTACTCGCATGGCGGACTACTGGGCCGCGGCATTTCGGTGGTCAATATCGAGATCCCGGGCGTTGTCGCGCGGTCCGACGCCGAGTCGTCGATCTTCGCCAATCTCGTGGGCGCGGGCTACGTGAAGGCAACCGGTGCTGCGCTCTTGAGCGGCCGCGATTTCGACGCGAGCGATGAGCGGCCGGGTGTACACCGTTCGATCATCGATGCGACGATGGCGCGCGCGTACTTCACGAACCGCGATCCCATCGGCCAGCTGATCACGGTGGACAGCGTCGTCTACACTATGGTCGGTGTCGTGCGCGATCTGGAGGAGCGCGGCGTGCGCTCCGCCCCGACGCGGCGCATCTACCTGGCGCAGGCTCCCGGCGACCACCCAGGGCCGAGCTTCCAGCTCATCGTCCGGACGAGCGGCGACCCCGCGCGTTCGCTCGAGCCGCTGCGGAATGCGTTGCGCAGCGTCGACGCCGCGGTGCCCTTCGATCTCGAGCTGGTCACACAGCGGCTGCGCGCGTCCGTCCACGAGAGTCTGCTGCTCACGAACACGACGCTCGCGTTCGGCCTCGTCACGCTCCTCCTTGCCGCACTCGGGCTGTACGGCGTCACGTCGTACGCGACGACCCGGCGCACGAGTGAGTTCGGGTTGCGCATGGCGCTGGGCGCGTCTTCGGCGTCCGTCGCGGGGATGGTGTTGCGTGAGGCGCTGACGATCACCGTGATCGGCATCGGGATCGGCCTCCCGGTTGGTGTCGCGGCCGCGCGGCTCATTCGCAGCCAGCTCTTTGGCGTCAGTGCGGTCGAACCGGCGTCGCTGAGCGTCGCGATCGTGATGCTCGTGCTCACGGCGCTCGTGGCGAGCTGGGTGCCAGCGCGACGCGCGGCAGCGGTGGCCCCGGTCGACGCACTGAAGGCCGACTAGCAGGGCTTTGGGTAAGGCCAGCCTAACGCGATCAGTCGAGCCTCGAAGGAGTAGCCTAGACCCACATCCGTTCCAGCCCAGCCGTTCGGCGCGCATCGGCCAGCTGTCCGCGGTGCATGTACCAGTGGTCCGCGGCGTACTGCAGGCACAGGCGATACGTGCCGAACAACACAGTGCCGTGCGCCCGCATCTCCTCGACCCGGGCCAGTACGCGGTCCCGGCTCTTGGTCAGGTTGTCGCGTATCAGATCGATGGAGTTCATCTACCGGAACCTAACGCGACACACTCGCCAGGAGCGCGTCGAGTGCCGCGCGGTCGAGGTAGCGGCCTGACCGGATCACCGCGCGAATCCGCCCCACGGCCCGAATGTCGGTGAGGGGATTCGCGTCGAGCAGCACGAGGTCCGCAACCTTCCCCGGCGCGATGCTGCCGGCGTCACGCTCGCGATGGAAGAACTGCGCCGGACCGAGCGTCGCGGCCCACAAGGCGCGACGCGGACTGAGGCCGCCATCGCGCACGAGCAGATCCAGCTCGTCGTGCACGGCGAAGCCAGGATAGGTGAGCGGCGTGCCGAGGTCGGTCCCGGCGAGAATCATGACTCCCGACGAGTCGGCGCCGGCGAGCCGCGCGGCCGCGAGCTTGTGCAGCGCCACCCAATCCGGTTGCGCGCCTTCCATTTTCTTCATCTCCATCTGGCTTCGCCAATGATGCGCGAGCAACGGGTCGAGGTATCGATGCCGCGAATCGGCGGGCGCGCTCGTCCCCTCGATCATCGCGATCGCGAGACTGTCCGGCATGCGGCGGAAGCCCACGCCCGCAATGAGCGTCGGCACGAGCGCCGTGTGATTGCGAACGAAGCGCGCGTACAGGCTCGCGCGGTCGGCCGGCGTCATCTCGTCGAGCGACGATACCCAACGGTTGTTCACGAACCCGAGGAGCTCGTGCTCGAGACTCACCTGACCGGAGTCGGACGCCTCCGCCAGACTCACGCGCTGCGGCGGATGACCGACGACCCGAATGCCGCGCGTGCGCGCCTCGGCGAGAAGCGCGAAGTACGCGTCCGGGGGCGGATCGTTCCGCACCTTGAGCAGCGTCACGCCTAACGCGGCTACGCGCGCCACCGCCGCGCGCGCTTCCTCCGGCGTCGCCACGGGGATGCGTTCGCTGAAGTCGCGGACTGCCGCCGTATCGCCAGTCTGCTCGAGGATGCCGCGCACCGCGCTGAGCCAGCGCGCGTTCTCGACGATCGGTCCGGTCATCTCGATGCGTGGACCCACGAGCGTTCCGGCCGTGACGCTATCGCGCCACGAGCGGACGAGGTCGAACTTCCCGCCCATGTCGCGGACGCCCGTGACGCCATTCGCGACGAGCAGCGCGAGTGCTGACCGTCCTCCCATGCCGAGATGCACGTGCATGTCCCAGAGTCCCGGGATCATGTAGGCACCCCGCGCGTCGATCGTGCGCCCCCCGGCCGGCGCGCTCGTCGTTATCGCGCGAATGCGATCGCCCTCGATGACCACCGTGCGATCCGGTCGCACGGCTCCGCTCTCGACATCGACGACGTTGACGTGCGTGATCGAGAGCTGTGGCGCAGCGCGTGACGAAAGAGCGATAAGAAGCGCGACGCCGAGCTTGGCCGAACGCATACGAGTTACTCCGACGCGGCTCATGCCAGATCAGCGCCCGAAAGCGGCTGGCGGTTTCGCGAGAAAGGCCTTGATCAGGGCGACCATAGTGTCGTGCGGTGCCATCGGAAAGCTCGGGTGGTTGGTCTCGTGCAGTACGTGAATATCAGGCGATGCGCGAAGTTCCCGGCGGAGTCGCGCGATGCTGGCGCCCTGGAATGCCTTGAACTCATCGTTCCAGGCATCCACCTTGCCGCGCACCGAGTCAGGCAGCTGGTTGGGGAGGAACCGCTCGGCGTAAAGCGCCAGAACAGGGGCCTTCACCTTGGCGTAGTCCCGGTGATACTCGGTGAGGCTCTTGAACATCTGATCCATCAGAGCGTCGGTCGGCTGGGAGATGGTACCCGCACTGTCAGCGCGACTGATGTCTCGGATCTCTGCCTCGGCACTCGCCGTAAGGGGCCCGCTCGCCCAGATCCATCGGTCCCACCATCCTCGATAGGCGGGGAACGATGCCAGGTCTGCGGGAGTCGGCGAGAACAAGATCGGCAAATTGCCGAATAGGCGGGCCACGGCGCTGTCGGACCAGTCGTAGCCTGCGTCGAAGTAGATGAGCCCCGCGACTCGATCGGGGTAGCGCCCGGCGAAACGGGTGATCTCGTTGCCTCCCATAGACCAGCCGCCAAGGACCGCGCGGTTGATACCGAGGCTATCCAGCAGCTGGCGGAGATCTTCGGCCAGCGTTTCGTTGTCGTACGGACCCGCGGCGGGATGATCCGATTGCCCATGGCCCCGACGGGCATACGCGATGACGTGGTGCCCACTCGTGAGCGCGGGCGCCAGGTCGTCGAACGAGTGGGGCGAGTCGCCCATGCCGTGGATCAGCACCAGGCCGTCTCCCGTACCGCCCCAATCGAGCACGTTGAGCGAAACCCCGTTAACCCGAACGAACCGGGCCTGATGGGGCGACGGGTCGGTCCAAGCGTCTGTCGTCGCGCCGGACTTCGGAGCCCGAGGCGGGGTCTTGTCGTTACAGCCCGCGACGATCATCGGAATCATTACCAGAGCGACGGCTGCGGAAACTCTCAACACGCGCATGGGAAGCTCCGAGGCTGATTGTGGCCTAACGCCAATCGTGGACCTGCGAGCGACTACCGTCGGCTACGGCGCCCATCGTTACCAGTCGGCCACGAATGGGCAAACGAGGGACCGTGTTTGCTGGGACAGAGAAGCTCACCTGCAAGGGGATAACGCGCGCGTGAGCAACTACGCAAGCATCTCGACGTACCCCTCGGTTCCATGCACGCGGATCCTTTGCCCGTCCGTGATCAATCGCGTGGCCTGCTCGACACCGACGATCGCCGGTAGCCCGTACTCGCGCGCGATGACCGCGCCGTGCGTCATCAGGCCACCGACTTCCGTGATGAGACCCTTGATCGCAACGAAGAGCGGCGTCCAGCTGGGGTCCGTGTAGGGCGTGACGAGGATGTCGCCCGGTTCGAGGTTCGCCTTCGCCGGATCGAACACGACTCGCGCACGGCCCTCGACCGTCCCGGCGGAAACCGGCAACCCGACCAGCGCGCCCGGCGGCACGTTGTCGCGTCGGTACGCGCCGGTGATCATCTCGCCCTCTGAGGTCAGCACTCGCGGCGGCGTTAGGCTCTGATGCACCCTGAACGCATCCTTTCGGTCCCGAATGAGGTCGTAGTCCACGACGTTCGTGCGAACCGCTTCGCGCAATTCCTGAAACGTGAGGAAGAAGGCGTCTTCCCGGTCGCGCAGCAGGTTCGACTCCACGAGACGATCGGCTTCCTTCACCAATCCTTGCTTGTAGGCGAAATACCGGTTGACGAGAAAATATTTCGGGTACTCGCGGTATCCGACAAATGTGCGGACGCGATCGATCATCTGCTTCACCTCCCGCGCTTTCTCGTCGCCGTCCGGCAACGACCGCACGCGTTGAAGCAGCTCCTCTTCCTTCGTTCGCGCCGCCTCGAGCCCTTGCCTGAATCGCCGCTCGGCTTCGCCGCGCTCGAAGTTCCTGATGTTGCCAAGGATCAGCGGAACGAGCGCGGCGGGGCGTTCACTCCACCGCGGTCGCGTGATGTCGATCTCGCCCACACCACGCATGCCGTATTTGCCAAGCCACGCATCAATCGCGTCTCTCGATTCCTGTCCTCCTGGAAGTGTGGCGAGCTCGTCGAGGAAATCGTCATCTCGGACGTTCCGGAGAAACGCGACGACTTCCGGATAGGGACGAATGGCGTCGGCAACATCCAGGAGCTCGAGCCCCATCTCCGACGTTACGTTGTTAGGCACGGATTGCGCGAGTGTGTCGGCCGCGTTCTTTTCGCCAATCCACTCCTCCAGGCGATCGTTGAGCCACCACGAGGATGCCATTCCCGCCATGATGACCTGCATGCTTCGCGGGTCGATCGCGACGCGTTTCCGCTGTTCCATGTCCGCCACGATGAAGTCGAACACGTCCGTGCCGGATTTCGAACGGATTTCCGCCGTGAGACGCTCGATCGACGCTCGGCCGTGCGCGATCAGCTCGTCCACGATCGCAGGATCAGTCTCGATCGGAGCGGACCACTCGGCCACCGGCGGACCGGCGTCCGGCGCGCCCGGCACCAGTGGGATGAAGTCACGATCGATGATCGTCTGGAGGGCCCCTTTGATCAGCGGGTCGGATTTGCCCAGCGTCGCGAACAGACTCGCGCGTCCCGCCGGCGACGCCAACGCTCGAGCGACGTCGACGAAGATTCGCCCACCCGCCTCGTGCATCGGCGCCGCGGCGGTCAATTGCCAGATCGAGATGCCGAGCGGCTTGATCGCATCGGTCATCATCTGCTGATGCCCGGTCGAGACGTAGACATGGTTCTCTCCGTCGGCGACCACAGGTATGGGGTATAGCGTAGTGATCGGCCGGCTCTGGACGACGAGAAAATCGTCATCGACCAAACACCATTCGATGTCCTGCGGCCGGCCGAAGTGCGACTCGATCTGCCGCCCTAGCTGTGTGAGCCTAACGACTTGAGCGTCTGTCAGGGCGGGCTGTTGTTGCTGATCCGGTGCGATCGCGCGCTGGTGCGTCCCGCCTAACGGCTGAGCCACGATCGCGAGCTGCTTTGCGGCGATTGTTTTCGCGACGATCTCGCCGTCCCGCACCTTGTAGACGTCCGGGTTCACCAGGCCGGAGACCAAAGCCTCACCGAGGCCGAAGCTGGCGTCGATTGAAACCACTTTGCGGTTCCCCGACAC
>DATCGG010000025.1:0-6620 GCA_036509075.1 Gemmatimonadaceae bacterium
GGCGACCCGGGCCGAGAAACGACCTCGGGCTCGCGAAGTTCATCTTCCCGAACGACCACAACGTGTACATGCACGGCACGCCGGCGCAGGCTCTGTTCTCACGCGCGCGGCGGGATTTCAGCCACGGCTGCATTCGCCTCGAGGACCCGGCGCGCTTCGCGGTGTGGACGCTTCGCGATCCTAACGCGTGGTCACCGGACCGGGTGCGGAACGCGATGGACGGCCCGCAGTCGCGACGGGTGGACCTGGCTCGCCCCATGCCGGTGACGGTGCTCTACACGACGGCGGTGGTACACCCGGATGGCGTCGTGGCGTTTTACGACGATGTGTACCGGCACGACGCTCGGCTGGAGGCGGCGTTGGCGAAGGGGTATCCGTTTGCTCCATAAAGCCGGGGACGGGCGACGGGCGACGGGCGGCGGCTAAATACGGAAACCTTCGGGATGCATCTCGTTATGAGAGATAGGCAACCCGAGGGTTCTCCGCTTTCTCCCCGTCGTCCGCCGCCCGTCGCCCGTCCCCCGGCTTGTCGCCCGTCCCCGGCTCTACGAAAGTCCAATGGTCGCAGGTCGTGTCCGGCGCGATGCTGAGCGGCGGTAACCAAGCACAGGAGAACGCGACGCGCCGAGGCTGTTGCAGGCATCGCGCGCGTCGCACGACCGGAGGGATGAGAACGATGCGAATGGCAGCCATGACCCTTGTCGCCGCCGCCCTTGCGGCGGTATCGACTACCGCGACTGCTCAGGCGACCGCGGCGTCGAACGCCGAGCAGGTGGCGCAGTACACCACCGATCAGCTCAAATCCGAGCTCAACCTCACGGCCGACCAGGTCCCCAAGGTTCAAAAGATCAACGTGGCGACCGCGAAATCGCTGCAAGCGTTGATCGACAAATACGACGCCGACACGAGCGCCAAGGCGGCTTCGGCGCTGACCAAGGGGCTGGTCGCGGCGGTTCGAACGAATCAGACCGAGCTCAAGAAGGTGCTGACGCCGGCCCAGTGGACGCAGCATCAGGGCAATAAGGCGCAACGGCTGGCGCTGTCGCAGACGGAGGTCATGGCGTCGAACCTGGACCTCACGCGCGACCAGATCCTGGAGGTGCAGCGGATCAACATGGACGGCGCGAACAAACTCGTTGCCGCGCTCGACAAGCCAATGGCCAGTGGAAAGCCCACCCACACCGCGCTGCTCGAGGCGGCCAAGCCGGCGATCGATGCCCGCGATGCGGAGCTTCAAAAGGTGCTGACGGTGGAACAGTGGAAGAAGATGGCGACGACCCGAGGCGCCTTCCGGTCGCTGCTCGTGGACCAGGCGAGCGGACCGACACCTGCCGCAGCCGCCGCGGCACCGAAGCCGAAACCCTAACGAGCGCGACCAGTCCGATGCACCGTGGGGCCCCGTACCTGACTCCCAACCGTCAACTGCTCAATCGGAGGTTCGTGATGCTCTGGCTCACTCGACATGCTGGCTTGGCTCGCCGACCCGAGGTTCTGCTTGCCGTCGCGGCACTCGCGTTGGGAGGCTGCGCTGGGAGCTCGATGAAGGTCTCCACGGATTACGATCGCGCGGCGAACTTCGCTCCGCTCAAGTCGTATTCGTGGCGCGTGGAGCAGCAGCTGCCCAATCCGCTCAACGCACAGCGTCTCGTGGACGCGATCGACGCTAACCTCAAGGCGAAGGGGTTCACGAAGGTGGAAAGCGGCGGCGACCTCACGGTGACCTATCACGCCGCGACGGACAAATCGGTCGACGTCCAGTCGTTCCAGAGCGGCGGCCCGTACTCGTGCTGGGGTGGGTGTACGACGTCGACCACGGTCACGCCGGTGACGATCGGGACGCTTATCGTGGACGTCATCGATACGAAATCCAACAAGATGCTGTGGCGCGGCAACGCGACCGACACGGTCTCCGGCGACCCGAAGGAGAACGAGGCGAAGATCCAGGAGGCGGTGCACAAGATGTTCGAGAAGTTCCCGCCTAAGGCGTAACGTCGGGTCGGAGATGGTCGTGACGGGTGGGGCACCCCCTGCCGAGTCGCGGTCCATGGCGGCAGCGTCGCCGCCTAACGTATCGGAATCGACGCTGCTGGCCGTGGACCGCACCCGGCTTGCCCACGAGCGAACGCTCATGGCCTGGGTGCGGACGGCTACCTCGATGATCAGCTTCGGGTTCACGATCGCGAAGCTGGTTCCGAATCGGGACAACGCGCGAGAGAGCTGGATCCTCGACACGCACACGTTCGCGTCGATCATGATCGCCGTCGCCCTTGTTGCGCTGACGTTCGCCGCAATCCAGCACCGCCGTGAGATGCGGACGCTGCGCGCGCAGTACCCCGACCACGTGCCCTACTCGAACGCGCTGTTTGTCGCGTCGCTGGTTGCCGGCTTCGGGATCCTGGCCTTTGTCGCGGTCCTGGTCGGGCGTTAAAAGAGCTGAAAGCCGAGCAACACCTGGTTGTTGTGTCGCGATGCGATGCCCGTATTCCGACGCTGGCCGTACACATATTCCAGGGCGATCGTGGTGTATTTGCTCGTCCGAAACAGCAGGTTCGCCGACAGGAAATCGGTCCGCTCGAATGTGTCGGGGCCCGCGTAGGCCGGCGCGTCGGCCTGTGCGGTGCCGGCTGCGAACACCGAGCGGAGCGACTCGCTCCATGGCTGCTCCCATGACACGCTCGTGCCCCACGCCCGTCGCGTATCGATGTCACCGCTCGGGCTCACGAAGGCAGCGCCCGCCGGGTCGAGTCCCTGCAGATAGCGGCCGATTCCGTCGCCCACCAAGCCCGCGATGCGGAGCTGGTGCTTCGGTTTGGGCTCGACGACCGCGCTGAGCTGCGCACCCCACGCGGTCGCGGACGGCGTCGAGCCATCCGCGAGCAGGACCTGCAGTCGGCGTGCGAGTCCCGAGAGCTCCACGCGCGTGAATTTCCCGCGCTCGAGCGCCAGCGACGCCATCGCGTCGGGCGCCGGCGTTCGCCCCTGCTCGATCTGTCCACCCACGTCGTCACTGCTGGGATTCTCGACGGCGGCCGAGAAGGTGAGGGTTTTCGACAGGTGATCCGAGAACCGGATCTGGGCCTGACGGATCTCCGTAATCCCACTCAGCTTCGATTCGCCCATCATGGGCGGCTTCACGCTG
The DNA here is from genome assembly GCA_036509075.1 of Gemmatimonadaceae bacterium. Lineage (GTDB taxonomy): Bacteria > Gemmatimonadota > Gemmatimonadetes > Gemmatimonadales > Gemmatimonadaceae > JAJKIV01. Next base: position 3,140 of record DATCGG010000025.1, read on the forward strand.
GAGTTCATGAACGTGGACCAGGTCTGCCCCGCGACGATCTCGATGCGCTCGTTGCGCAGGCGAAGGTACGCATGCCGCAGCTTGGTGACGGACGGTCCGTTGAAGTCGATCTCGAGATACCCGCGCGCGTCGCCGCGATGCGTTCGTGCCCGCGTATCGAGGAACACCCGCGACAGGCCGGCGGTCATGGCGTACATGCCGCCGCCGATCTCGTTAGGTGGCAGGTCCTCGCCGGGGAAAAAGTCGGGCGAGCGGTCGCCGGCGTCGGAATCGTAGAAACCAACTGCCTTGATGAAGCCGCCGATCGCGAGCGATACCTCGGTGCCCGGGATCACGAACGAGCCGGGGAACGCGCCGCCCTTCACGGCGTCCGCGTTCAGGTCGTCAACACGGTCGCGCGTGTCGGTGGTGTCGCGCACTCGCACCGTGTCGCGCGCCGGCAGTGTGTCACGCCGCTGCTGTGCGAACCCGGCCGACGCAACGAGCGCTAGCGCTACGACGAGCATGATGGGCGTTGGCCGACTGACCGATCACACCACAACGGCAGGCGCCGGCGGAAACCAGTCTCCCCGCTTGACAACGTCGTGCGGCACGTAGAGCCGCATCGTCAGCTGAAACGGCTTCCAGTCCGACGAGGGCAGCCAGTTCGATTCGGGGGCCCCCTCCGGCGCTCGCGGACCGATGAAGATCCTCAGCGAGCCGTCACTTTCACGCACGAGCGGGGAATGACTGGTGAACAGGAACCGCCCGAGCGCATTCGGGACCACGCGATGCCCGGGCACGCACAGAAGCGCCATGGACCAGTGGCTTGCCGTCACCGAGGCCGGCAATTCGTTAGGCGCGAATTGCATCACGTAAGAGTGGCTGCCGTTGAGCACCTTGCCGGCCGCGTCGCGCGTGGTCTGAAATGTGACCAGCTCGTCGGCCACGTTGGTCCAGATTGCGGCGAGGTTGGTGGCTGTTCGGAGGCGGTAGTCTGTGGCGGTATGTCTATCAGACCGGAGACTGCTCCGCCAGTAGTTGCGGCTCGCCACTGACTGCTTCGCCACGTAGTCGAGCAAGTCCGGGATCACTCGTTCTCTCAGGTGGCTTTCGAGCTCCTGCCGCGCCCCACGGCCCGACGCCGCGTAGCGCGCCACCACGCGTACCTTCTGCTGGAGGGCCGCCGCACCGGGCAGCGTATCGAGCGCGGTTGCCAGGACATGCTCGGCGCCCTCGAAGATCTCGACGCCGATCAGCTCACGACTGCCGAACGTCGGGAGTGGCGGGGCAGGGATGATCGAGGGATTGTTGTGCGACGACAGGGCAAGCTTCCGCTGAAGCCTGACAACGCCATCGCGATCCTGCCTGACCTCGATTCGAGCGAGGACCTTGGCTTTGTTCGAGCGGAGCACGATGCGGGCAGCATCGGGCGGCACCTGTACCCTCGTGTCGGGCTTCACGAACACGAACGTCCCGTGCGGATGCGACGGAAAGGTGCGCGGGTTGATATTGGCGATGACGTCGCCCCACTCGTCCATCACCTGCACGGTGTAGTACCGATTGATGATCTCCGGCACCTCGAGCACGGCTGGCGTGCCATCATCTACCGCGAGCCATCCCTCGAGGGAGGCGACGTCGAAGTTCGGGTTGACGAGATCCGCGTTGCCGAGGGGATCGTACGTGAGGACGTTGTAGTCGGCGCCAACCTGATCGAGGTCGATGTGCTCCTGGCGGATCACGAGCATGCGACCGAGCAGGTACACGTAGGCGTCTGCGATCGACTGCGGATCCGGCCGGATGTGGAGCGGCCGGTCGAACGAGAATCCGAGGGACCCAGCCGTGGATTGCCTCATCGAGTGGGGGACCCCTCGTAGGTCCCGCTGTCGACCCCTTGCGTCGTGGTCATGCCAACTCCCCGATAGACCGTGAGATAAAGGCTGATGCCGTGCCCTCCCGTCGGGCTCGGGAATGATTTTGTCTCGGCCAGTAGGAGGACTATCGGACCTTGGTCTTGGAGGCTCCAGGGCCGTACCTCTGTGGGACCACCGCGCCGCGGCCTGTGCTCAGCCGGAGGTCAGGGCAGGTACGCCGAGGAGGCGCAGGGCGTCGACGATGGCCTGCACGCCTAACGCGACCTGTAGAACGGACAGGACACTGCCGAGAATGCCCAGCGTGGGGCGGACCGCGGGCGTCGTCAGGATCCGGTCGGCGGTCAACATCGCGACGACATCCAGCGCGAGCACGAGCGCCGCGATTCCGGCGATCCCGAGCAAGGCGGCGGTCTGACCGGAGCGCATCGACGCGAGCAGTATCAACAGGGCGGCGCCATATGGCGTGATGATCGTCGGAAACGCGAGGGGGGAGAACGCCAGGGCGGCGGGCGACGGCGGAGTGGCGATCGCCGAGGGATGCGCGGCGCTCTCGGCCTGTTCGTGCGTCGCGTACTGTTGCATCACGACCTGCATCGCGACCAGGAACAGCACAATCCCGGTCGTCAGCAAGAGCGCGCCTAGGGAGATGCCCCACTTTTGCAGGAGTCTCGAGCCAAGCGTCGCGGCAGCGAGTGCGCCGACGGCGGCGATGGTGATCGCCTGGAACGCGAGCCGGCGCTTGAGGCGCCGGTCCCACCCCGCCGTCATTTTCGCGAACGGGCCGATGACCTTGAGTGGCCCGATCATCACGAACAGGAACGTGAAGACCTTGCTGGGCGAGAACGGGTCCGATGGACTCGGCTGAAAAAAGGATATCACCAGCGCGGAGAGCGGTGATGATCGCCCACGCGCTTCACCAACGGCGGCGCCCACGTTCCGTCCAGCGCCTTCGGCTCTGGCCAGTACAGGCGGAGCGTCATCGTGAACGCACCCTGCCTGGGGGTGGGGAGCCAGTTGCTTTCCCTGTCGCGGCCCGGCGACTCGCGCTGGATGTACAGCATGAGCGAACCGTCGGAGTCGTAGCGCAAGTAGTCGCGATTCCCGATGGCGTAGCGCCGAATTGGATTGTCCGCGAAGAGCTGCTGGTCGTTGTACATCGTGAGCGACCAGAACGCGCGCGCCGGCGGCAGGCCATTGGCCGGAAGCCGAACCTCGTACTTCGCGTTGGAGTCGAACGGTGAGCCGTCCGGCATCGTGAAGGCCGTCGGGAAGAGCGCGTCCTCGACGGGGCTCGCGCCGAGCCCCATGAAGGCGACCAGCGCGCGCTTCAGGTAGTCGGTACCGTACGTCCCGATGGGGCTCGTCATCATCGCCCACCCGTTCATGATGCGCACGGCGCGGGTGGCGTGGTCACGGATCTTCCGCTGGGCGAACGGGATCGCGCGGTCCAGCGCCGTCCAGGCGTTTTGCGATAGCCGCTCCCGGATCACCGGCGCGCCGGGCGTGATGCCGAGGCGCCGCATCCGCTGTAGCTGCGGGTAGTCGTTAGGGTGCGGTGGGTTGTCGGCAAGGAGCTTGGCGAATCGGGTGAAGAGCGTCGCGCCGTCCATTCGCGCGAGCTGGGTCAC
>DATCGG010000026.1:0-2037 GCA_036509075.1 Gemmatimonadaceae bacterium
CTCGCCAACCGACGTGCGGCATCGTGTGATCGTGCGCGGCAATGTCGGGATGGGGGGCCAGTGGGACTTCGCGCCCGTGCTGGAGTTGAGGTCCGGCTTTCCGTGGTCGGCGGTCGACGAGTATCAGGACTTTGTCGGAGAGCGCAATCGAGCCGGCCGCCTTCCCGTCGTGCGAACGCTCGACTTCCAGTTGTCGCGCCCGTGGCGATACAAGAAGTACCGGTTTCGCGCCGGGCTCAAGGTCTACAACATCTTCGGTTCATCCGCGGACCGCGACGTTCAGAACAACATCACCGCCCCGGATTACGGCACCGCGTACAACCCCATCGAGCGATCGATCGGGTTCGTCTTTGGATCGGCGAGGTAACGGAGGTTACGGAGCTCACGGACCGACACGGAGAAACGGTGCAACGGAGGACGAACGGAGGAGGGCAACGCCAGAGACGCGCTTCGCGCTACTGCCCGGCCATAGGCCGGGCGCTGGCGTGGTCCGTTCGTGCCCCGTTTCTCCGTTACTCCGTGTCGAGCCGTTGGCTCCGAAAAACTCCGTTCACGTGATCAGTTCTAAGAGACGACTCCGCGCGCCGCCCACGCACGCGCGGTAAGCGGAATCTGCCCAGCGGCATCGACTGGCAAGCGCTGTTGAACAGCCGTCCGGAGCGCTTCACGGTGCTCTGGTGACACACCCATCACATAACCGGGTGCTGGTCCCTGGCCACCCAGAAACGGCTGCCAGTAGTCGTCGAAGCTGCGAAAGACAGTCGGCACGTCGATGCTCGTGACCTCAACGTTCTGGAAGCCGGCGCTCTCGAACAGTCGGCGCAGCGGATCGGGACGACACAGCGGGAAGCGCACACCCTCATCGAGTGCCTGCGCGCTGGCGTCGAGCGCGACCACGGCGTCCCAGAAGACACGCATCAACTGCATGCCTTCCTCGTAGTCCCACACGTAGGCGGCGATCGTTCCACGCGGGCGAACGCGCGCCGCGAGCGCAGCGAGGGCATCGCCGGGGTGCGGCAGAAAGTTCAGTACCAACCCCGACACCGACACGTCAAAGCCACCATCAACGCGGGGCAAGTCGCCGAGATTCGCGACGATGAACTGTGCTCGCGGATCCGAGGCCTGCCGGCGCGCCTGATCGACGTAGACGGCCGAACGGTCGCAGCCAATCACGAGTCGAGGTGAGCCGCCGGTGAGAATCGTGTGCGTGAGCGCGCCACTGCCGCAGCCGAAGTCCAGCCACGCCGACCCGGCGGGAGCGCCAAGCCACCGGACAAACTGTCTGGCGACCAGTCGACTCCAGCGACCTACATATCGCTCATAGGCCGGCCCGTCGTCCCAGGCGTCGACACTCATGTTTACACTGGTGCTCGCTTATGTCGGGAAGTTCCGGAGAGGATCAAGCTGACAAGACGGCCGGTCTCACTCATGACGAGCGTAGACGAAAATACCGACACAAGCGAGTCCGCAGGTTAAAGTTCCCGAATCTCTTTGTTCTTGAGCAGAAACACCGCGGCGACGGCGCTGAGCAGGACCCCGTTGAGGGTCAGGACCGTCGCGGCGCCCGTGAGCGAGGCCAGCCATCCGCCGAGCAGGCTGCCGAGCGGCATCCCGCCACGGAACGCGACCATGTAGAGGCTCATCACGCGTCCACGCATCTCGTTCGGCGCGTTCAGCTGCACCAGTGACGAGAGTGTCGCGAACACCATCACCATGCACGCGCCGCCGGCGAAGAGCAGGAACGCGTTCAGCCAGAAGGACCTCGTCATCGCGAAGAGCACCATCAACCCGCCGAAGACGATCTGGATCAACAAGACATTCCGCCCCATGTGCGGAAAGCGTCCCCGCCATGCGACGACGAGCGCGCCGGTGACGGCGCCGGCACCGGCGCTCGACATCAGGTGCGTGTATTGAGTGACGTCGCCGTGCAACACGTTTTGCGCGAAGAGCGGAAGGAACGTCAGAAGCGGATTGCCCAGGAACGTGCCGGCGAAGCCGAGGACCGCCAGCCCGAGAAGAGCCGGATGGCTGCGCACG
>DATCGG010000027.1:0-5620 GCA_036509075.1 Gemmatimonadaceae bacterium
AGGGGAACGCAGAAAACGCAGACCGGCGCTTCGCGCCGGACGCAGATTGACGCTGAAGGGGCATCGAACATCCACCCTTCATCGCGCCGGGACGTTCTTGAAAGGGAACAGCCTCGGGAAGCTATGGGCTGACCGAGGCAGTTCCCCTTAAAACAGGCTCGTTGTGAGAGGAGCGCCATCCTCACGCGGAGCAAGCTGCGTCCCTCTGCGTCCGTCCGCGTAGCGGGCGGTCAGCGTTTTCTGCGTTCGCCCTGGTTTCAAAGCGTCGGGGTCGTGATGCCTTGCTCGCACGTCACCGGCCTCCCGGCTCGGTCAGCGCGCTTTTCAGCTCCTGAAAGTGCTGCACGAGCGCCTCCACTTCCGCGACTTTCTCCTCGGGTGAAGCGGGTGTCGAGAGCAGCATCCCAACGCCCTCGATCGTTCGCGACTGCAGTTCCGTGAGCTTCTCCAGTTTACTCCGTTCCCATCCCGAGAAGTTCTGCACGCGACACCTCCCTCTGCCGGGTCTTCCCGGCCAATCTAGGCGAGCCACGTGATTTTTCGAGAGGGAGGCTCGTCTCAGCGCTCCGTCTGGACAAACGCCGGCAGAGCGCGCATCCACTCTCGATGATGCGAACACCCACACCGTTGTGGCACAGGCTGCCTCTCCTGCTGACGGCGATCGTCCTCCTGGCGGCGTGCGAGCGGAAAGCCCAACGCTCCGCCGCCGCCGAACGCTCCGCCGCCGCCGCCCCACTGCCTGACGAGCCTTCGCCCCCATTCCGAAACGTCTCCGCGCTCACGGCTTACGTCGGCGACTCGGCCTGCGCGAGTTGTCACGCGCGAGAGACCACGGCGTATCACCAACATGCCATGTCGCAGACGTTCCACCGGTGGACGGCTGCAACGCGCGTCGAGAAGCCGCTCGCTGCGCCGGTCGTTCACGACGCGACCGGCTTCTCGTATTCCGTGGAGGACGAAGGCGGTCGACTCTACCAGACCGAGTTTCTCCCCGCGCCCGATGGGAAGCGTCTGCACGAGCTCAAGCGCCGCATGGACTACGTGACGGGCAGTGGCAACGTCGCGCGAACGTATTTCACCGAGGAGAACGGCAGACTCTTTCAACTCCCGCTCACGTGGTACAGCGAGCACGGTTGGGACTTCAGTCCGGGCTATCGAGTCAGCAACGCGCGCTTTGACCGGGTGATGCCCGACCGATGCATCGCCTGTCACTCGAGCTATCCCGAGGCGCTGCCGTTTGCCGAAGGGAAGTACGCGGAAGTCCGGCCGGGGATCGGGTGCGAGCGCTGCCACGGCCCCGGAGCCCTTCACGTGAAGGAGAGAACGGCGGGGGTGAAAGCGGACAGCGCCTACGACAACACGATCGTGAACCCGGCGCGCCTGCCACTCGCGCGACGGATGGACGTCTGTGAGCAGTGCCACGTGCACACGGCCGTGTCGGTGCTGCGGGAAGGGAAGGACGAGTTCAGCTACCTGCCATCGCAGCCGCTGCGGGACCAGTGGGCCTTCTTCAAGCAAGCCGGTAGCATCGACATCGTCTCGCACGCCGATCGCCTGCGCCAGAGCGCGTGCTTTCTCGCGACGCGCACCATGGCACGGCCGCTCGAGTGCGCCACGTGTCACGATCCTCACGAGCCGCCGCCGGTGGCCGGATCGCGCAGCCTGGTGTGCCAGACCTGCCACCGGCCCGATTCGCTGGCCAAGCGCCTAACGGGCTCGGCGTCGCTGGCCGATCATGCACCCGACGCGGACTGCGTGAGCTGTCACATGCCGAAAGTCGGGGAGCGCGGCGTTCCGCACGGGACGTTCACTGACCACTGGATTCGGGTTGTGAACCGCGGCGCTCCCCCACCGACGGTCGCGCGCACGGGCAACTCGCCCATCGAGCCGTTCTTCGATCGCGACAAGACCGGTCCCGAGGCGGGGATCTATCAGGGAATGGGCGGGATCGTCTACGCCACGCTCGCGACGAACACGGGTGCGCTGGCGACAGCCGCGGCGACACTCGACAAGGCGTTAGGCACCGACACCACGCGTGGCGAAGCGCACTTCCTGCTCGGCGTCGCGTACACGCAGCTCGGCAAGACGGCCGAGGCCATTCGTGCGCTCGAGCGGGCGGTCCGCATCGACTCCGGGCGTCCCGATCGGTTGCGTGCGCTCGCGCAGGCCTACGAGCGCGCCGGTCGCGACTCGACGACGATCGACCATCTCTACCAGCGAGCGCTGTCCCTCCAGCCGGCGCTCGCCTGGCTGCGCGCGGATTACGCCGACTACCTCCAGGGCCACGGCCGGCCGGACGAGGCGATCAAGGGCTATCGTGCCGCGCTCGCCGAGCAGCCGAGTCTCGCGACGGGGTGGTTCAACCTCGGGGCGGTCCTGCTCGAATCCGGTCAGTCTCGACCGTCGGCGGATGCGTTCCGGCGCGCGGTCGACCTCGATCCGTCGATGGGCGAGGCGCTGTCGCGACTGTTCGGGGTGCGCGCTCCCGGCGGCGTGGTGATGGGCGTTAGGCAGCTCCCACCGCCGCTCGAATCACTCATCGTTCGCGATCGCGGCCCGCGCGCGATCCAGATGAGCGCGCAGGGCACATCGCTGCGCATCTTCAACGTCCCGCCGCGATCACTGGTGCAGATCCAGAAGCCGGACGGGACACTGATTCGTGCGCTCACGCCGGTCGATGGGTGGGCGCTGGAATGGAACCTAACGACTGACGGCGGTGCACCGGTCGCGGCCGGGCTGTACCGGGCGCAGATCACGGGCCGGGATCCCACCGGGCGACCATTCTCCCCGCAACTCGTGTATTTCGGTGTCATTCGGACGGGGGCCTGACGCGCCGCCGAACGTCAACCCACCATCAATTCGGCGATAAGCCAAGGTACACTGGACTCGACGCGCGCGACGCACGATGCATGTCGCATGCGCTACCAGCTCACAGTGACCGCCATCGGGCTCGTCGCACTGTCCGCGACCAGGGCCGAGGCCCAGGCCGACTCAGCGTGCCACCGGTGCCTCAACGGCTTTCGATTCATGCCGTCCAGCGTCGTCGACGACCCGTTCGCGACGACGTTCTTCCAGAACTCGACTGGCGGAGGCTCGGCCGTCAACCTCTCGATCCCCGTGCGCAATCTGGCCGGTGATACGATCAAGACGATCAACGGCAGCGTCGGCTTCCTGCTCGTCGACTTCGAGTATCAACAGGCGGTCGCCAGGTGGCTCGCGCTTCGTCTCAGCGCTGGCGGCATTGGCCGACTGGGCACGAGCATCCCGTCGCTGGTCGCGACCGGCGTATCCGCGGCGTTCGGCGCGGCGTTCGGCGCAACTGTCCCGATAGTGCATCGCTCAAACTTCATCGTGTCGGCCGTCGCCGATTACCGAAGCAACACCCAGTACGACGTCGACCCGTTTGGATTCGCCAAGCAGGTTGACGACAGTACGTACGATCCGGAGTCGAACTCGGGGGCCCTGCTCAGGAGCTACCCGGTGGACCGCTGGTCCGTCGGTCTCCGAGGTGCGTGGGGAATCGCGCCGTGGGTCGGTGTCAGCGGCGAGCTCGAGCCTGGCGGAGCACATGAAAATTCCGAGAACAAGTCGCTCACCACGTACGGTGCGCTCGTCGGCTTCGACTTCGGCAAGCGCAGCGAAGTGCCCCTCGGATTGACGCTCGGTTATCGCGGGCAGAGCGGCTCGGGCAAGACCGGAAACATCGCGGGCGGATATCGCACCGCTCAGGTCGGGATCTATTACACCGGACGACGCGACGTCCAGATCGGCGCCGACGTGTTCTGGTCGAAGATCGCCGTGTCGAGCAGCAACTCCGACCTCGATGGCGTCCAATTCCGGCTCGTGACGCGGATCGACTTCTGACCGCCTAACTAGTCGGCAGCCCGATCTTCTTGAGGAGCGCCTGGAACCTCGGCTCGTCATGCAACGAGCGAAACAGCGGGTCGATGCCAAGGTAGAGCATCTCTACGCGTTCGCTCGCCGCGCGCTCGAGCCAGGTCATCGCCTCGGCCCGGTGACCGAGCCCGACGTGCACGATCGCGATGTCCTGAGACCTGTTCACGATCGATATCTTGTCTTTCGCGTTTCGCAGCTCCGTTGCCAGCGTGTCCAGAACCTGCAGCGCCTGCTTGCGCCGCCCTGTTCTCGCATAGATGTAACCGAGCCGGGCACGGAACCCGACGGGATTGGTGCGAAGCCACGCTTGCTCGGCGTCCGCGAGCCGGCCGGCCTGCTCGAACGCAATCCCCTGGATGTAATACGAGCCCAAGAAGGCCGAGTCGACCGCGATGAGCTGATCGGCGACCGCGAGCGCTTCCGCGTGGCGACCGCTGAACGCCTCGACCTCCCCGATCCCGTTGAGGAATCGGGCCGACATGGGCTCGATGGACAGCGCGCTCCGCCCTTCGCGAAGCGCCTCCGGAAAACGCTTCTGCCGCATGAGCAGCATGCTGAGCTCGTGATGCGCTTCTGCGTACGCGCGGTTGAGGGCGATTGCCTCTCGATAGTCGTTCTCGGCTCCGCTCCAGTTCCAATCGAAAAACTGCCGAACCATTCCGCGCACCATGTGGCCCTCGGCAAGCTTCGAGTCGAGGGCCAGCGCCTTGTCAACCAAAGGTCGAGCTCGGGCCTGGTCTCCGCCGAAGACGGCGATGAACGCGAGTCCGGCGTACGCGGCCGCAAACCCGGAGTCCTTCGCGATCGCCGCCGACAGGTATCGTGTCGCATCGGTGAAGTCACCGGTAAAGTTCGCGTCGTACCGCGCACGCGTGCCTCTCATGTACAGATCGAATGCTTCAGGATCGACCGGGCGCGTGGGTTCCAATCGGGCGCGATCCTGCGGTGTGAGCTTCACCTGGACCGCCTGGGCGATCGCCAAAGCCACCTTACGCTGCAGCTCCATCGCGTCCCGGCGATCCCCCTCGAAGGTTTCGCTCCAAACCGAAGAATTGCGCGACGCGTCGATCAAGCTCGCCGTGATCCTCACGTGGCCGTCATTCTGCCGGAGGGAGCCGTCGACCACGTACTTCACATCGAGAAGCCGCGCGATCTCCGGAACTGGCCGGTCCGATCGCTTGAATTGCGCGACCGACTGATGCGGTATGACGCGGAGCGCTTCGATCTTGCTCAGCGTAGTCGTTACTTCTTCAGTCATTCCATCGGCGAAGTACTCCTGATCCGGACTCGAATAGTTCTTGAGCGGCAGCACGGCGACAGATGTGGCCCTCGTTTCTGCTGCCGAGCCGGCGGGCGCACGGACAGCCGCCTGCGTGCCTGATGACTCTCGCCAACGTGCCACGCCGAGCGCCACCGCGAAGACGCCGAGCGCGGCGACGGCGCCTAACAAGAGTTTGCGCCGCACCGTGCGTGGCGATCCCGATGGGGCGGGCAGGGCAGCGGGCTGGGTCCGCGTGGCAATGCGGTCCCGGAGCGTCGTGAGGTCCGCCAGCACGTCCTCCGCCGCCTGATACCGCTCGTCCGGGTTTCTCCGAAGCAGCCGATCCACCACGGCCTTCAACGATCCCGAGAGCTCGGGATTCAACGGGCGATCCTGCTGCGACTCGACCTGACGATCGAACGTCCGCGCCACATCGTCACGGGCCGTCGGATGCCGACCCGT
>DATCGG010000028.1:0-32930 GCA_036509075.1 Gemmatimonadaceae bacterium
CGAGGAGGGCGGGGAAGCGCAGGAGCGGAACTATCGACACAAACTGTTTGAGCACGGACGTCAGCGAGAAGGGGCAGCGGCGGGGCGGGTGGGCGGCAGCGGAATTGGAGTCCCGCGTGCGCGCGCGAGATCCGCGGCCGCGATGTACAAGTCGAAGATGGAACGAGCCTCGTTCGTTTTCGCGACGAGGAGCTGAAGTTGCACTGCCGACGCATCGAGCTGTGTGTCCAAGCCGCGCTCGAACCGCAGCGCGGCGAGGCGATAGGCCTCCTCGGCCTCGCGGGCGTTGTCGCGTTGGGCGTCGTATGCCGCGCGTGCGCGCGCAAACTCGGCGCGAGCCTGCGCCCGCTCTACCTGAACCTGTTCCCGCGCCTGCGACAATTGGATCTCAGCCACCCGTCGCTGCGCCTGCGCGAGGTCGACGTTACCCTTTGCGCGGAGGCCGTCGAAGAGCGGCCACGAAATCTGTACACCGAAGTTCCGGTCCGGGAACCACCCATTGTTCTGGCAGATCCTGCTGGGCGCCGACCCCGGCGGGCAGAGCGCGTTCGACGCCTGACCCCAAGATGTCGGTACCCCGTTGTTGGCCGGAAGCGCCAGATACCCCGTCTGAAAGAACGCGGACACCGTAGGCATCATGTCGGCGCGCGCCACGCGAATGCCTTCCCCGCGAGCTTCGACAACCGATTCGGCCGAGCGAACAGACGCACGGACCGGATCGGCAGAGGAGTCGTTTGCGACGGTGGCGATGAAAGGCTGAAGCGCATCGGGGTCGAGCGCGCTCGTCAGCACAAGCGGCTGGTCGACGTGCAGGTTGAGAATGCGCTTGACCTCGAGCATGGTGAGCTCGCGATCGCTACGTGCCTGAATGACCGCGGGCTCGAGATTTGTGTGCTGGACGCGTGCGCGCAGGACGTCGTAGCGCGCAGCGCGGCCCCCGGACTCGAGCCGTTCAACCTGCTTGAGGCGCTCGTCCGCAAGCTCGAGGTTCCGCACCTGAATCTCATAGAGCCGGTCGCTGAGCAGTGCCTGGAAGTAGGCGCGCTGCACGTCCACCGATACGCGGGCTCGCGTTTCCGCTTGATCGTATCGGGCAGCCTGGCGTGCGTCGCCGGCGGCACGCGTGCCCGCGAAGATGCGGCCTCCCTGGAAGAGAGTCTGTGAGATGTTCGCGTTGGTATTGTACGTGAAGGGCTGTTGGAACACGGACCCGACGATGTTCCCGCGCGCGTTTTCTATGACCTGCGTGTACGCGCCGTTGAGACGGAGCTGTGGGAAGCCTGCGGAGCGAGCCGTAACGATTTGGGCCTCGGTTACCTCGAGCTGCGCAGCGGAAAGCTTTGTTTCGTCGCTGACGCGCACAGCGCGGGTTACGGCCTCTTCGATGGACAGTCGGAGCGTGTCCGACGAGGGCGCGGACCGTACGTCCCGCGCCTGGGCGTGACCTTCGTGCGCGAGAGCGGCGAGAGCGGCCACGACAAGAAAAATGCGGTGAAGCGACATGTTGCTTAATACGGCGAACGGGAGCAAATCGATGGAATACGCGACATCCGGTCCGGGACGCCTCCCAGACCGGTGATCTTCTTGCCTGAGGCCAGCCTACAGCTCAGGCGCCGTCGATGAAGGCGAGTGTGCGACCGCGGCGAACGACGGCGGCCAGGACCTCGAACACCTTTGGGTCCAAAAGCGTGCCAATTTGGGCGGTCAGGAAATCGACCGTTGCCTCGGGCGCGAGTGCCCCCCGGTAAGGGCGCGCGGACGTCAGCGCATCGAACGCGTCGGCCGCGCAGAGAATACGCCCTCCGAGCGAGATAGCCTCACCAGAGAGGCCGCGTGGGTACCCGGAGCCGTCCCAATGTTCGTGATGGTCGTGAACGTAGAGGACCGCCTGGCCCAGGTGGCGCAGGGGTGAGAGGATGTCGACGCCGATTCGGACATGGTCGCGGACGTGGTCGAACTCCTCGGTGCTCAGGGGTCCCGGCTTGTGGAGGACCGACTCTCGTGTGCCGATCTTTCCCACGTCGTGAAGGCGGCCCGCCAGACGAATCTCCTCTACAGTGTCTTCATCGAGTCCCATTTCCTGCGCTATGCCCGCGGCGAGGTGTGCGACGCGTTGCGAATGACCGCGCAGGTACGTGTCCTTCGCTTCGAGCGCGTTCACGAGGGCTTGCACGACGTCGACGCTGAGGGCACGGAGGGCGAGTTTATCGCGCTCGAGCTCTGCGGTCCTCAACGCCACCTCTTCGCGAATGAGGCGCTCGACATTGCGCCGCTCGATGGCCAGCCCACGCCGGTGAAGCGCGCGCTCGATGGCCAACTGCAGGTCCGCGAGCTCGATGGGTTTCATCAGGTAGTCCATCGCGCCCGCCGAGAGTACTTCGGCCGCGGTCGGAGCGTCGTTCACAGCGGTGAGCATGACGATGGCGAGGTCCGCGTCGATCGCGAGTGCGCGCGGGACGACGTCAACGCCAGTGAACCCGGGCATCCGCACATCGCACAGCATCAGGACATACTTGCCGCGCTGCAGCAGCTCGAGCGCGGCCACGCCCGACTCCGCGGTCTCGACGTTGTACCCGCGCGAGCGGAGAAACTTCGCAAGGGCGAGGCGGATGGTCTCTTCATCGTCCACGATCAGCACACGCCACGGGCCGCCGTCTCCGATGACGAGATTCGTTAGGCCGCCACTCGGCGTGACCTGCATCATCCGAGCTGGTCTCCGCGGGGGTCGTGCGACTCCGAAATCGGGAGCGTGATGCGGAAGGTCGTGCCGCGACCGGGGGTGCTCTCGACGCTGATCGTGCCGCGGTGCGCGTCGACGATGCCGTAGCTCACGCTGAGGCCGAGCCCAGTGCCCTCACCGGGGGGCTTGGTCGTAAAGAACGGCTCGAACACGCGCTGCAGCGTTTCCTGCGACATCCCGGCGCCCGTATCGGAGACTTCGGTCACGATGGCATCGCCTTCGTGCGCGGTGCGAATCACGAGCCGCTTCGTGGGGCTGCGGCGCATCGCGTATTCGGCGTTGACGATGAGATTCAGGATGACCTGCTGTAGCTTCTGATCATCGCCCGATATCTCGGGCAGATTCGCATCGAGGTTTGTCTCGACCTGCACACCGGATGACCGCAGGCTATAGGCTCGCAGGCGCAACGTGAGCTGCACGAGGCCGTTGAGGTCGAGGGGCATCGTGCTTGGCCCGGCCTTGCGCGCGAACAGGAGGAGATCGCGGATGACACCGACCGCGCGGTCCGCTTCGCGCTTGATGAGGCGTGCGGACTCACGCTGGTCGGCGTTGAGCTCCTCCTCGAGCAGCAGTTGGGCGAACGCGGAGATGCCGGCGAGCGGATTGTTCAGCTCGTGAGCGACGCCGGCGACGAGCTCGCCTAACGCGGCGAGCTTTTCGCTCTGGCGCAACTGCTCGGCGATGCGCCGCTCGTCGGTGAGGTTGCGAACGCTCAGCACCTGACCGATCGGCGCGCCATTGTCCTGGCGAATGAAGCTGAGCGCTACCGTTGCCGGGAACTGGGAACCGTCGCGGCGGCGATGGACGTGCTCGGCGACCACGACATTCGCGGGCGTGCGAGACAGGTCGTGACCAGCACGCATCGGCACCGCGGACGTGACGAGCGCGTCGACGGTCATGGTGGTCAGCTCATCGAGCGTGTACCCGTATTCGCGGACGGCAGCGTCGTTGGCATAGAGCACGCGCCGGTCGAGCGCCAACACGAACACTGGCTGATCCATCGTCGCGAGCGCAGTCGCGAGCATGCGTTCACGCGCATGACGATTTCGCTCACCCTCTCCCAGCAGCTGCACATCGATCGCGAGGGCGACGGACGACGCGAGGCGTCGCAGCGCGTCGATGCTCGACTGCGGAAGCGACCCGTTAGGTGGCGCGGCGGCGGTCAACACACCGAGCACGCGATCCTTCGCCGCGAGTGCGAGGACGACGCCTCCGCGAGCGAGCGACGCGTCGCTCGACGGTAGCGGAGGCGTCGTCGTCATGGGCGGCGCATCAGTGGCGGCGTCCGGCGCAGCGAGGACCACCTCGCGGGCGATGCTCATCGCGAGCGGGATGCGAGAGCCCCGCGTGGCGTCCGCACTTCCGGTCGCGCTGATGTAAACGATGGCGTCGTCCCGGCTCAGCAACCCGATGGCCGCGCCGTCCATGGCCACGACTTCTCCGACGGCGGCGAGAATAGCATTTGCAGCGTCCGCGGCCGTCGTGCTCGCGAGCGCGACCCGGGCGATGCGAGCCGCGGCCTCGGCCATCTGACGCTCTTCCCGCTGCGCCTCGAACAAGCGGGCGATCGCGATCGCGACGCCTGCCTGGCGAGCGATGATCGAGAGGAGCTCGACATCTTCCGCCGTGAACGCGCCGCGATGCCTCGACTGCACGATCAACACACCAAGCGTGTGATCACCGTGCACCACAGGGACGGCGATCTCCGACGCAAGGTGCGAGGTCGAGGTTTCCAAGGCGCCCGGAACGAGCGCTCCCCACGAGCGTGTCGGTTGTGTCGAGACGACGGGCTGGCCCGTTCGCAGCGCAATTGACGCGGCACATTCGGTGACCGGCGCCGTCGGCAGCGCGGATGACCACGTGACGAGGCCGTCGACCACGACGAGCTGTGGCCGGAACAGCGGCTCGACACGGTCGGCGAGCAGCAGCGCGAAGCACGATGCCTGCGATACCGAGGAAGCGACCGCGCGATGGATCTCGGCGTACACGTCGTGCAACTCGGTGCGCGACATCGCGAGCTGCACCTTCGCGACCGCGGAGAGACGCATCGCACGGCGTTCGAGGTCGCCGACGAGCGACGCGTTGCGCATCGCGACCGCGACGGCGGTGGAGAAGTCGATGAGCAGCGCGCGCTCGCGGTCATCGAAATCGCGCGGATGTCGGAAGCGCAGCGAGAGCACGCCTCCCGCGCGCCCATCGATGATCAGCGGAAGGAACGCGGTGGAACCACTTTCCGGGCTGGTGGATGCGCCCGTGAACTCGTCCCGGAACCCGATGCCGGCCGTGTTCGTGAGAAACGTTGGCGTGGCGGACCGGATCGCTCCGCCGGCCGGCGTGTCCCAGAAGCCACCGATGGCGGCGTTAGGCGACGCAGCGTCGACGCCAACGCTGTGCAACAACGTGACCTGGTCGTACCCGGCGTCGGCGACGTGGATACTGAAGGCATCCGCTCTGAGGGACTCCGTCACAAGGCGCGTCAGACCGGCAAAGAGCTCATCGGGCGACGCGTTGAAGGCGAGCGTGCGGGCGGTCGCCGCGAGGATCCCGGCATGGCGAGCCGTCTGCGCTGCCGCGCGATACAGCTTCGCGTTCTCCAGCGCTATCGCGCCGTGAGTTGCGAGGGTGACGAGGAGCTGCTCGTGATGGTCGGAGAATCGCTGCGCCGCCACGCCGGTCACTACCAGTGCGCCGATCGGCCGGTCCGCGATCATGAGCGGCGCCGCGATGGCGCCGACGCGACCGATTTCGTCTTCGTTTCTGGTGGCGGTCGCGCCGCGGAGCATGGCCTCGAGGTCGCGCGTGCGGCGCGGTCGATGCGAGCGCACCACGTCAGCGGCAAAACTCTCGGTGAGACTCTGGCCATGGCCCACCATGACTTTCTCGGAGCCGGCTCCCGCCGCGGCGATGAGCTCACCGTTTTCAAGCAGGAAGACCGTTGAACCGCTTCCGCCAATCAACTGCGCAGCGTGGGTCGCGAGCAGGTGAAGGACGCGCTCGACCTCGAGCGACTGATTGATGCGCTGCAGTATTCCGGCGAGCGAGTGCGCGCCGGACAAACGCTCGGAAACACTCGGCGACATCGTCTCGCCGAGGAGAATGAGCGCGCCGCCGTCGGCGATGGGAAAGAGGCGACAGTAGTCGACGTTGAAGGACGGCGCGGCATCGATGTCGTTGAGCGCCAAGACGTGCTCCACGCCGCGCTCCAGCACATCAGCAAGCGCGCGGGCGAACTTGGACGATGAGTCGCGCTGAGAAGGCTCGGCGATGGTGAGCACATCACGGCCGAGGAGCGCGTCAGCGCGCACGCCGAGCAGCGCGGTGGCGATGCGGTTGACGTATGTGACGATGCGGCGCGCGTTGACGGCGATGGCACCTTCGGCGAGGTGATCGCCGATGGCGGCAATCGGCACCAGGGGAAACCTGGCGGGCCCACCACTGCGATGGTGGTTCTCGAGTGCGAAACTGGACCTAGGCGTGCGCGGCACAGACTATCGACGAGCGCAACGGTCGGTCGTGTAACATGATGGCACTGCTACCGGACCCTTCTAGTCGTCAACGAACTCCACGCTAACGTGGCGATTGATGATTCCGGCTGCAACGCCCCGCTCGAGGAATTGGCGAACGGCGGCTCGGCCGCGATCACCGTAGTCGAGCGTCCAGTCGTTGACATACATCCCGACGAATGTGTCCGCTTTCGATCGGTCGAGGCCACGCGCGTAACGCATGGCGTGGTCGAGCGCGTTCGTTCTATGCTCCAATCCGTACGCGATGCTGGCGCGAAGGTGTTTGGAAATCTTTCGCGTCAGGTCCGGGCCGAGGTCTTTACGAACCACGTTGCCACCGAGTGGCAGCGGGAGACCCGTTTCAGAAAACCACCATTCGCCCAGATCGACGACGAGATGCAGGCCACGCTCGGCGAACGTCAGCTGGCCTTCGTGGATCAGGAGGCCGAGGTCGACGTCGCCGTCGGCAACGCGGTCTTCGATCTGGTCGAACGGAGTGGGGACCGGCTGGAAGTCCGGCTCGTAGAGCCTGAGTGCGAGGTAGGCGCTGGTGAGCGGTCCCGGGATCGCCACGCGCTTGCCCTTCACATCTTCGCGCGAGGCGGACGTGCGGCTGACGAGGCGCGGTCCGTAGCGATCCCCCATGGACGCGCCGTGGGGGAGAAGCGAGTACCGGTCGCTGAGGTAGGCATAGGCGTGAATCGAGACCGCGGTAACCTCGAGCTCTCCGCGCATTGCGCGCTGGTTGAGCGACTCGATGTCCTGGAGCTCGTGGACGTACTCGAGGCCTTCGGTTTCGATCAACCCATCCGCCAGCGCGTAGAACATGAACGCGTCGTCGGAGTCGGGGCTGTGGGCGACGTGAATCCTCATCGTCGGGAATCGGGAATCGGGAATCGGGAATCGGGAATCGGCGGCGCTCCGCGCACCCGGGAACCGGGAACGGGGAACCGGCCGGTTCTTGCGCTCCCGGACGCGCCAAGAACACTCATGCGATCAAGGGGCTATCGACGGCGGGCTTCGGCCAGTGCTTCGAGGATGTCGCCCTGGTGGCGCTCGTATTCCGGCAATTTTTTCGCGGATTCCGATCGTTCCGCGGCAAGCAAGCGGCGGGAGAAAGTGCGAACGGCCGCTGAGTCGCCGCGGAGCTGCGCGGCGCGGGTGCCGAGGACGAGGCCGAGGAGGTGCGTGGAGTCGCTGGCGAGAATGGAGTCCGCTTGAGCGCGCGCGATCTCCGCTGCGCCGGCGACTTCGGCGACTCGGCCGAAGTCATATCGGAGATCGGCGTCGAGCGGGCCAAGAGACTGGTAGACCGAGAGCGCCATTGGAGCGAAGAACTTCACGCTGTCGGTCTTGCCCTCTGAGCTCAGCCGCATGACGCGATCAAAGAGGCGGTCGGCGCGTTCGCGCGGCGAGAGGTTCGAGATGTCAGGGGCGCGCGGGACATTCCCGTCCTGCGCCGCAGCTGCGAATGGCGCGTCGCCCGCGGAGGCAGCGGGTGATGGCTCACGAGATCCACCGAACCGCTGACCGGCGAGAAACGCGACGAGCGCGAGCAGCGCGATCGCACCGACGCCCCAGGGCAGGACGGACGCCGCGTTGCGTTGGGGAGCGGCGATGAACGGTCGGGTTCCAACCGCTGTGCCGCAGCGGTGACAGAATCGCGCACCCGGAGTGAGCAACGATCGGCATCCGGTACAGATCGCATCCGCGACGGCGGCGCCGCATTCGGAGCAATAGCGCCCCGTCGCAGGCGCGGAGCAGTTGGGGCAGGGCCTGACGGTCGTAGGCGAAGACATGCGGCAAAACTAACGACCGGGGCCGCACTTCGTAGCGCGATTCTCGCTCTGCTCCGGCTGCCTGGGTGCGGGCGGATTGTTACTGGGCGTGCTTGCCAGTCGGCTTCGAGATCTGTGCGACGGTCTTTTCCGCGCGCTTGTCGTCCTTTGCCTCGAGGACGATGTCGGCCTGAGAGATGATGCCGACCAGCGCGCCGCGCTCGTCGACGACGGGAACACGTCGCACCTGTTCGCGACCCATGAGCTCCATGACGTCGTTCACTGAGTCGCTCGCGGTGCTGGTGCGGACGTTGGAGGTCATGATGTGCCCAACGGATGTGGTTGCACCGTCACGCCCTTCGGCGACAGCGCGCACCGCAATGTCGCGGTCGGTGAGGACCCCGACGAGCCGCCTGGAGCTCTCGGATTCAACGACGGGCACAACGCCGATGTTCTCGTTTTTCATGAGTCGCGCGGCGTCTGCGAGCGTGGTGTCCGGTGTCACGCACGTCGGGTTCTTGGACATGATGTCTTGCGCGTTCATTGCTCCTCCCGGTTTCGGTTCGCGATGGCCTGAGGTTGGCAAGCCGCGCGCCAATTGTCGGGAATCGGGAATCGGGAATAAACGCAGCTGCTCGCTGTTGGCCGACAGCTGCGTGCTACTGCTGCTAGCTGCGAGCCGCTGCTATTATCGCAACGAGCCGATAGAAGCGGCCATCAGCCATCAGCCATCAGCTCAAGCGGCGAAGGTCGATTCCCGATTCCCAGTCCAGACTCCCGGCCTTGTCACATCCCCATCGCTCCGCCGTCCGCGATCTCACGGGCGCAACGAAGAAGGACATACTCGCGCTGGCGCGTGAGAGCAACGTTCGGTTTCTCCGGCTGCAGTTCACCGACATTCTGGGGGTGAACAAGAACGTCGAGCTGCCGGCGTCGCAGTTCGAGAAGGCGCTCGATGGGGACATCATGTTCGACGGCTCGTCGATCGAAGGGTTCGTACGGATCGAGGAGTCGGACATGCTGCTGTCGCCCGACCTGTCCACGTTCCAGCTCTTTCCGTGGGGTGACACCGAGAATCGGGTCGCGCGGCTCATCTGCGACATCAACACGCCCGATGGGCAACCGTTCGACGGCGACCCGCGCGCGGCGCTCAAGCGGCAGATCGCGCGTGCGGCGGCGTTAGGCTACACGATGAACGCCGGCATGGAAGCCGAGTTCTTCATGTTCAAGCCGGGCGCTGAGGGGGAGGCGGCGACGGTCACGAACGACGTGGGCGGCTACTTCGACCTGGCGCCGGCCGACCTCGGCGAGGACGCTCGACGCGCGATGGTCGATATGCTCGAGCGCATGGGGTTCGAGGTCGAGGCGGCGCATCATGAGGTCGCGCATGGACAGCACGAGATCGATTTTCGGTATGCGGACGCGCTCAAGACGGCTGACAACATCGCGACGTTCCGGTTCGTGGTCAAGCATGTTGCGCGGCAGTTCGGGCTCGTCGCGTCGTTCATGCCTAAACCGATCTTCGGGCAGAACGGGAGCGGTATGCACACGCATCAGTCGCTGTTCCGGGGCGACGAGAATGCGTTCTACGCTCCGAACGCAGAGTGGCAGCTTTCGCCGGTGGCGCTCTCCTATATCGGTGGATTGCTGCGGCATGCGCGCGGGATGTGCGCGGTCACGAACCCGCTCGTGAACTCGTACAAGCGCCTCGTGCCGGGCTATGAAGCGCCAGTGAATGTCGCGTGGTCGATGCGGAACCGGTCGCCGCTCATCCGGGTGCCGGATCGCCGGGGGATGGGGACGCGCGTCGAGCTTCGGATGCCGGATCCGGCGGCGAATCCGTACCTGGCGCTCGCGGTGATGCTGGCGTCAGGGCTGGACGGGATCGAGACGAGCGCGGACCACCGCGAGCCGGTGAACACGAACATCTGGGAGATGAGCTACCGCGAGAAGCGTCGGCTCCGGATCGACGATCTGCCGCACGACCTGAACGAGGCGCTCGACGAGCTCGAGAAGGACGATGTGATTACAGGCGCGTTAGGTGCCCACATCGCGACGAACTTTCTCGAGGCGAAGCGGCAGGAGTGGCGGGACTACATCACGCAGGTCACGCAATGGGAGCGTGACAACTATCTGCTGAAATACTGAAAGTCGGTAGTTGATAGTCGGTAGTCGGTAGCCAATGACCGCTAACGACTCCCGACTCACGACTTCTTCAGCACCACGAGCGCCATCGGCACTTTGCGCAGGCCGCGCCACGTGTGCGTACCGTCCGCATCACGCACGAGCATTTGACCGGAGATCCCGCCATCCAGCGCCACGGCCTGCCGTGCGCCAAGTGCACCCATCAAAGCGGCGAACTCGGGGATCGTGGGGCCGAAGGGGATCGAGCCTAACGTTTCACCGAAGGCATCGAAGCGCGTGAGGACGATGAGCAAACGCCCGTTGGGCAGCGCGCCGATCCCGAGGCGCGCGTCCCGGTGCTCGACGTCGATGCCTCGGCCGGGCTCGCGCAGCGGGGGCGGGATCTCGCCATCCGCGGTCAACAGCGTGGGGTACGACTGAAACGCGGCGACGACGCCGCGCCGAAGGTTCGCGTCCTTGAGGCTGTCGGGGCCGATCCAGCGTACGGTGCCTGACGAGTCGACCGCGACGGCCGTCGCCAATGGGCCCGAGCCCGGGGCGAGGAACTGGTGGCCGTCGAGGACCACCCAGCCCCACGGAAGTGTGCGGACGAACTGTCCCACGTTGACCGCCATGATCGCGTCGGGGCGTGCGTCGTCGACGGTCCACGCGGCGCGCTCGCCGCCGGCGGTGAACGCGGTGTCGAGTCGCAGCCGCACGACTCGCGGGTCGATGCGTACGACCACCGCCCGCAGTCGTCTGGCTTCTCCAGTTCCGGCGAGGCGCAGCTCGCCCCACTCGACCCCGTTGGCCGCCGTCCGCCAGCGCACCGCGTCCGCGACTGCGTCGTGCGGGCCGCGCCACCGATCGGGCGCATCGTCCGAACGCCACCATTCCCGCCACGCCTTTCCCGTCCACACCGCCAGCGACGATGGCGGCAGGGCCGCGCGTGGGGGAACGCGGTCAGGGGCGGGGCGCAGCGGCGTGGCGGCGATCGCCACGAACGCGATCGCCGCAATGCGTATGGCTCCAGGCAACGCCCCGAGGGGCATCACATCACCTTCTCGAGATCTGCGCGCCGCGCGCCTAACGCCTCCCGCTCGCCCGCACTGAACCCGCCCGGCTCCGAGTTGTACTTCATGGCCGACAAGTACGCTTCGATCCGTTCACGAGCCATCTGATACTGGCGCTCCGTGAGCTTGCTCTCCTTTACTTCGGTCTCGGCGGCCTGCTGCTCGAGCTGACGGATTGCATCGCTCAACTTGTTCGCCTGGGCGTCAAGCTTCTGGGACTGCACCATGGCGGCCGGCTGGGGCGGGAGGCTGCCGCATACCTTGTCGGCGGCGAGCGAGTCGACATTGTCGCTCTCGGGCGCGCCACCGTTCAATTCGATCATCAGGCGACGCACCTCGGCCGTGTCACCCTTCTGCTGGGCGACCGCCATCTTCTGGGCCATCGCGACTGCCTTCTCGCGGAAAGCCGGGTCGGACATCGCCTTGGCCTGGAGCTCCTTTGCACGTTGGTCGTTCGCCTGCTGCCGCTTTTCGCGGGAGGCATGGATGGCGTCGTTCCGACAGCGCTGGCTTGCATCGCGCTTTTCGTTGTACGCCTCGAACGCCTTAGCGTTTTTCTGTGAGAGGTCCGCACTCTGACGCGCAGCGTCATCGCGTTGCGCGATGAGCGTTGCCCGGCTCGGCGATCCGTTCGTTCCGTCGAGCACCGCCCGGCCGGCGGAGAGGCCGTGGATGATCTGCGCAATGCGGTCGTTCGTCAGCTCCAGCGTGACGTCGTCGAATTTCGGCGGCGCGCCCGGATTTGAGGCGACAGGATTGACGCGCTTTTCGACCTGGTTTGCGACCTGCTGTTCGACGACCCTGTCTTTTGCTTTCTTGACCAATCCGCCCAACTGGGCGTACGCACCGCAAAATGGAACTGCCAGAGAGGCGACGACCGCGACGGCGATACTGCGGCGCGAGAGTGTGCGCGCGCTGGTGGAATACGCGTAGCTCATGACTTACTCCGTTGGCGTACGACGACTGCGAGTGGGTGACTCGGAACGTGCGAAACCGAACGTTGGCAGGTACGGATTGCTGTTCGTACGGCGGGATGGCGCGCGGAGTGTCGAGAGGCGCCAGCGTTATTCCCCAAGGTCGCGTCACGGCGACCCGGCCGCGTGGGTCGAACGACCTATTCGCGGTGCTCGGCGTGAGTCATTTGCGAGCCCGGCGAGCCTCTTTATGAAGAGGTCTGCGATTCCTCGCCTGTCGGCTCGGAATGACTCATGGCTTCGGTCGGATGCGGAGGATGCGGTCGTCGTCGGCGGAGGGGTTGCCCCGTCCGTCGCGGTTGCTCGTGGCCAGGTATACGCTCCCGTCGGGAGCGACCAGCACATCGCGGAGCCGGCCGTATTGCCCTTGCAACAGGGTCTCCTTGGCCGTCACACGCTGCCCGTCGGACGAGAGCGTGAGCCGATACAGCGCCGCCGCCTTGAGTGACGTGAAGAGCAGACTTCCCTTCCACTGCGGGATGAGATCCGCGAGATAGAAGTCCGCTCCGCTCGGCGCGATGGTGGGCGTCCACGTCGCGAGCGGCTCGATCACGTCGTTCGCCTGACAGAACGGGCGCTCGCTCCCGATGTCGTCATCGCATGTTCCGTGGACGGTCGGCCACCCATAATTCCCGCCGGCGACAATTCTGTTCACTTCGTCGTTGTCGCTCGGACCATGCTCGGTGGAGTAGAGCGCGCCGGTGGTTGGATGGAACACGAGCCCCTGCGGGTTGCGGTGGCCGAACGAATAGACGGCCGACCCGAACGGGTTTCCTGGTGCCGGGGCGCCGTCGAGCGTCAGGCGCAGTATCTTGCCCGCCAACGCGTTCTTGTCCTGGGCCAGGTTGCCGTTCGACGCGTCACCGGTCGTCATGTACAGGAACCGGTCGGGGCCGATGACCAGCCGCGAGCCGTCGTGAATGCCGCTCGCCGGGATGTTCGACAGCAGCACCTCAGGCGCGCCTAACGCCTGGCCATCCCACCGCAGGCGAACGAGCCGGTTCCGCAGCGCTCCGCTCTCGAGGTACGAATGCGCCGCGTAGATGTACGGCTGCGTGGCGAAGTCCGGGTGAAACGCAATGCCCAGGAGTCCGCTCTCGCCCGACTGCTCGACCTCGGGTACCTGGCCCACCGAGGCTCGCTGGCCGGTCGAGGGATCCACGCGCGAAATCCGTCCGCCTCGCTCGCTCACCCACAGTTGGCCGTCGGGACCCCACGCGAGATCCCACGGCGTAACGAGGCCCGCGACGACGGTTTCGACCTTGATCCCTTCGACCTGTGTCGGGACGATCTCCTTTTTCGAGCAGGCAAGCGCCGCCGACAGGATGCTCCCAGGCAGGGCGCTAAACAGACCAACCCGAAAGAACGGGTACATGGTTCGCATGAAGCCTGGCGGGTGAAAAGACGACCGCTGGTTCGCCAGAGTCGATGGGATGCCGACGAACGGCGAAGCGTTTGCGGGAGTCGATCGTCATTTCCTATGCCTGTGCCTGGCGTGTGCGTTGTATCACACTCCGGCTGGTCATTAGTTTCGCAAACTGAGGGGCTGTCAGCATACAGCGCTCAAACGGTTGTAATGACTGTTCGTGCGCAGGAGCGGTTTGTGTCTTACGCGCTCGAGGCCCGCGACCGGAAATGATGCTAGCCACACCACACCGCCCGTTGCGGGCGATGGCTGCCTTCGAGTGGATTCCCGCCCTTGCTGGCGGAGTCTCCGCGCTGATCGGCGTGCTGGTGCTGGTTGGATGGTCGCGCGGGATCGACGGGCTCAAGACAATCGTTCCGGGGCTCATTCCGACCATACCGAACACCGCGGTCGCGTTCATCCTCGGCGGCCTCGCCGTCATATCGGCTAGCCGAGAGCGGGACGACGAGCGATTCGTGCCGATCACGCGCGTGCTGGCCGTCGCGCTGACCGCGTTAGGCCTCCTCTTCTTCATCGAGTGGGTTGCGAGCACAGATTTTGGCGTCGACCTCCTCCTGTTCGGCGATGCGGTACGAACGGTGGACTTGAAACCGGCGGGCCGACCGGCCATCAATTCCGCGCTCGTCATGGCCCTCGATGGGGCCGCGCTGCTGATGCTCGACGCAAGGACCGATCGGGGAAGGCGGCCCGCGGAGCTGCTCGGCGGCCTCGCGGTGCTGGTCACGTTCGCCGCCATCATCGGGTACATGTATAACGTTCGCGGTCTGTACAGCTTCGGACCGCAGAGCGGCATGGCGCTCCTCACGGCGATCGTCTTGTCCGTACTCAGCCTCGGTGTTCTGTTCACCCGCCCGGAGGAGGGCGTGGTCTCGCTGGTGGCGGCCGCGGACCCGGGTGCGGCGATGGTGCGGCGTCTCATTCCGCCCGCGTTCATCGTGCCGATCGGGCTGGGGGCGCTGTGGCTGCTCGCTGGCGACGCGAAATGGGTGTCGCGCGAGGGCGCCGTGAGCGCGTTCGTCGGCGCCGTCGTGATCACGTTCCTCTCACTCGTTATGCGCGCCGCGGTGGTCGTCCGAAACGCCGATCTGCAGCGAGACGAGATGATCCTTCGCGCCGAGTCGGCACGGTCGGCTGCCGAGCGAGCGGCGGACCGCACCAATCGGCTTCGGCGCACAGCCGAGGCGCTCTCGAGCGCCCTAACGCCGATCGCGGTGGCGCGCGTCATCGTGTCCGAGGGTTTGCCGGCTCTCAGTGCGACGGCGAGTGAGGTCGCCGTGCTCGCGCCGGATGGGGGCGCTCTGGATCTCATGGCGGTGAGCGGACTGCCGTCCGACGTCGCCGATGCGTGGCGGCGCTTCCCGTTGACCAGTCACGTGCCGTTGGCTGACGCCGTACGGACCACAGAGCCGGTCCTGCTCGACTCGCCGGAGGAAATCGCACGCCGCTACCAGGACCTCGCGCCGGTGCTGGAACGCGTGAACGTTCGCGCGATGATCGTGACCCCAATGGTCGTCGACGGGAGGCCCCTCGGCTCACTGAGCTTCAGCTTCAGCGGTCCACGGGCGTTCGACGAAAGCGACATCACGTTCACCCGGGCGCTCGGGCAGCAGTGCGCCCAGGCGCTCGAGCGGGCGCGACTTTTCGCGGCCGAGCAATCCGCCAGGGCGGACGCGGAGGCGGCGAACCGTGCCAAGACGGAATTCCTGGCGATGATGTCGCACGAGCTGAGAACGCCGCTCAACGCCATCGCCGGCTACGCCGAGCTGATGGAAATGGGCATCAGCGGGCCGGTGAGCGACACGCAGCGCGACCAACTCGGCCGGATCCGACGAAGCCAACGCCACCTCCTGGGAATCATCGAGGACCTGCTGGACCTTTCACGGCTCGAACACGGGAAACCGGCGGACATCGAGCTGGGTCCGGTGCCGATCCACGAGACGTTAGGCAACCTGGAGCCGCTCATCGCGCCGCAGCTCAAGGCGCGGAACCTGTCGTACATCTACAACCCGGCCGAGGGCGGGCTCATCGCGTACGCGAACCGGGCGCGCATCGAGCAGATCGTGCTGAATCTGCTCTCGAACGCCATCAAGTACACGGCACCAGGTGGACGCGTCGGGCTGTCGTGTGGGCTCCACGGTGGGCAGGTGGAGGTTCGCGTGAGCGACACCGGCCACGGGATCCCGCGTGAGAAGCTGGACACGATCTTCGAACCGTTCACGCGGCTGGAGATGGACCTCACGCGGACGACGGAGGGGACGGGGCTTGGTCTCGCGATCAGCCGGCAACTCGCCCGGGCGATGATGGGGGACCTCACCGCCCGGAGCGAGATCGGGCGGGGGTCGATCTTCACCCTCACGCTGCCCATAAACGCCCCCGTGATGGCCGACCAGCCGCCGGTGATCACACCGGCGGCATCGATGATCGCTGTGCCTCGCGATGCGATTCCGCTGCACCGCGTCCGGATGTAGCCGGGAATCGGGAATCGGAGCGATTGAACGGCGCTACTATGCCCGGTTTCCAGTCTGCGGCTCCCTTCGGCTCCACAGTTTTCTGACAGAGCGGCCCTCGGAGTCGATGAGGCCCCGACGCCCGTCGCGTTATACATTGACAGGTATCCCGCCGTGCCGCGCGGCGGGCGACGACTTCAACCATTTCGGTCCGTGCTGGCAGGGATGCGCCGGTTGCGCGCGACCATCGTGGTGGTGGTGTGTACGTTCACCGCTGCGTCGGTTGCCGCTTATCAGGTCTACAACGCCGTGTGCGCGCAGGAATCGGCCGCACAGCGTGCGTTGCTGTCCCACGCGCGGTTTGCGGCGTGGACGTTCGCGCGCGAAGCCAACGCGGAGCTCGAGCGCGCCGCACGGCGAGTGTTGGCCCCCACGGTGGCGATCGCGGCGGATCGCACCACAGAATCGGCCCCATCGCTGCTCGTGGCGGAGGGTATCCAGGCCGCGCGACGCTGTGCGTGCGTGGCCGTGCCGGACGTTCGCTTCACGTTTGCGGTCGATCTCGCGCGAGGCGAAGTGGTCGTCGGCGCGGTTGGCGATGAAATGCCCGAGCCCCCCAGCGCTGATATCACGCGCAGTGTGATTCGGACGGTTCGTGACGGCCTCGCCGCCGGTGCCGTGACAGGAGACCCGGTGATTGCTCGCCTGCCGAGCGACGGCACGATCGCCATCGCCTATATGCTTGCGGGGCGCACGGGCGTGCATCCGGGCAGCAAGCCACACGCGGCGTATGGCTACGCCTTCGACGTGGGATCGGCCGGGCGGTCGGTATTCCCCGCGGTGCTGGCATCCCGTGCCCTCCTTCCACCCATCGGTGGGGCGGCGTTGCCGGTAGACTCGGCGCTCACGCTCTCGGTGGCCGGTCCGGACCAGCGGGTCATCTTCCGGTCGGCGGCCCCACGCGGGCTCCGCCCGGCTGCAACGTTAGGCATGGCCGGCGCGTTCGACGGGTTCGCGGTGCGGGTGGCGATGCGTCCCGCGTTCGCGTCCCGCGTTGCCGGCGGCACCTGGACGTGGAACCGGTCGCAGTTCGTACTCGGCCTCATTACGCTGAGTGCCGGGCTCGTGATCGTGTCGCTGTTGCAGCTGCATCGTGAGCGCCAGCTCGCGCGCGTGAAGAGCGAGCTCGTGTCGGGCGTGTCGCATGAGCTGCGGACGCCGCTGGCGCAGATCCGGATGTTTGCCGAGATGCTGCGCCTTGGCTGGGTGCGCAGCGACGACGAGCGACAGCGGTCGGTTGCGATCATCGACCAGGAGGCGCGCCGGCTGGCGCATCTCGTCGAGAATATCCTGCAGTTTTCCAGAGCCGAGCGGTCGGCGCCGCGCTTATCGCTCGGACGGTTGGAGCTGGCGGCGCTGGTGGACGAGGTCGTGGACAGCTTCGCGCCGCTCGCGGGCGCGCGCGGCGTCACCGTCCGCACGACGCACTCGGGTCATGCCGTGGCGCTCGCTGACCGGGATGCGCTACGGCAGGTCCTGCTCAACCTTCTGGACAACGCCGTGAAGTATGGCCCGGCGGGCCAGACGATCACGGCGGGAACGCGCGTGGATGGTGGGGGACGCGTGCAGCTCTGGGTGGACGATCAGGGCTCCGGGATCGCGGCGCGCGACAAGGCGCGCGTCTGGGAGCCATTCCGCCGGCTCGACCGCGCTGTAGAGGCGGGGATTTCGGGCAATGGCATCGGACTCGCGGTAGTGCGCGAGCTGGTGACCGCGCAGGGCGGGACGGTGGCGGTGCATGACGCGGTGGGTGGCGGCGCGAGCTTCGTTGTGACGCTCCAGGCCTCGACCGGGGCGTCTCGAGTCACCGCGGACGTCGCGCCTAACGAGTCAGACGGCTATGCCGAGGCGACACCGCGCGAGCATTCGCTGTCATGAAGCGGATTCTGATCGTCGAGGACAACGCTGACCTGGCGTTCGGCCTTCGGAACAGTCTCGAGATCGCGTCGTACGAGGTGGTTGTCGCGAACGACGGGCCGACGGGACTACGCGAGGCGCGAACGGTCTCGCCCGATCTCATCATCCTCGACCTCATGTTGCCGGGGATGGACGGCTACCGCGTGCTGCGCGCGGTTCGCGAGGGTGGATCCCAGGTACCGGTGCTGATCCTCACGGCACGGGGCGAGGAAGCGGACAAGGTGACGGGGTTCCGACTTGGCGCCGATGACTACGTGACGAAGCCATTCGGCGTGCTCGAGTTGGTGGCGCGGGTGGAGGCGGTGCTGCGGCGCGCGTCGGCCTCGTCGGGTCCCAAGGCGCAGCCGGCGGACGCGTCGCGGTTTGGCGACATCGAGATCCAGCCAGTGGCTCGCGTGGTGAGGAAGAATGGCAGGCCGGTGGAGCTCTCGCCGAAGGAGTACGAGCTCCTACTCGCCCTGGTGCAGCGTCCGGGACAGGTGATCTCGCGGGCAGAGCTGCTCAAGACGGTTTGGGGGTACCACGCGTCGGTCGTGAGCCGGACGATCGATACGCACATCGCCGAACTGCGCCGAAAGCTCGAGCCGAATCCAGCATCCCCGCGGCACATCACCACCGTCTGGAAGACCGGCTACCGATTTTTGCCATAACTGCGGGCGGCAGGCGGCAGGCGACAGGCGGCAGGCGACTGCCGGGGACGGGCGACGGGCGACGGCCGAGTCCCGTATTCGGGACGGTGGGCATCCCGGCGTTGGGAATCCCTACGACAGGTCCGCTACCGAGCTGAGAGCGTAACTCGCGCGGCTGATAGCCGTTAGGCGGCGATCGACCTGGTGGCACCGGGCTCGCTAAGCGTGCGAGCTCGCGGTGGATCCGGTG
The DNA here is from genome assembly GCA_036509075.1 of Gemmatimonadaceae bacterium. GTDB lineage: Bacteria > Gemmatimonadota > Gemmatimonadetes > Gemmatimonadales > Gemmatimonadaceae > JAJKIV01. The sequence goes on from DATCGG010000028.1 coordinate 18,922, forward strand.
CAGGCACCTCGGTTCCCCGTTCCTGGTTCCCGGGCGCGCGCGAAGCGCGCCGCCGATTCCCTATTCCCATTCCCGATGTTCCGGTACGCGCTCCGAACGCTCGCGAAGAATCCGGCGTGGACAGCGGCCGCGGTTGCGTGTCTCGCGATCGGCATTGGCGCCAACACGACCGTGTACACCGCCATGCGGGCGATTGCCATTGAGCCCGTCCCTACGCCCAATAGCGACCGACTGGTCATGATTTCCGAGGTGCTACCGCGGGACCCGGACAATTTCGACTTCGATCAGCTCGCGCCGGCGAATCTCGTCGACTGGATGCAGCAGACGCGCACGCTCGAGCACGTCGCGGCGTTCTCCTGGTGGGACGTGAACATCACGGGCATCAACGAGCCGGAGCGCGTCACGGGGTTTCGCGTGACACCCGAATTCTTCCGCACACTCGGCGAGCGACCGGCGCTCGGGCGCGCGTTCACCGACGAGGAGGGGCACGAGGGGAACACCGACCGCGTCATTCTCAGTTATCCGCTGTGGGTACGTCGGTTCGGCGGCGATCCCGGCGCGATTGGTCGGACCGTGCAACTCAACGGCGTGCCGCACACGATCGTCGGCGTCATGGGAAAGGACTTCATCTTCCCGCCGGGGGCCGAGCTGTGGAAGGCGTTTGCGCTCGAGGGTGCCGTTGCAGCCGACCGTGACGGGCGCTGGGTGAACGCGATCGCGCGGCTGCGGCCTAAATCCACGCTCTCGGAGGCTCGCGCGGAGGCGCGCGCCATCGCTCGACGGCTGGAGCTGCAATATCCCGACATGAACGCGAAGTGGGGGATGAAGGTCGAGCCCGCGCAGGTGTTCTACGGACGGCATCCGCGACCGTACACGGTCGTCATGCTGGCTTCGGTGGCCCTGGTGCTCCTGATCGGCTGCGCGAACGTCGCGAATCTGCTGCTCGCGCGCGCCACGACGCGCGGGCGGGAGCTCGCCGTGCGCGTCGCGTTAGGTGCACGGCGCACCGATCTGGTCCGGCAGATGCTCGCCGAGAGCATGGTCATCGCGCTCCTTGGCGGCGCGCTGGGCGCCTTGCTGGCCCTGTGGGGTGTGAAGCTCATGCGAGACACACTGCCGGCGGAGCTCGTGCGCTTCAACCCGGGGTGGACCCGCATAACGATCAACGGACACGCGCTCCTGTTCACGATAGCGGTGTCGATCGCGACCGCAGTGGTTGTAGGTCTCGTTCCGGCGCTCATCGCGTCTCGCGCCGATCCGCAGCAAGCGCTGAAGGAAGGTGGGCGAACGACAAGTGGTGCCGGCGGGCGTCTCCGTCTTCGGAGCGTCCTGGTGGTGGGGGAGGTCGCGCTCGCGCTGATGCTGCTGTTCGGGACCGGGCTCATGGTGCGGAGCTTCATCGGCCTCATCGAAACGAACCAGGGGTACACCCTCGAGAAGGCGCTCACGATGCAGCTCACGCTGCCCGAGCGGTACAAGTCTGATGACGACAGGGTGCAGTTCTACTCGAAACTGCTGGATCGTGTGCGGGAGTTGCCCGGTGTTCGCGCGGCCAGCCTGATCAACGAGCTCCCGCCGTCGTGGAACGACAACTCCAATCGATTCATTCTCGAGGGCGAGCCGAAACCGCAACGTGGCGATCCGGCCCACCAGGAACGCATGCACCCCGTGTGGGATGGGTATTTCGCGGCCATGGGCATCCCCGTTAGGCGCGGCCGCGACTTCGATCGGCACGACGACAAGGCGCATCCATCGGTGGCGATCGTCAGCGAGGCATTTGCCCGAAAGTACTGGCCGGGTCAGGACGCGTTGGGCAAGCGGATCTCGGTCCTCGCGGACTCGATGTACCTAACGACCGTTGTTGGCGTCGTCGCCGACGTCCGCCACAACCCGAACACCGGCCGGGCGGTGCTCGCGCCGGTCGTGTACGTCCCGGCTATTCAAGGGCCATGGGACACGATGACGCTCATGGTGCGAACGGCGGGGAATCCGCTCGAGGTGACTGCGGATGTGCAGCGCGTGATCGGGTCGCTCGATCAGGCGCTGGCGCCCGGCAACGTTCAAACGCTCGAGCGGATGCTATGGTCGTCCCTGTCACCGCAGCGCATCACGGCCGGTATGCTGAGCGTGTTTGCCGGTATCGCGCTGTTGCTGGCGGTGATCGGTATTTACGGCGTCATCTCGTACTCCGTAAACCAGCGCACGCACGAAATCGGAATCCGTATGGCGCTCGGGGCGCAACGCGCGGACGTGATCGGGCGCGTGCTCCGGCAGGGTCTGGTGTTGGCCGCGCTCGGCATCGCAATCGGGGCATTGGGGTCATTCGCGATGGCACGTGGAATGGCGACGTTGCTTCACGAGGTGAGCCCGACGGATCCGCTGACGTTCGTGGCGGTGGCGGTGATACTGGCGCTGGTCGCGGTGCTGGGGAGCTGGCTTCCGGCGCGGCGGGCCGCTGCTGTGGATCCCGTCGTGGCGTTGAGAGACTCGTAACTGCAGGGACTCGGGCATGGGGAATCGGGAGACAGCGTGACTGCTGAACTTCGATTGGCCATCCGCACGCTTGGGCGAAGTCGCGGGTTCACCATGGCCGCGATTGGTGTGCTGGCGCTCGGCATCGGCGCGGCGGCGACGGTATTCAGCGTCGTTGACGCGATACTCATTCGGCCGCTGCCGTTCCCCGATGCCAATCGGCTTGCGGTGATCTATGCGACGCAGCCATCTCGCGGCGTACGGCGCGGCGGCGCGTCGTTCCCCGACCTGAACGACTGGCGCGCACAGCTCCTCGCGTTCGACGGCATCTTCGCCTTCCTGGGCTCCAACGTGTCGCTCACCGGATCCGGCGACGCGGAGCGTGTTGGCGCGGCGCTCGTGTCGGAGGACTTCTTTCGTGTCCTGCAGGTGCCGCCCGCGTTAGGCCGAGCGTTCCGCGGCGACGAGTGGAAGCCAGGGGGCCCCAAGGTTGCGATCCTGAGCGATGCGCTCTGGCGCCGGCGATTCGGCGCTGACTCGCGAATCGTTGGGCGCACAGCGACCATCGACGGCGAACGCTACGAGATCACGGGCGTGATGCCGCCACACTTCGATCTTCTCGACGTCGAGGTCTGGGCACCGTTCACCTTCCCGCCCGAGATCGCGACGCGGGAGGAGCGAGCCCTGGGAGCGGTGGCTCGACTCCGCGACGGCGTGTCACTGAACGCCGCACAAGCACAGCTCGACGCGTTCAATGCGCGGCTCGAGCGCGCGTATCCGGCCACGAACGCTGGCTGGCAGGCACACATCGTCTCGCTGCACGACGACCTGGCCGCGGACTTCCGCTCCGGGCTCTATCTGCTCGCCGCGGCGGTCGTGCTCGTGTTGCTCATCATGTGTTCGAACGTCGCGAACCTCATGCTCGCGCGTACGAATGCGCGCCGGCGCGAGCTCGCGGTCCGCATTGCGTTAGGTGGCACTCGACGCCAGCTAGCACGCCAGCTCGGGGCCGAGAGCATCGTCATCACCGCGGCCGGTGCCGGAGGCGGAATACTGATTGCCCTCTGGGGCGTTCGGCTCGTACGGGTCGTCATTCCGGTCGAGATCCCTGCCTGGATCCATCTCGGGGTGGAGCTTCGCACCGTGGCATTTGCGTTCGGCGTCTCGGTCGTCCTGGGGCTGGTGCTGACCCTCGCGGCGAACACACACGTCGCCGGTCGGTCGCTGGCTGACGCGCTGCGCGACGGCAGCCGTACCGGGACAGGCACGAGCGCTACGCGGTCGCGACGGGCGCTCGTCGTGGCGGAGATCGCGGTGTCGCTCGCGCTACTTGTCGGGGCGCTGCTCCTGACGCGCAGCTTCGCGCGAATGCAGCGCGCGGACCCGGGCTTCGACGCTACCGGCGTGCTGACGCTTCACATCTCTCTTCCCGAATCGCGCTACCCGAGCGACGCGTCCCTCGTGCGCTTCCATGATCGCCTGCACGCCGCCGTCCGGGCGCTGCCGGGCGTCGTGACCAGTGCGAGCGTGCTGACGCCGCCTCTGAATGACGAGAACATCTTCACGACCATTACCATCGAGGGACAACCGGCACCGCCAGGACAGGCGATGCATGCGCACCGTGAGGCGATCACACCGGACTATTTCTCGGTGCTGCGCATTCCGCTGCGAACGGGCCGGGCGTTCACGACGGCCGATGACGCGTCCGCACCGCGAGTCGCGATCGTCAACGAGTCGTTGGCGCGCGGCCGGTGGCCGAACCAGAGCGCCGTCGGCAAGCGATTCAAGCTCGGGCAAGCGGACTCGAAGGAAGAATGGATCACGGTCGTCGGCGTTGCCCGCGACATCAAGCAGTTCGGCGTTCGCGAAGGAACAACCGAAGGGATCTATCTCCCCTTCTCGCAATCACCGCCGAGGACGTCGACGATCGCGCTTCGCATCGCTGGAGAGCCCACCGCGCTCGCGCCATCGGCACGGAAAGTCATCCAGGGGCTGGACCCCGAGCTGGCAGTGTTCGGCATCGAGTCGATGCCGCAGATCCTGGCGCGGTCGATCTGGCAGCCCAAGTTGCAGGCGCTTCTCGTGGGCACCTTCGCGGTCATCGCGCTGGTGCTCGCCGCGGTGGGCGTGTACGGTGTGGTGTCGTACGCCGTCGCGCAACGTACGCGCGAAATTGGGGTGCGTATGGCGCTCGGCGCCCAACGGTCCTCGGTGTTGCGGCTGGTCCTCGCGCAGGGACTGCGCCTAACACTCGTCGGCGTGGCGCTGGGACTCATCGGGTCGCTCGCGGGCGCGCGGCTGCTCCAGAGCCTCTTGTTCGGCGTCGGTGTCCACGACCCCGTGACGTTCGGCGGCGTTCCCATTTTCCTCGCGCTCGTCGCGGCGATCGCGTGCTACCTGCCCGCCCGTCGCGCGGCGAGTGTCGACCCGGCCATCGCGCTACGCGCGGACCAGTGACGCAACGATTCCGACTTCGACCGTGATGTTGATCAACGACCTTCGCTATGCCGTCCGCGCGCTCGGACGCAGCCGGACCTTCACGATTACGGCGCTCGCCACGCTCGCGCTCGGAATCAGCGTCAACACCGCGATTTTCAGTGTGATCGACTCGGTGCTGCTCACGCCGCCGCCGTTCGACCATCCGGACCGCATCGTCACGCTCGACGGTCAGAACAAAGCGCAGGGGCTCGACGGCTCGAGCGTGGCGTACCCCGATGTGCTCGACTGGCGTGCCGACGCACACGCCTTCGACGAGATCGCGATCTATCGGCGCCAGACTTACAACGTCGCGAGCGACGACCGGGCCGAGCGAGCCAATGGCGCGCGGGTGTCGGCCAACTTCTTTCGAGTGTTCGGTGTCACACCGCAGCTTGGGCAGTCCTTCCTGCCCGAGGATGAGACGTTAGGCAGGGAACAAGTCGTCGTGCTGAGCGACGCCTACTGGCGGCGCAGGTTCGCCGCCTCACCCGCCATCATCGGCGAGCAGATCCTGATCAATGGGTCGCGTTTTACGGTCGTCGGAGTGATGCCGAAGTCGTTCGCGTACCCGCCGAGCGCGGAGGCGTGGTCGCCATTCGCGCCCGACTCGCAGGCGATGCACCGCGGGAGTCGGTTCATTCGTGGTGTCGGACGGCTGTCATCCACTGCCACGGTGCAGCAAGGCGTGACGGAGCTCAACGCGATTGCGAAACGACTCGAGGACGCGTATCCGGGGTCGAACAGTGGATGGCGCGTGACCGCGCGCCCAATTCAGGACGACCTGGTCGGCCGGGCGCCGACGATCCTGTACACGTTCCTCGGCGCGGTGGGTTTCGTGTTGCTGATCGCGTGCGCGAATGTCGCGAATCTGTTGCTCGCGCGCTCCTCAGGACGGGCGCGCGAGGTGGCCGTGCGAAAGGCGCTCGGCGCATCGAGCTGGCGCCTGACACAGCAGCTGCTCACGGAGAGCATCGTACTCGCGATGGCTGGCGCGACGCTCGGGGTGCTGTTCTCGCTCTGGGAACTGCGTCTGCTCACGTCGCTCGTGCCGATTCCGCTTCCTCCGTGGGTGTCGATCCAGGTGAGTGGGAGAGCGCTCGCGTTCACGGTGGCGCTGGCGGTTCTGACTGGACTGATCGCCGGCATCGTGCCGGCGCTGAAGTTGGCGCGTGGCGGCGTGGGCGAGCCTCTGGCGACCGGTGTCCGCGGGTCGGGTTCCGTGCGACGGAGTCGGATGCAGCGTGCTCTCGTCGTCGCCGAGGTTGCGCTGGCGGTCGTTCTGTTGGCGGGTGCCGGACTGCTGCTCACAAGCCTCGCTCGATTGCAGGCGGTGTCGCCCGGCTTCTCGGCCGATGGCGTGCTGGCCGCGCGCCTAACGCTTGCCGGCCCGCCGTATCAGCAGCGCGCCGCGATGGTGCGTTTCTACGACAATGTATTGAACCGGCTGCGAGAGACGCCCGGTGTGGTGGCTGCCGGCGCGGCGGGGGCTTTACCACTCAGTGGATCGGCGAACACGTCGAACTTCCGGATCCCGGGGCAGCCCGCGGCGCCGGACGGGCAAGGCCCGACGTCACGCTGGGAGCGGGTGACACCCGACTACTTCCGAGCGCTTGGCATTCCGCTCAAATCGGGGCGGGAGTTCGACGTGCGTGATGACTCGACCGCACCGGCCGTGATCATCGTGACGGAGTCGTGGGCCCGGACGTTCTTCCCCGGTGAGCGGAACGTCGTTGGCCAGGTCGTGGGACAGGGCGGGTCCGACAAGCAGTCGACGATCGTCGGCGTGGTTGGCGATGTGCATCAGGACGGTCTCGACGCGCCGGTGCAGCCGACGATGTACCTCCCGTATGCGCAAGCGCCGGATGGCGGCATGACGGTGGTCGTTCGCTCGTCAGGCGATGCGGCATCGCTAACAAGCGCGGTGCGCGATGCGGTGCGAGCGGTGGACGCGACGATTCCCGTCTACGACGTGTCGACCATGCAGGAGCAGGTGTCACGCTCGATCCTGGCGCAGCGGGTGAGCGGATCGATGATTGGCGTATTCGCTCTGATGGCGCTGGTGTTGGCGACGGTGGGTGTGTACGGGCTCATCGCGTACTCGGTAGCGGAGCGTCATCACGAGATCGGAATCCGGCTCGCGCTGGGGGCGCCGGGGCAGGACGTGAGGCGGCTCGTAGTGGGTCAGGGTGTGCGGTTGACACTGACGGGTGTCGGCATCGGTATCGTCGGTGCGACGCTGATCGGCCGGAGTTTGCGAAGCCTGTTGTATGGCGTGAGTGCCATCCACGTTCCGACGCTGGCTGTCGTGTCGGCAATTCTGCTGTCGGTGGCGGTGCTCGCGAGCTGGATTCCGGCAAGGCGTGCTGCCCGCACCGACTTGCTTGGGGCGTTGCGCGGAGAATGATGAATAACCACGGAGGTCACGGAGGGCACGGAGAAGAGGTAAACTCTTACGCATGTCCCCGAACCCGACCGCGCCGCAGGTCCTGATTGCCGACGACCAACCGGCCGTTCTCGACGCGCTTCGACTGCTTCTGAAGGAGGAAGGCTGGCGTGCGGTCCCGGCGTTGCGGCCTGTGGAGATCCTCAAGGCCGTCGAGTCGCATACGCTGGATGCGGTCGTGATGGATCTCAACTACGCGCGCGACACGACCTCGGGAAAGGAAGGCCTCGACGTCCTAGGCCGCGTGCGCGCGCTGGACGCGACACTGCCGGTCATCGTCATGACCGCGTACGGCAGCGTCCAGGGTGCCGTCGAGGCCATGCGGCGCGGAGCGGCGGACTACATCGAGAAGCCGTGGGATGACGAGCGCCTCGTGGCCATCCTGCGAACACAGATCGAGCTCTCGCGGGCACGCCGGGTGAACGAGCGCCTCGCGACCGAGAACAAACGCCTGGCGCCTAACGTTCCGGCACTGGTCGCCGGGTCGCGCGCGATGCAGCCCGTGCTCGAGCTCATCGATCGCATCGCAGCGTCCGACGCGAACGTCCTCATCACCGGCGAGCACGGGACAGGCAAGGAAGTCGTCGCCCAGCGTCTGCACGCAGCGTCGAACCGCGCCGCACGGCCGCTGATCACCGTCAACGCCGGCGGACTGTCCGAGGGCGTGGCGGAGAGCGAGTTGTTCGGGCACGTGAAAGGTGCGTTCACCGACGCGAAGACCGACCGGGTCGGATGCTTCGAGCTCGCCGACGGCGGCACGCTGTTCCTCGACGAGATCGCGAACATGGCGGCCAAGCTCCAGGCGAAGCTCCTGCGCGTGCTGCAGACGGGGGAGTTCCAGCGCGTGGGTTCGTCGCGCACGCTGCGTGCGGACGTGCGCGTTCTCGCCGCAACGAACGCGGACATCATGGCCGAGATCGCCGGTGGTCGCTTTCGCGAGGACCTGCTGTATCGCCTCAACACGGTGGAGATTCGACTACCGCCGCTCCGCGACCGCCGAGACGACGTCCCGCGACTCGCCGCCCACTTCCTCGGTGACTACTCGGCGCGATATCGCAAGACGCTCCATGGCTTCGACGACGAGGCCACCGCCGCCATGCAGGCGCATGGCTGGCCGGGCAACGTCCGCGAGCTGCAGCACGCGGTGGAACGCGCAGTGCTCATGGCGCGCACCGGCTACATCACGAGCGACGACCTCGGTCTCCGGGCGAGTGCACCGGGCAGCGCCGCCGATCTTTCCGGCATGACGATGGACGATGCCGAGCGGTACATCATCCAGCAGGCGTTGGCTCGGCATGCCGGCAACGTGGTTCAGGCGGCCGAGTCGTTAGGCATGAGCCGCAGCGCGCTGTACCGGCGGATACAGCAGCATGGACTCTGAACCGGGGACTAGGGACTGGGGACTGGGGACTCGGCGTGGTTCGGGCTTATCCCGTGCGCGGTTGCCGGTCGAGTCGCGCGTCCCCGCCATCGTTCTGGTTGGTGGGTTGCCGGGGGTCATCCTCTCACTCGTCTGGCTTTGGACGGGGGAGCACGGCATTGAAGTGCGGTGGACGCTCACCGTCGTCGTGGTGGGTGCGTGGCTCACCGCGGCCGCGGTCGCACGCGAGCGTGTCATCCGCCCGATTCAGACGCTCTCGAATCTCCTCTCCGGTCTACGCGAAGGCGACTACTCCGTGCGCGGCGCCGGCGCCAACGAGGACGACGCGCTCGGCATCGCCATCGCCGAGGTCAACGCGTTAGGCAACACGCTCCAGGCACAGCGGCTCGGGGCCCTCGAGGCGACGGCGCTTCTCCGGACCGTCATTGCCGAGATCGACGCGGCGATCTTCGCATTCGACAGCGAACGAAAGCTTCGGCTCGTGAACCGTGAGGGCGAGCGATTGCTCGGCCAGCCGATCGAACGCCTACTGGGCCGAGGCGCTGAGACGTTAGGCCTCGATGTGTATCTGCACGACGCCGCGCCGCGCACGCTCGACCTCGCGCGCGACGGCCGCATGGCACGCTGGGAGGTCAGGCGTCGCGAGTTTCGGCAGGACGGGCTCCCGCATCAACTGCTCGTGCTCACCGACGTGAGTCACGTCCTGCGAGAGGAAGAGCGACTCGCGTGGCAGCGCATCGTACGGGTGCTGAGCCACGAGATCAACAACTCGCTCGCTCCCATCAAGTCCATCGCGCGCAGCCTGCAGCGCGTGCTCAAGCGCGAGCCGCGCGCCCCCGATTGGGAGCAGGAGGCGCTGCACGGTCTCGACGTGATCGAGGGGCGATCGGGATCGCTCAGTCGATTCCTTCAGGCATACGCGCGTCTCGCTCAGCTGCCCAAGCCTGTGCTTCGGCCGGTCGACGTAGAAGCATGGGTGCGCCGAGTCGTCGAGCTGGAGGAGCGCATGGCGGTGGTGGTGTGTCCGGGTCCGCCCACGACGGTCCTTGCCGATCGCGACCAGCTCGATCAGCTCCTCATCAACATCGTGCGGAACGCGGTGGATGCCGTGGCCGACACAAGCGGAGGCGTGCGTGTGTCATGGATGAGCGACGAGACGTCGGTCGTCGTGTCGGTCGAGGATGAAGGGCCAGGCCTGGCGGATACGGCGAACCTGTTCGTGCCGTTCTTCACGACGAAACCGGAAGGCACGGGGATTGGGCTGGCGCTGAGCCGGCAGATCGCCGAGGCGCATGGTGGGACGCTCGCGCTCGAGAATCGGGAGGATCGGAGCGGTGCGCGGGCCCGGTTACGGCTTCCGCTTCGGCAGGCCGCTCAAGCCTAACGCCGGCGGAACGGCAGGCAGCCATCCGATGTCGATCACACCCCAGAGGCCGATGAGAATGGCTTCTGCGGCGTCGTGACGGAGCGACGTCGGGCGCGAGGCTTCGGACCATTCAACGACGCGTCGTGCGATCCCGTCCGCCATGCGCTTCGCCTGTTCACCCGAGCGCTGATCGCGTGACAGGAGGAACATCGAGCGCCACTCCTCCGCACTCACGCGACGCACGTGCGACCCGTGTCGCTCCGCCGTTGCGGCCCAATGCTCGGCCAGCGGCCCGCCGCCTTCGAGGACGACGTAGGTGGGATCAAAGGCTTCGTGGAGCAGCGCCGGGATGGCGCGCTTGAGTCGTGCGGCTGCGCCGAAGTTGCGCGAGCGATACCAGATGAGGCGACCGTCGTCGCGGTAGGCGGCGAGGCCAGTGCGTACGCCGACGTCGACGGCGAGGAGAGATGGCAAGCTCAGTCGAGGTGCCGCTGCGCGCCGACGGCGTAGGCCTCCCGCATCCACGCGACGAATGTGGCATCGACGTCGCCGGGGTGCTCGAGGCGAAATGCATGCAGGTGATTCCGCGGCGAGAACGTCTCGATCGTCCGGAAGCGGGCGTGCTCGAGGCGGCGTGCGAGCACCACGTGACCGTCCAGCCATCGTTTCCGCGGCGTGACCTGCGCGAACGACATGCGCACCTGAAATGCGATGCGCGTCTTCTCCGGAAGAATGGTGACAGGGCCGATCGCACGCACCGCGGTGACGACGAGGTCGAACAGCTCGCGGACGATCGGCTCTCGGCCATCGAAGTGGTGATCGAGGTCGTGGAGCGCGGCACAGGTGTGTGTCTGATTCCGGTTCGCGAACCCGCGCCCGCATTTCGGGCAGCGCCACAGCGACTCGTCAGGCATCGTCGGGATCCTCGAACCCCCAGAGCTTCGGCGACGCGAGCTCGACACAGTTGCCAGCTGGGTCACGGATGTACAGCGAACGCCCACCGCGCGGCCACGTCACCTGTGACTCGATGGCGACGCCGGCGGTCTCGAGTCGCGCGCGCCACGTCGGAATGTCCGCGTCCGGGACGGCGAACGCGACGTGACCCGGTCCGCTGGCTCCATGTGCCGGCACTATGGCGCCGCCAACCACTGACGGTTCGCTGCTCGTGCGGGCCGGATTGAAGACGAGGAACATCCCCGCGCCGCATCGAAAGAAGACATGCCTTCCCGGCATACCCGAATAGCGCTCGAGCCCGAGCACATCGACGTAAAAGCGCTCGGCGGCGTCGAGATCGGTGGCGTAGAGGCAGGCCTCGAGAACCCGAGAGATCATAGATGTTTGTCATCCCTCGCTTCGCTCGGGATGACAATGGCTTTCACAGCATTCTCACACGGTTCGAATGAGCCGGGCTGTGCCATCCCGACTAAATTGGGCCCATGTTTTCGACGACGTTCTTACTACTCCAGATGGCCGCCGCGCAGGGCGCAGCGCCGCCTGGTCAATCATACGACGGCGCGAGCCGCCCCGCCGTTCACATTCCGCGCATCGCCAGCCCCGCCGTCACCATCGATGGGTCACTCAGCGAGCCTGTCTGGACCCAGGCAGCGCGATTAACCGGCTTTCACCAATACCAGCCCATCGACGGCCGACCCGCCAACGAGCAGACCGAGGCTCGGCTCTTTTATTCGCATGATGCGATTTATTTCGGGATCATCGCCAACGCGAAGAACCCGGCGTCCATCCGCGCCACGGTCGCGGACCGGGACAACCTCAGCAACGAAGACCGCATCACGATTTACCTCGATACGTTCAACGATCATCGCCGAGCGTATTTCTTCGTCGTCAACCCGTTAGGCGCGCAGGGTGATGGCGTGCGGACGGAGGGCGCGGCGAGCGCGGGGAACATCTTCGGCGGGAACGTCGACTGGAACCCGGACTTCCGCTTCGAGTCCAAGGGGCAGCTCACCGACCGTGGATACGTCGTCGAGCTTCGCATTCCCTTCAAGAGTCTTCGTTTCCCGTCGAGCGACCCGCAGACGTGGAGCATCAACGTCGTGCGCGATGTGCAGGCCACGGGTTTCGAGGATACGTGGACCGACGCGCGGCGGGCAACGGCGAGCTTCCTGAGCGAGGGTGGCTCGCTCACGGGCATCGAGCACATCGAGCGTGGGATCACGACGGAGGTGCAGCCGTTCGTGACGGCGCAACTCAATGGTGAGCGGACGCCCACCGGCACCTTCGAGCGCGAGGACATCAATCCCGACGCCGGCGTGAACCTCAAGGTCGCGCTTCCGTCCGTGACGCTCGACGCGACAGTGAAGCCCGATTTCTCGCAGGTGGAGTCCGACGCGAGCCTCGTGACGGTGAACGAGCGATTCGCGCTGTTCTTCGCGGAGAAGCGGCCGTTCTTCCTCGAGGGGATCGAGCTGTTCAACACGCCGAACCAGCTCGTGTACACTCGACAGATTGCGACGCCGGTCGCGGGCGCGAAGGTGACCGGGAAGCTCGGCCCGTTGAGCGTCGCGTATCTCTCTGCACTTGATGACACCCCGTGTCCGAACACGACCATCGACGGCGTTTCGACCAAGCAGAACTGCGACCAGGCGCTGTTCAACGTCGCGCGGCTGCGTCGCGATTTCGGAGGGAACTCCACGATCGCGCTGACGATGACGGATCGTCGCGCGGGCGACACGACGAACACGGTCATCGCGAGCGACCTGCGTTACGTGTTCGGCCGCATGTACTACTTCGAGACGCAACTCGGCGGCTCGTACACGAAGGATCCCGCGCTCCTCGGCACGTCCGACGCGAAGACGGCGCCGGTGTGGAAGGCGGAGCTCGACCGCACCGGGCGTATCTGGGGCTACAACTATCTCTTCAGCGGGCTCGGGACGGATTTCATCAGCCGCTCCGGATTCGTCCCGCGGACCGGGATCATCACGCTCCACGGCTTCAATCGCTTCTCGTATTACGGCAAGCCCGGAGCGCGGCTGGAGAACTACACGATGTTCTTCGGGCCCACGCGCATCTGGCAGTACGATCACTTTGTGGCCGGCGACGGGTACGAGGGACAGGAGTCGCTCTCGAACATGTTCCGCCTCCGTGGCGGGTGGAACACGTCGCTCAACGTGTCGCGGAACTTCTTCACGTTCGATTCCACCGCGTACAACGGCCTGTACATCGCGGGTTCGGATGGCCTGCAGCCGTACCTTCCGCCCGAGCAGCAAGTCACGGGGCTGTGGAATGTATCGCTGACTGTCACCACGCCGACCTTCCAGAAGGTCAACGCGACGACGACGATCGCGCGGAACGAGGTCGCGATCTTTGCCGAGGGGTCGACGGGGCGGGAGCTCCGGGCGTCGGCGGGCCTAACGATGCGGCCGACCAGGAGCATGCGCAGTGAAGCGACGCTGACGTTCTCGCAGATCGACCGCGACTTCGACGGCTCCGAGTACGCGCGGACGGTGATTCCACGACTCAAGGTGGAGTATCAGCCCACGCGCGCGCTGTTCTTCCGCGTGGTGAGCCAGTATCAGGCGCAGCGGACGAGCGGACTGCTCACGCCGTCGGGCGACCAGATCTTCCTGCAGGACGGGTCGCCCGTGGCCGGCGGCAACGGCGGGACACTCCAGACCGACTGGCTGGTGTCGTACGAGCCCACGCCGGGGACCGTCGCGTTCTTCGGGTATGGCGATACGCGAGACACGTTCGAGACGGAGGAGTCGGCGAAGTTCTCGGACCTCCGGCGTCGCCGCGATGGCTTCTTCGTGAAGCTCGCGTATCAGTGGAGGCGCTGAACCGCGTCCGCCACGCACGCCGGCGGCGTCGGCTGGCCCGTTGGAGCGAAAGGCGCCGAGGCGCGGCCCACG
>DATCGG010000029.1:0-10482 GCA_036509075.1 Gemmatimonadaceae bacterium
TGTCGCTGCCGGCGCGCTACGCAGACGGAGCCGGGGGCGTGAGGAACGACAGTGCCGTGCATCTCGTCAACGCGATGAGCCCGTGAGCAGCCAGCACGCCGGGCTCGCGCCGAGCGGCTGTCACTCACCTTCCTTGGCACGCTCGTGTACTCGTCATAGCCTGCCGATTCCCGCGCTGCGGTCCGTGCGACGTGAGTGCCTAACAAGTCAGGCCATTTCGCGCTGTTGCTCTGCAACGCGCAATGTAGAAAGGCGCCCTCGGACCGGTCGTTAGCTTATGCAAATGGCGCTGCTCGGCATGCAGGATGTTAGCATCGCGTTCGGCGGACCGCCGGTCCTCGATCACGCGTCATTTCACATCGAGCGAGGTGACCGCGTGTGTCTCCTCGGGCGCAATGGCGCCGGAAAGAGCACCCTCATGAAGGTGCTCGACGGGATGCTCGCGCCCGATAGCGGGACCATCACACGCGAGGCGGGCGCGAGCGTCGCACGACTCGAGCAGGAGGTCCCGGAGGACGTCACGGGCTCCGCATTCGACGTCGTTGCCGCGGGGCTCGGCGAGCGTGGCCAGTTGCTCGCGCGCTATCACGACGCGGCGCACCGCGTCGCCGTGGAAGGCACGGAGGCCGCGTTGCGCGAGCTCGATCGCCTTCATCACACGCTTGATGCCTCCGACGCGTGGCAGCTCTACACGCGGGTCGAGACGGTCCTCTCACACCTGGGCCTCGACGCCGACCTTCCGTTCGGCAATGCATCTGGCGGCCGCAAGCGCCAGACACTGCTCGCGCGCGCCCTCGTTCGCGATCCCGATGTGCTCCTGCTCGATGAGCCCACCAATCACCTCGACCTGGGCGCGATCGAGTGGCTGGAGGACTTGCTGATCGACCGAGGCAAAGCGCTCCTGTTCGTGACGCACGATCGCGCATTTCTGCGGCGCGTCGCGACGCGCATCATGGAGATCGACCGAGGACGCCTCGCCGATTGGGGCGGCGATTACGACGCCTATCTCGAGCGCAAGGAAGCGGCGCTCACCACCGAGGCGCGCGAGCAGGCGGAGTTCGACAAGAAGCTGGCGAGGGAGGAGGTCTGGATTCGCACGGGAATCCCGGCGCGCCGCACTCGGAACGAAGGCCGCGTTCGCGCGCTCGAGGCATTGCGCGCCGAGCGCGGCGCCCGACGCGACCGCGCCGGCAGCGTTAGGCTCCAGACTCAGGAAGCCGAACGGTCGAGCAGGCTGGTCGTCGAGATGCGGAACGTGAGTTTGGCGTTAGGCAATCGCGCGATCGTCACGGACTTCAGCACGTCGATCACCCGGGGCGACCGCGTTGGCCTGATCGGCCCGAATGGCTCGGGCAAGACGACGCTGCTCCGATTGCTGATCGGCGAGCTCGCGCCAAACAGTGGAACGATCCGCATGGGAACGGGCATCGCGCTCGCGTACTTCGATCAGATGCGCGAGCAACTCGATCCGGAGCGCAGCGTGTTCGACAGCATTGCCGACGGCGCCGAGTTCGTCGAGATCGGCACAGTGCGGAAGCACGTGATGGGCTACCTGCAGGGTTTCCTCTTCCCGCCCGAGAGGGTGCGGACCCCGGTCGCGGCTCTTTCGGGCGGCGAGCGCAATCGCTTACTGCTGGCGCGACTGTTCACGCGGTCCTTCAACGTGCTCGTGCTCGACGAGCCGACGAATGACCTCGACATCGAGACGCTCGACGTGCTCGAGGGGCTGTTGCTCGAGTTCTCCGGGACGCTTCTGGTCGTGAGCCACGATCGCGCGTTCCTCGACGCCGTCGTGACGAGCACCCTCGTGTTCGAGGGCGGGGGCACGGTAGGCGAGTACGTCGGCGGGTATAGCGACTGGGTGCGGCAGCGCAAACAGGCCGCGGCGGCCGCCGCGCCGACCAACCCGCCCAAGCGGCCGGTGCCCGCGCCGCCAACGCCGAGGGCGAGGCCACGCCGTCTCACGTTCAAGGAGGTGACAGAGCTGGCCGATCTTCCTGACCGGATCGATGCGCTGGAACGAGAGCGCGCGACGCTCTACCTGTCGCTCGCCGATCCCACGGTGCTGCGTGACGGGTCGGCCGTTGCGGCGGTGCGATCGCGGCTCGCCGCGCTGGAGCCGGAGATCACCGGGCTGACGGAACGATGGGAGACGCTGGAGACGATCGCGACACAAGCGTGATCGAGGTGTGATGAAGCGAGGCGGAAGATCACCAGCGGCAACGAGTGCGAAGAGTTCGACCGCGTTGCCTAACGCCCGTTCGCCGCCGACTGATTCGTCGCCCACCACTCCCGCGCCCGGTCCTGCGTCCAGGCGTTCGCGCCTTCCACGTCGGCAAGCCGAAGCGACAGTTCTTTGGCGGACTGCGGTCGATTCGCGGGGTCCTTCGCCAGACAGGATAGCACGAGGTCCTCGAGTGCCTTGGGGATCGGCAGATCGGTCCGGACCGATGGCGGAACCGGCGGCTTCTGGGCGTGCTGCACAAGCATCCCCATGGGGGTCTGGGAGGTGAAGACGAATTGCCCGGTGAGGAGCCAGTAGGCCAGACAGCCCGTGGCGTAAATGTCGGCGCGCCCGTCCACATCAGCCCCTAACGCCTGCTCGGGAGACATAAAGGCTGGTGTACCCTGTACCGCGTTCTCTCGTGTGGGCCCCGCGCTCGTGTTGGCGGCGTCTCCAATTGCGCGCACGATTCCGAAATCCAGCACCTTCACGAAGTCGTATTCCTCGCCATACCGGCAGAGGAAGACGTTGGCCGGTTTGATGTCGCGATGGACCAGGCCGTGAGACTGGGCCTCGGACAGCGAGTGACAGATCTGCCGAAGGACGTAGATGGCACGTTCGGGCGGCGTTGGCCCGAAGCGCCGGAGCAGCGCGTCGGCGTCGAGGCCATCGAGCAGCTCCATGACGTAGTAGAAGGCGCCGTCATCAGCCATCCCGAAGTCGAAGAGCTCCACGGTATGGGGTGAGCGGAGCTGGGCGATCACCTGCGCTTCACGCTCGAAACGGCGAATTGCCTCGTCCGACGCTCCGGCCCGCCCATTCCAGTCGACCGAGGGTCGAATGAGCTTGATCGCGGCGGGCCTCGCCAGCATGCGATGGCGGGCTCGCCAGACCTCCCCCATCCCACCTTCTCCGAGCTTCTCCTCCAGCCTGTAGCTCCCCAGGTCGCGTGCGCGCTTGACTTCGGTGCCCAGGTGATAGACGACACGGGCACCGACATAGGCCATGCACACCACGAGGAGATAGGGAAACACGAGCCCGAAGAAGAACTCCATCGGAACCAACGTGAGCGAGACAACGCCGGACGCGATCATGAGCCCGATGACGACCGGGACCGAGCTCACCGACACAAGCGCCGCCAACATCGCCCTGCGCGGGGCGGTTGGCACGACGACGGTGAACAGCACGACCCATACGGCGACCCACGAGAGTCCCAAGTAGCCGCGATGAATCTCGAGCTGTTGCGGATCGCCAAACTCGGCCGCGACGATGCCGTAGCTGCTGACGATTTCGAATGCGAGGCCGATGGTCATTACGACGGGAAGCTGTAGCCGGCCGCTTCCAATCACGACCGCGACGAGCAAGGCCCCTGCGATCGCGATCACCGCAGGACCCCACTGCATGAAACTCCCGAGGAATCGCGCCCTTTCAGTCGGAATTACCAGCGCGGGGAGGATCCCGGCCATGAAGAAGACGAACGCGTACAGCAACGCGAGGACGCGGAGACGTCCAGCAGACTGACTGATCAGATCGACCGGGAGGCCCGACGACATCGCGCGCGCGGTCGTCGGATCACGCGCGTCGGGTCGCATGAGAGTCACCTGCTCGCGCATTCCGGCTCCGGAGGGTAGCGTCGTAATATGACATGGCATCGGACAATCGCCGTCATTCCAGCGCGTGCGTGGATGAAACGTGCGTCGGCTGTTCTCCTGTGCCTCGGAAGTGCGTGCCAATCCGCGCCCGCACCGCCGCGCCTACCCGAGCCCGCGCCCAGCGTTGCCCCGCTTCGAGCACTGGTGGTCGAGGCAGCGGCGCCGTTTTCCCCGAGCATCGTTAGGTTCGCGCCGGACTCCGCGGCTCGTCTCGCGACGTTGGCTCGCGACTCCGTGTCCGTGCGGCTCGCGCCCGGACTGGGGCTCGACCCGTGGGCTCCTGAGGGGCTCGTCGCGGATCCCATCGGCATCGCGTTCGATGAAACCGGGCGGATGTTCGTGACCAGCACCGCTCGCACCGGCCGGGATGAGGTCGATATCCGGGCGCATTCCGACTGGATGGTTCCGTCCATCACCTTCAAGGATATCGAGGACAAGCGCGCGTTCTACACGCGTGTGCTGGCGCCCGAGAACAGCGCGCGGAATCAGTGGTTGAAGGACTGGAACGGGGACGGATCGAGCGATTGGCGCGACCTGACGTTCCACAAGGAACGGCTCTATCGGCTCGAGGACACGAACGGCGATGGCATCGCGGACTTCTCTCAGAAAATTCTGGAAGACTTCAACGACCTCGTCTCGGACGTCGCGCATGGCGTCCTCGCATACGGGAACGATCTGTACCTGACCGTGTCGCCGGACATCTGGCGGCTTCGAGAGACCAACGGAGACGGTGTGGTCGACACGAAGGAGTCGCTGGCGCACGGATCCGGCGTGCACATCGGCTTCGGCGGGCACGGGCTCTCGGGCCCGATCATCGGTCCCGACGGACGTCTCTACTGGAAGCAGGGCGACCTGGGGATCAACATCACGACCCGTGAAGGCCGGCATCTCGCCAATGCGAACAGCGGTGTGATTCTCCGCGCCAACCCTGACGGCAGCGAGGCCGAGATCTTCGCGAGCGGGCTGCGCAACCCGGAGGAGTTCGCGTTCGACGAGTACGGCAATCTGATCTCCCCGGACAACGACGGTGACCATCCCGGAGAAGTCGAGCGACTCCTGTACATCGTCGACGGGATGGACAGTGGGTGGCGCATCAACTGGCAGTTCGGCAAGTACGTGGATCCCGACAACAACACGTACAAGGTCTGGATGGACGAAGGTCTCTTCAAGCCTCGCTTCGCCGGGCAGGCCGCGTACTTCACGCCGCCCATCGCCCCATGGCACGCGGGTCCGGCCGGCTTCGCCTACAATCCCGGCACCGCGCTCGACGACGCGTGGCGAGGATACTTCTTCGGGTCCGTGTTCACCGGTACGCCGTCAGGGTCCAGCGTCCGGGGCTTCACGCTCGCGCCGCAAGGCGCGGGGTTTCGCCTTGCCGAAGACAAGCTCGTGCTGCAGGGACTTCAGGTGACAGGTCTCAAGTTCGGGCCCGACGGCGCGCTGTACCTGGCCGACTGGATCGAGGGGTGGAACACCAAGGACAGAGGGCGAATCTGGAAGCTGGATGTCGCGGGCAGCGGTGCTTCGCCCGCGCGAACCGAGACGCGGACGTTGATCGCGGCGAGCTTCAAGGAACGGTCGATTCCCGATCTGCTCGGACTGCTCCGCCATCCAGATATGCGCGTGCGTACGAAGGCACAGTTCGAGCTCGTCGATCGCGGCGCCGCGAGCGACCTCCTCGCCTCCGCTCGTCAAACGCATCACCAGCTCGCGCGAATCCACGGGCTCTGGGGAATCGGCCAGCTCGCGCGCAAAGACCTGACGCTGGCTCGTCCCCTCGTCGATTTCCTGAGAGACGGCGATCCGGAGATCCGTGCGCAGGCGGCGAAGCTGTTAGGCGATCTGCGATACGGTGCCGCGTCCGGCGACCTGCTCCCTCTGCTCCATGACCCGCGGCCGCGTCCGCGCTTCTTCGCGGCCGAAGCGCTCGGACGCGTTAGGCATGCGGCGGCGATCCCGTCGATCATCGAGATGCTTGCCGAGAACGACGACGAGGACGTGTACCTGCGCCACGCCGGCGCGCTCGCGCTCGCACGGATTGGCGAGACCGGACCCGTGGTCGCGCTGGCGAATCATCCATCACGAGCAGTGCGTCTCGCGGCAGTCATCGCATTACGCCGCATGCACGACGCCGGCGTCGCTCGGTTCTTGAGTGATCGCGACGAGCTGGTGGTCACCGAGGCCGCTCGCGCGATCAACGATGATGGCGGGATCGAGGGCGCGCTCCGCGCCCTCGCCGCCGTGCTGGACAGCGCTCACTCCGCTGAACCGCTCGTTAGGCGCGCTTTGAGCGCGAACCTTCGCGTGGGGACGGAGGAGGCGGCACGCAGGGTAGCGACGTTCGCTGCTCGCGCTTCGGAGAACGATGCGATGCGCGTCGAGGCGATCTCGGTGCTGGGGGTCTGGCCGAAGCCGTCGATCCTGGATCGAGTCGATGGGACGCACCTCGGCCCTGTCCATCGCGACTCGGCAATCGCCCGCGCGGCGCTCCTGGGACTCGTCGAGCCGCTCTTTGCCACGGGAAGCACCGGCGTTCAGGTGGCCCTCGCTGATGCCATTGGAAGATTGCGTCTCCAGGGCGCGACGTCTCTCTTGTTCGCCAAGGCGCGGTCGGCGCAGGCTCCAGCGGTTCGGATCGCCGCGCTCCGCGCGCTCGCGACGATGCGCGACGGGCGCACTGAAGAAGCGCTCCGTGCTGCGCTGCAGGATCAGGACGAGACCGTGCGCATGGCAGCGCTCAGCGCGATCCCTCCGCTCAACCTCCCCGAGGCGACGACCACGGAGCTGTTGGCTTCAGTTGTGGGCGGTAAGGGGTCGGTGGGCGAACAGCAACGTGCGCTTGCGTCACTCGGACAGATTCAAACCACGACAGGCCGCGAGATGTTGACGCGTCTCGTCGATCAGTTGGCGCAGGGCAAGATCGCTCCCGACATCCAGCTCGACGTTGCCGAGGCAGCCCGCGCGACGAAGCACGCCCCGCTGATAGCACGGCTCGACTCGTTCGAACGGTCGCGTGCGCGCGCCGCACCGCGCGTTGCCTACGCGGATGTACTGCACGGTGGCGATGCGCGCCGGGGGCGGCGCGTGGTCATGGAGGGATCGTCGGCGCAGTGCACGAAGTGCCACAACTTCGGCACGGGACCCGGCGCGAGCGTCGGTCCACCGCTACGCGAGGTCGCCGGACGTCTGACTCGGGAACAATTGCTCGAAGCACTCGTCGATCCGAGCGCCCGAATCGCTCCAGGCTTTGGAGCGGTGCAGGTAACGCTGAAGAACGGCCAGGGCGTGTTCGGCACGCTCCGCGAGGAGACCAATGGGTACATCGTGGTAGACGCGGGCACTGCGCCGAGGCGGATCATGAAGTCGGACATCGCGCGGCGTACGAACGGGCCGTCGGCGATGCCGCCTATGGGGAGCGTCCTGACCCGGCGGGAGATCCGCGATGTCATCGAGTATCTCAGCACACTGAAATAGCACGACGCAAAACAAAGGACCCCTCTTTTGGAGGGGCCCGTAAGCCGTTGTGTCACTTTAGAGGCGCCGATCGGAATCGAACCGATGAATAGCGGTTTTGCAGACCGCTGCCTTACCACTTGGCTACGGCGCCGTAAGGAATCTCAAGCTATTGGCCCGTAGTGGCGTTCTCAAGGGAACCCGCGACCTCAGTCGTTTCTCACTTTGACCGTCGCCGTCCCGTTTACACCCTCGCTCGTCGCGGTCACAGTCGTGTCACCCTTGTTCTGCGCGGTGACCACGCCGGACTCATTCACGGTCGCCACCTGCGTCTTCGAGCTCGACCAGCTCACCTCACGCCCCGTGAGCACATTGCCCAGCGCATCCTGAAGCGTCGCCGACAAAATACCCGTGCGCTCGCCATCCCGATCGCGGAGCTCGAGTGTCGACGGGGTCACAATCACCTTCGCGACCGGTGCGAGCTGCACCGTGATCGCCGCCGTCCCCGCCTTCCCGCCAGAGCTCGCGGTGATCGTAACGGCACCCGGCGCGAGGCCCGTCACCACGCCGCTCTGCGACACTGACGCCGTCTCCGGCTGGTCGCTCGACCACAATACCGTCGTTCCCTGAATCACGAGGTTGTTCACGTCGCGCACCGTCGCTGTGAGCGGCGTCGTCGCCGCGACGTACACCGTCGCCGAGCCCGGCGAAACGCTGATCGAGCCGACCGCCGGCGCCGTGACCGTGACCGTCACCGTGCCCACCTTGCCCTCGCTCGTGGCGGTCACGGTCGTGTTCCCAGGCGCCACCGCCGTGATGAGTCCCGCCGGCGAAACCGTCGCGACCGCCGGGTTCTGGCTTTCCCACGTCACAGCACGGTCGGCGAGAGGGTTGCCCTGTGCGTCACGCGGCGTCGCGGTGATCTGCTGCGTCGCGCCGGTCGTCAGGGACACGGTGGCCGGATCGACGGTCACGCTCGCCACCGGGATTGGCGTCACGGTCACCGTGGCCGTGCCGCTCTTCCCCTCGCTCGTCGCCGTGATCGTCGCATCTCCCGGCGCTACACCGGTGACCACACCCGCGTCGGAAACCGTTGCGACTCCGGCATTGCTCGACGCCCACGCGACAGCGCGCCCCGTCAGCGCGTTCCCGTTCGCGTCGAGGGGCTGCGCGGTCAGGGTCGTCGTCTGACCAACGGTTATGCTTGCCGTTGGCGGCGTGACGTTCACCGACGCGACAGCAGCGGCCGTCACGGTCACCGTCGCGGTCCCGCTCTTCCCTTCGCTCGATGCGGTGATCGTCGCCGTGCCAATCTTGATGCCGCTCACTCGGCCCTCGCTGGAGACCACGGCGATCGTCTCGTCGCTCGACGTCCAACCCACGAGCCGGCCCTGAAGCTCCGCGCCTGACGCGTCGCGCACGCTGGCCGAGAGCTGCACGGCGCCGCCCACAGGGACGCTGGCCGTCTGCGGCGAGACGACGACCGATCCGACCGGCACCTGCTTGACCGTCACCGTCGCCGATCCGAGGACGCCTTCCACATTCGCGAAGATGATCGCGGTCCCCGGGGCGAGTCCGCTCACGACCCCGGTCGGAGACACCGACGCGACGCTGGGAGCGCCGCTCGACCACGTCACGGTTCGGCCAGTCAGTTCCTGATTGTTCGGTCCCTGAACGGAGACGTTGAGCTGCACGGTCTCCCCGACCGTGACGTTAGGCGTCGACGGCGTGATCTCGACCTTCGCGACGGGAATGGGCGTGACGGTCACGGTTGCCGTGCCCGTCTTTCCTTCGCTCGTCGCCGTGATCGTCGTGGAACCGGGTGCCACGCCGGTCACGAGACCGGTGGCCGAGATAGTCGCGACCGCAGGCGTGCCGGACGTAAACGCGATCGGCCGCCCAGTCAACACGTTGCCCTGATCGTCGGTGACCTGCGCAGAGAGCTGCAAGGTCTGGCCGACCGTCACGCTTCCCTGGCCCGGTGAAATGATCACCGAGCTAACCGGCTTCGGGCTCACGCCAATGGTCGACGTGCCAGCCGCTGCCTCACTGGTCGCCGTAATAGTGGCCTGACCCGGAGCGACCGCGGTGACGAGCCCGGTCGATGACACGCTCGCCACGTTAGGGTCGCTCGACGACCACGACACCGCCCGGCCGACGAGCGGCTGGCCCGACGCATCGCGCGGCTCGGCGTTGAGCTGCGTCGTCTGCCCGACGACGATCTGACTTCCGGTGGGCGTCACCGCCACCGAGGCAACCGGGACGGAGCTGACTGTGATCGAGGACGGCGCCGACTTCCCTTCGCTCGCCGCCGTGATGATCGCGCTGCCTGGCACGAGCGCCGTTACGAGCCCCGTGTTGCTCACGGTGGCGACCGCGGCATTACTGCTTGTGAACTCGACGGGACGCCCCGTGAGCACGTTCCCGTCCGCGTCCAGCGTTTCGGCGCCGAGTTGGACGGTTTGCCCTACGAGCAGATTTTGGTTCGGCGGCGTCAGCCTAACGCTCGCGACCGGCGTCGGATTGACGGTGACTTCAGCGATGGCGTTCTTCCCGACTGCGCTCGCCGCGATGTGCACCACCCCCGTGGCGACGCCCGTGACCACACCCGAGCTCGACACGGTTGCGATCGAGGGGTCGGCGCTGGCCCAGACAACCTTGATCCCGGTCAGCGTCTTTCCGGCTGCATCGAGCACCTCGGCGGTCAACGTCACGTTCGCACCAACGGCGACGGTGGCCGTTGATGGTGTGATGACCACGGAAGCAACGTCTCCGCCGCCGCTGGGTTCGAGGGAATCACCTTTGCACGAAATGGCAGCGACGATGACTGCCGCAAGCCACCGAACACTCGATTGTGATAACCGCATTTGAGGCGCGAAAATGCAGGAATCGAACCAGAATGGGAGCGGCTGAGCGGCCGTCAGGGACCCCAATGATAGCGTCCGACACAGGCGCGCGCGCCGCTTACTTCAGCGCAATCCGCGCCTT
The DNA here is from genome assembly GCA_036509075.1 of Gemmatimonadaceae bacterium. Classification (GTDB taxonomy): domain Bacteria; phylum Gemmatimonadota; class Gemmatimonadetes; order Gemmatimonadales; family Gemmatimonadaceae; genus JAJKIV01. The sequence goes on from DATCGG010000029.1 coordinate 10,318, forward strand.
CACCCAATCGGTCAGAATGGCGAGCACCTCGTCCGGGACCTTGATCGTCTGGAGGTGCGAGTACTCGCTGAACGACCCCGTCGTCGACGGCAGGAAGAGGTGGTTGAGGGTCGGGAACACTTTGACCGTCACGTCCTTGTTCCCCGCGTCGCGCAGGGCGGTAGC